>CAMCIN010000007.1 GCA_945874745.1 Akkermansia muciniphila | reverse complement strand
CCTGCCACCTCCTTCCAACTCATGCGCCGGGCCCACTGCGAGAGAAAGACCATCAGGGCCCGTGTGGCAGGATGCTTCCCTTCGTTCCACGGCATGGCTTCCACTTTGATCCCACACTCGGGGGTACGGTCACACTCTACGCGACGCGGACAGTAGAGGAGTTCGACCCGGATGCCCCAAAGCCGGATGAACTCCCAGCGCCGTTGTGGCTGCGTGTCGTAACCGGCAGCCGGCTGCGAGCAACAAGGGCAGATTGCCTTGCTGCGGGCGGCGTGGCGCAGCCGAATTTCAATCCGCATCGGTGCATCGTCTTGCTTTACGAGCCGTGCGTGCTCGCAGACAAAGCCGCGTAAAGGTTGCACTTCATTGAAGAGGGTTTTAACTGAGAGAGAAATAGCTGACCTCCTTGTTTGGTTTCGTGCACCTGTGTTGATACCTCAACGCAACCACAGGAGGAAGCTCTCCATTACCCCCCTAACAACGGCGAAGCCTTGGGGGGTAATGGAGAGCGAGGCCCCCCAATTTCTTCCGACTTTTACCCACAGTTTCTGCCGAGGAGCCTTTCTTTTATGGCATAACGCTTGTTGGCCACAGCGCGGAGTGCACCGAAGTCGTGGCGACATCTGGGCGGCGAACTCAAGGTCCAGTCTTGCTTGCCTCACATCAGCCAGGGAACCCGTCCGGTTGCAGAGCGCGAGGAAACTCCGCAGCGGGTAAACAGGTCACGCCGTAGAGGAGGACCTGACGGTAGATGTCGCCGCAGGGCAATTCTTCTGAAAGGCGCACGGACCGAGAGATTGCGCAGGGTGGTGGGGGCGAGTGGATAGATGTGCCGGGGTGTTTGGAAAAAGGGCCTGGGTCCATGAGGTTTTGCCAGTGCCGCCGATGCTAGTAGAAAGCAATGATAGGCGATGACGGTCAAAACGAAACGCGACCTCCATTTTGCGACCTAAAATGGCGGCAGGAATGCCATTTTGCCAGCCACTCGGGCCACTCGAGGCCTGAGCGCAGATTGAAAGGAAACGGTCTTTTCCTTTCAGAGGCGCGTCATCTCGTCCCGGATGAATCTGGGCTGCCGTGCTGCGGCTTGGATTGTCTGTTCGCATTCTTCACGGAGGAGTTTCTTTGCAACATCCCAGTCAATGAATGTGTCCTTACCTGATGCGAGCCGGGACACCCGATCCGCGAGCACTTCGGCGTGCCAATCCGGAGACTCAACGACCTTGTCGCCTTCCGAGAGATCCCTCCACAGGGCTTCCATGAGCCGGATTTTATCGGGAACGGTCATCAGCCGAATGTCTGCCGGAGTCATCTGCCTACAATACCACGCGGTCGTCACCGAAGCCATTCGTCCATGCTCGGGAAATCGGCATTCTCACCAGAGGCTTTCTTTGGAAAAGGATGTCCATCCCAACACGCGAGGAGCCGCTCAAAATCGGCCCGGCGTCCCTGATGAAAGGTCTGGAGGTAGTCGAGGATCAAGTCGCAGAAGTACCCATCATCAAAGGCTCGAAAACGGATGTATTCCGCAGTCTCTTCCTTGGCGGCGGCCACATCGGAAGCCACCCGAAGGGCGGGTTTACGCCCTTCCGCCAACCCCTTTTTCTGGGATCGGTGCCTTGGGCAATCTGGTGCTTGAGGCATGGACGATTCGGCGGCTGGGAAACCGGAGTCTTTTGTTGTGCTTTTCTAAAAGGGCGCGTTAGATTTTCAAGGAAATGAACACGCAGCGGGTCGCCTATCTTCAGACCATCCGAGGTCGTCTCCGAGACAACCCCATCGTATCGTTGGTAGGGCCACGCCAGGCGGGCAAGACCACACTGGCGCGGATGCTGGCCGCGGACACTTCCGGACCGGTGCACCTATTCGACCTTGAAGCCCCCTCGGACCTGGCTCGGCTGGCCAACCCGGAGCTGGTACTGCGCCCCCTGACAGGGCTGGTGATTCTGGACGAAGTGCAGCGGCGCCCCGATCTGTTCCCGTTGCTGCGCGTGTTGGCCGACCGGTTGGATCTGCCGGCGCGTTTCCTGATTCTGGGCAGCGCCTCCCCGGCGCTGCTGAAGGCGGGAAGCGAAAGCCTGGCAGGGCGGGTATCGTTCATCGATGTCACCGGATTTGCGCTCTCCGAGCTGGGAGCCGATGCGCAGGCGCGGTTGTGGTGGCGGGGCGGGTTTCCGCGCGCCTACCTTGCCGCCGATGACACTACGGCCCGGCAGTGGCTGGAAGATTTCCGTCGGACCTTTTTGGAGCGCGATATCCCGCAGTTCGGGATTCAGGTTCCGGCGGCCACGCTGGGGCGTTTCTGGACGATGATTGCGCATTATCATGGACAGGTGCTCAACCTCGCGGAACTGGCGCGGGCATTGGGTGCCTCGGAGCCCACGGCGCGACGCTATCTCGATATCCTGAGTGGCACCTATGTGGTGCGACAACTTCCGCCGTGGTTTGAGAATCTCAAGAAGCGGCAGGTCCGCTCGCCTAAGGTTTATGTGCGGGACTCCGGGCTTTTGCATGCGCTGCTGGGTGTTCCCGATGTGGCGGCACTGCAGGGGCATCCCAAGCTGGGCGCCTCGTGGGAGGGCTTTTGCCTGGAGCAGATTCTGCAGGTGTGCGGGGATCGGAACGCGTATTTCTGGGGAACCCACGGCGGCGCTGAGCTGGATCTGCTGCTGCTGCACGGGGGGCGACGGCTGGGGTTCGAGTTCAAGTTTTCAGACCAGCCCGGGACGACAAAGTCCATGCGCACCGCGCTGCAGGACCTCGCGCTGGAGAAGCTCTATGTGGTACATCCGGGTGAGCATGAATTTCCGCTTGCGGAGGCGATTACCGCAATTCCGCTGTCGCGCCTGATGGAGCGTCTTAAGGCGTTGCCGCGGCCGCAGGATTCCTCCTCATAGAGCGATTGCACCTCACCGCTCATGAGAAGTTTGCCCTTTCACTATTAAGTTACTGCAAATCAACAAATCTGAGGTTCCTCAACGAGTTTCTCTGGTTCCAGAGTGACGTCATCCGCCGGAAGCCAGAAAGCTTCCCTCGCCATCAAGGTTGCCAGTCACCAAGTCCGCCCCTGGCCGGGTCCTGTGCTCCAGCAGCAGCGTGATTTCACGCTCATAGCGGGCGAGGACCGCCATCAGCTGTGTTCCCGTCGTAAAGCACCCGCCGCTCGTCCCGCATTCTCAGCAGAGGCTTTCTTTGGAAAAGGATGTCCATCCCAACACGCGCACCCCATTGCGTTCGTAGGCGTCCTCACCACCGTGGATAAGCCAGGGCATCAAGGCTTCCTCTGACGCAAAGCGGGTCGTTTTTTGGGCGGCGCGGACGTAGTCGGTCGTCACGGTTTGGCCTGACTTGATTTCCACCATCTGCAATCGCCCGTCCCGCTCAAACAGCAGATCCGCTTCGAGACCACTGTTGTCCCGCCAAAAATAGAGATCCGCCGGCTTTCCAAGATTGAACCGCTGTTTGAGAAACTCGCTCACCACCAGCGTTTCAAACAACGCCCCCCTGCTCGGGTGCACGCACAGGACCTCGGGCGAGCGGATGCCCAGAAGCCAACAGGCCAGGCCCACATCCATGAAATAAAGTTTGGGCGTCTTGACCAACCGCTTGCCGAAGTTTCTGTGGTACGGGGGGAGCAGGTAAACAATATCGCTCGACTCCAAGACCGACATCCATGCCCGGGCCGTGCTGTGAGAAATGCCAGCCTCGCCGGCCAGGGCATTTAGATTCAGCAGCTGCCCGGTCCGCGCTGCGCAAAGCCTGAGGAATCTCTGGAACACCATCAAGTCCCGCACCTCCAGCACCTGCCGCACATCCCGCTCCACGTAGGTGGCGACATAACTCGCCAGCCAGTCACTCGACTCCACGGAGCCCGCATACAGCGCGGGATAGCCGCCCCGGAGGAGCATTTCATCCAAACTTCCGACGCGTTCCGCAGGAATCTCAACCAGAGAAAGCGGCAGCAAGCGCGTCATCCCCACGCGGCCCGCGAGAGATTGGGTGATTCCAGCCAGCAACCCGAACTGTTGCGAACCCGTGAGCACGAAACGCCCGGGGGTCCGGTCCTCGTCGACCATTCCCTGCAGATACGAAAAAAGAGCAGGCCAACGCTGGGCCTCGTCAAAAACGGCCCCCTTGGCAAAGCGTGCCAGAAACCCCTTGGGATCCTCCTGCGCAAAGGCGAACTCCGACGGGTCTTCGAGGCTGACGTATCTTAAATCCGAAAAAAAACTCCGGGCCAGGGTGGTTTTGCCCGACTGCCGTGAACCGGTGATCGCCACCACGGGAAACGACTTGGCGAAGCGGTGAAGCGTGGGTTGCAGCTGGCGTTCGAGCATGGGAACTTCTTACAATCTAACGATTCATTCGTCAAACTGCCAAATAACACCCGCCCCGTGCTGAAACGCACTTTTTGGCCTCGATCAATCAAATGGCGTGAAAAAATCACGCTCAGGCAAGTTTATCGGAATTATTTTACTGAATAGCGTCCGGTTTCAGATATTTTTTCTCCATGATCGTCCGTTTTGAGGTCGCCAATTTTCGTTCCTTCCACGCACCAGCGGCGCTGTTACTCACCGCGGGGCGCGAGCGTCGGCACTCGGAGCGTCTAGCCAAGCACCCAGCCCTTTCCTCCAGCGTGCTTCCGATTTCGCTGATCTACGGATCCAATGCAGCGGGAAAAACAAACCTCACCGAGGCCATAGGCTTTCTGAAGCAACTGGTTTCGCTCGGAATCCAAGCCGGCCACGCCATCCTGCGTCATCCCTTTCGGTTATGTCCGGGCGCTTCCATGGAGCCAACCCGACTGGAAATTGATTTTGTAGCCTCCAACGACAAGCTCTACCGGTACGGCATTTCCATCGGAGACTCCGCGGTCCTCCGGGAGGAGCTTGTCGAGGTGCGCCGAACCTCGGAAGAGGTGATTTTCAGCCGCGCGGACGGGTTTGAACTCAAGGGCCTGCTCAAACTTGCGGAAAGCCAGTCCCGCCGCGACTTCCTCCGTTTCGTGGCCGAGGGGACGCGCCCTAACCAACCGTTTCTCGCCGAGGCACGGCAGCGGGCCGTTCGCGAACTTGACCCCGTTTTCCAGTATTTTGAACACGGGATCACCATCATTGACCCGGGTTCGATGCCGATTTTTCTGGAGGAAGAAGCGTCCGGTCGCGAGGGGTTCCGCGAGTTTTTACTGGAGCGATTGAAGGCGGCGGATCTTGGCATCGAGGACTTGGAACTCGATGAGAAATCGCTTGAGGAAATGAGCGACCTGCCTGCCGGGCTCAAAGATGAACTGCGGTCCAACCTCGGTCCCAACGAGGTGAAGCTGATTCGAACCGGTAAGCGTCATGGGATGCGGTTCTTCGTTAGGTTGAAGGACGGCGACATCCGGGTATCAACCTTGCGGATACGACACGCAGGCTCGGGACCGGGAGGAGCAGTATTCCGACTGGATGAGGAATCCGACGGCACGCTTCGCTATCTGGATCTGTCCGTGGCGTTTCATGCCTTGTCGCGTAAGGGCCCTGGCCATGTGTATGTCATAGACGAACTGGACCGGAGCCTGCATCCGCACCTGGCACGCGAGGCATTGGCGGCCTTCCTTGACGGGCGCACCCCGGAAGGGCGCTCCCAGCTGATTGTGACGACCCACGATGCCACGCTCATGGACCAGGAGCTGCTTCGAAGGGACGAAATCTGGCTTGCGGAAAAGAACGACGCCGGTGCGACGACGCTGAGATCCCTGGGCGAGTTCAAGGATCTGCGGTTCGACACCGAACTGCAGCGGAACTACCTCACAGGCCGTTTTGGCGGGGTGCCTGTCGTAAAGCACCGTCCGTACTTTCGAGCGGGAATTCACCAAACGATCTGATCCGGATGAAAACAACCCGCTATCAGCGCCCCTCTCCCGCGCGGATCCGCAAACCCGTAGTGCTGCTTGCGACGGAGGGGGAGAAGACCGAGGCGATTTACTTCGAGATGTTGCGGCATCGTTGTCGCGAGGTCGTGACGGTGCTGGTCTCCGCGGGGCGTCCCGGTGAAAGCAACCCGACACGGGTCTTGAAGCGGCTCCGGGAAGAACTGGCCAAGCGGCGGCGGAACCGCGACTGGATCGAGGGGGATTCGGCATGGCTGGTGGTCGACACCGACCGGTGGACGGTCTCTGAGCGCAGCGACGTGCTGAAAGAACAGGTCCAAGGGGATTTTCGGCTGGCGGCGAGCAAGCCCTGTTTTGAGTTGTGGCTGTTGCTGCACTTTCGCGACGCCTGGCCGTCTGTTGCTGGGGAAAACCTCTCCGGTTTGCTGGGCGGAACCGACTGTTTGGGAACCTACGCCAAAGCCAGCTATCCCGTGGAGGCGCTCTGGCCTCGGATTCGGGAGGCCATCAAGCGGGCCGGGCGGTCTGATGCCGCACCCAAATCGGAATGGCCTTCGCCGGGTTCGACTCGGGTTCACCACGCGGTGCAGGTCATACTGGAACCTGCTGCACGGACACCCTAGTACTCAGCTTTTAATGACCCAAAAGCTGCGAACACTAAAGCTGTAAGTGCCTGGCGATCAGCCTGCATAAGGGCAAAATGGCGTGGCCTAAAACGTGGCCGGTTTTGATAAACCGCTCAAAATAAACACTCCGCCCAATCTTCCCAAGCTGCATACGAGGGTTCGATTCCCTTCACCCGCTCCACTTCTTCTCCGACAGTCACTACGCAATGTCGAGAGGGTCAAAGCCTCGCTGCCGCTCGGCTATCCATCTCCACCCCCGCCAGGAGCAAGAGGGGCCGGTTGGCGGTGCGGAACGTTAGCTGCTTAGGGGTATTCGTCTTACTGCGCCTGCGGCCAGTATTCCGCCCAGGAGCTGCTTGTCTCCCACACCCGCACCCGCTCCAGGCACACCTCTGCCCGCACTGGGTAACCGGGCTGCACAGTTGCCACGTAGAGGGCCAGCCGCCCCGAGAGGTGTTCAAACACGGCCTGGGCCAGCACCTCCGTAGTCGGGTCTTGGTGCGGAAAACCAATCACCCGGTCGCCGTACGCCGCCTTAAAATGGGCATACTGCGGGTCGTCGGTGTTCATGCAAAGAGCGTGGTCGTAGGTGTCCAGAAAGGCGCCGAGCAGCTCCTTGACGACCTTGAAGTCACACACCATTTCGTTGGTGTCCAGAGTGTCCGCCCGCAGCACGCACTCGACCTTGCGGGTGTGCCCATGCGGAAAGCGGCATTTGTCGGGGTGCTTGGAAAGCATGTGCCCGTTTTCAATTTCAAACGACTTGCAGACTCTAAATGGCATGTTGCTTAGCCCTGTTTGGTTTGGTCCGGCTTATCCTGTCCAGCGTCAGCGCCCCCCGGCCAACCCGGCCCGGTTGAGCGCGCTAACGACCCCCTCGATCGACGCCAGCTGGATGTGCGTGTTCACCCCCGCCCCCCACACCAGCCGGCCGTCGCCCGTGCGGATCTGCACATACGAGATCGCGCTCGCCTCCGTGCCGCTGCCCAGCGCCGCCTGCCGGTAATCGGTCACCTCAAACGCAGGAAGCCCCGCACCCGCCAGTGCGTTCACAAACGCCGCGATCGGCCCGTTGCCCTCGCCGGTCACCGCCAAATCCGCGCCGTCCAGACGTAAACTCGCCCGACAACGGAAAACGCCCTCGACGCCGTCGGCGTGGAAATGGTGCAGCGCCAGCGGCGTGTGCCGCTCCACGTACTCGCGCCAGAACATCGTCTTGAGCTCGGCGGCCGTCACCTCGCGCCCCAGTGCGTCCACCAGGTCGTTGGCCAGCGGCCCGAACTCCCGCTGCAAATCCTTGGGCAGTTCGATCCCGAACTGGCTTTCCAACAGGTAGGCCACCCCGCCTTTTCCCGACTGGCTGTTGACCCGGATCACCTCCCGGTATTCCCGCCCCAAATCCGACGGGTCCAGCGTCAGGTATGGCACATCCCAGATCGCCTCACCCCCGTTTTTTTCGCGCTCCGCAAACCCCTTCCGGATCGCGTCCTGGTGGGAGCCCGAAAAGGCGGTGAACACCAACTCCCCCGCGTAGGGATGCCTGGGCGGCACGGTCATTCCCGTGCAGCGTTCATACACTTCGCGCAGCGCGTTGATGTGGGAAAAATCGAGTCCGGGGTTGATCCCGTGCATGTAGAGGTTGAGGGCGACCGTGACGATGTCGAGGTTGCCGGTGCGCTCGCCGTTTCCAAACAGCGTCCCCTCGACCCGGTCGGCCCCCGCGAGCAGGGCCAGTTCCGTCGCGGCGGTGCCGGTGCCCCGGTCGTTGTGGGTGTGCAGGCTGATGATCGACGTCTCCCGGCTCTTGAGGTTTTTGCAAAACCACTCGATCTGGTCGGCGTACACGTTAGGCATGGCCACCTCCACCGTGTCGGGCAGGTTCAAAATGATTGGGTTCTCGGCGCTCGGCTGCCATTCGGCCACCACTGCTTCGCACACCTCGAGGGAAAACTCCACCTCCGTGGCCGAGAAGCTCTCGGGCGAATACTCCATCCGGATCTGCGAACCGGCCAGCAACGGCAACCGCTCCCGAATCCAGCGCGTCCCGCGCCTTGCCATCTCGACGATCTGTGGTTTCTCCAGGCCGAAAACCACCCGGCGCTGCGCCGGTGAGGTGGAGTTGTAGAGATGAATGATCGCTTTATTGACGCCCACCAGTGACTCGACTGTCCGCTGGATGAGATCCTCGCGGGCCTGCACCAGTACCTGAACGGTGACGTCCTCGGGGATGCGCTTGTCCTCGATGAGCCGCCGCATGAAGGCGAACTCCGTGTTGGAGGCAGCGGGAAACCCGACTTCGATCTCCTTGAAGCCGCACTTGAGGAGCGCGTCAAAAAGTTCCAGCTTCTGGGAAACGTTCATCGGCACCGCAAGCGCCTGGTTGCCGTCGCGCAGGTCCACACTGCACCAAATCGGGGCGTGGGTCAGGGTGCGCCCAGGCCACTGGCGGTCAGGCAGGGCGATGGGCGGGTAGGCGCGGTACTTGCGGCTCGGATCCGGGATCATAAATGGACGTATACCTTCGCTCCGAAGACTGCCTTTTGGCAACCCCCCGCAACAGCGGGCGCCGTCTCTATGTGCAAAAAGGGGGGGCCGGCCCGGCTTTGCCTTGCGCTTGCAGAGTTTTTGCGTTTTGTGACACCTCTTTGCCCATGCGAATTCTCCTTGCCGCTCTGATGTTGGTTTTCACCGTGCTGCCCCTGCACGCGATGCAGCTTGGAATTGACCGGCTTCAGGCCACCCAGTTCGAGACGCTCAAGGGCAAGCGCGTCGGCCTTATCACCAACCAAACCGGCGCGGATTCGCGCGGCCGGCTCACCCGGGAGATTCTCGCCAAGGCCCCCGGCGTCAAACTGGTCTCCCTCTTTGCCCCGGAACACGGGCTCGACGGTAAGAAACTCGCTGGCAAATCGGTCGACAACCAGAAGGACCCCCTCACCGGACTGACGGTCCACTCCCTCTACGGCGCAACGCGCAAGCCCACGCCCGCTATGCTCAAGGGGCTGGAGGTGCTCGTGTACGACATGCAGGACATCGGCGTCCGCTCCTACACCTACATCTCGACGATGGCGCGCTGCATGGAGGCCGCCGGCGAGGCGGGACTCCAGTTTGTGGTGCTGGACCGGCCGAACCCGCTGGGCGGGGTGCGCGTGGAGGGACCGCCGGTCGAGCCGCAGTGGATCTCCTTTGTGGGACAGCTTCCGGTGCCCTACGTGCACGGCATGACCTGCGGGGAGCTGGCCAAAATGCTCAACGAGCGCCAGTGGATGGCCGCCCGCTGCAAGTTGAACGTCGTTCCGATGCAGGGCTGGCAGCGCAACATGGTATGGAAGGACACCGGCCTGCCGTGGATCAAGACCTCGCCCAACATCCCGCGCCACGATTCGCCCGCCTACTACGTTGCGACCGGGATCGTCGGCTCGCTGGCCGGGCTCGAAACAGGCGTCGACGGGCCCGCCCCCTTTGAGATCTGCGCCGGCAAGGGAATCGACCCCGACTCCTTCACCCGCTACGTCCAGAGCCTCAACATCGACGGCGTCCAGGCACGCCCTTATCTGGGGGACGGCTTCGGGGGCTGCCGCCTTTCCATCGACCCGCGGGGCAAGGGTGACCTGACCTTTCTGGCGCTTGCGCTGCTCAACGAGGTGAACCGCCGTTCCAAGCCCGACCTCTTTGCCAAGTCCTCCGGCGAGAAGCTCGACATTTTCTTCAAGGTATACGGCAGCAAAGACATCCGCGACCTGCTCAGCCGCGGCACCCCCGTGCAACGCATCGCCCAAAACTGGAAGCCCGGCGTGGACAAGTTCCGGTCGGAACGCTCCCCCTACCTGCTCTACTGAGCCGATGGGAAGCGCGCGCCTCCCGCTGGAAGTCGACCCCGGAGATTGCCCCCCTCCACAGAGTAAGGCATCCTTTCCCGAACACCTCCCACCCCCCTATGCACCTCCTCCGATCCTCGCTCGCTGTCCTAGCCGCCGTCGTTTCGCTATGTCCCCTGCCGGTCCGGGCCGACACCGTGTCGGACCAGATGCAACGTTTTGTGGACAACGGGACCGTCTCGGGAGCGGTGACGCTGGTGGCCACCAAGTCGGGGATCGCCCACTGGGAGGCGGTGGGCAAAAGCGACCTCGGCATCGGGCGCGACATGCAGAAGGACGACCTCTTCTGGATCGCCTCCATGACCAAGCCGATGACGGCCGTGTGCGTGCTCATGCTCCAGGAAGAAGGCAAACTGTCCATCGACGAGCCGGTGGAGAAGTACCTGCCCGAGTTTAAGAACCAGTGGATGGTGGAAAAAAAGGAGGCCAAAAAACTGGTTTTGGTCCGGCCAAAAAGGCCGATCACCGTCCGCGACCTGCTTACTCACACTGCCGGGCTGGGAGACGTGAAGTCCCCGAGGACCGTCTCGACTCTCGGCGAGTTGACGATGGCCTACGCGCGGGAGCCGCTGCAGTTTGAGCCGGGCTCCCAGTGGACCTATTCCAATCCCGGCATCAACACCCTGGGGCGGATTGTGGAAGTGTTGAGCGGTAAGGATTTCGCCACGTTCATTCAGGAACGCGTGTTCGACCCACTGCAGATGCGGGACACGACCTTCTGGCCATCAGAGGAACAACTTAAGCGGGTGGCCAAAAGCTACAAACTGAACAAGGAAACAGGCAAGCTGGAGGAAACCACCGTGTACTTTACTGAGGGCCGCCTGCCGGACCGACGGCGCACCCCGTATCCAGCCGGTGGTTTGTATTCCACCGCAAAGGACGTCGCGCAGTTCTACCGCATGATGCTCAACGGCGGCGCGCTCGAGGGAAAGCAGTTGCTCAAACCAGAGACGGTGGAGCTGATGACGACCACCCAGAGCGGGGAGATTAAAACCGGCTTTGTGGAAGGAATGAGCTGGGGCCTCGGGTTCCAGGTGGTGCGCGACCCTCTGGGGTCGACTGCGGCGCTCTCGAAGGGAACCTTCGGGCATGGGGGAGCCTACGCCACTCAGAGCTGGGGCGACCCCGTCAAAGGACTCGCGTATGTGCTACTCATCCAACGGGCAGGCATGCCCAACGGCGACGGGTCTGAGATTCGGGGGGAATTCCAGAGGGTGGCCTCGGAACTGGCGCCGCAGTAAGAAGGGGAGGCGAGGGGCGGGGCTCCCCTGTCCAAGGACCGCCGGTCCGAGGAATGCAGGTTCGCAGCCCAAGGTCCGCAGCCTTGTGCGGCGGGCGGCGTATGGTACATTGAGCGACCCGTTTAAGGAATATGCCCAACTACGACTACCACTGCCAGAAGTGCAACAAGACCTTTGAGTTCTTTCAGTCGATGAAGGACGACGTGCTGAAGGTTTGCCCCAAGGAAGCCTGCTCCAAAAAAACCTGGGGCAAGGGCAAGGTGGTGCGCCAGATCGGCACCGGTGCCGGACTGATTTTCAAAGGCTCGGGATTTTACATAACGGACTACCGTTCCGATAGCTATAAGACGGCAGCGAAGAGCGACGCGGCCCCGCCTGCCGCGGCCGCCGCCCCCCCGGCTACTGCGGCGCCCGCAGCGCCCGCAGCGCCCGCAGCGCCGGCCCCCGCCAAAAAGGGAAAAAAGTCCGAGGCATAGGAGGCTTCCATGGCCCCCCGTGCACCGACAAAGGGCGCTCCGCAGAGCAGGCATTTTTGGAGCAGGGGCCTCCAATACGCCCTGCTCGGCGCTTTGCTTCTGGCTCCTTTGCTCGCCCTTTCGATCCAGCTTTCCCGCCCTCCAGACGAGGAACCCCTCCCGGCCGCGACGGTGAGACCCCGGGCGTTGGCACCCTTCATTGCAGGATTGCTGGCCACTCCGAAAGCGTCGGAATTTGAATGCAGTCTGGATGAGATCAATGTCCACCTGGCCCAACTGCTACCTGCGGCCCGGAAAAACTCCTCGGCACCGGCCTTGCAACGGCTGCTACTCCGCCTGGAACCCGGTGGTTGCAGGGCTGTTGCTGTCTACCGTTGGCGGGCCAGGGACTGGCATGTGCAGCTCCGCTACGGCGTCCAAATCCAAGGAGGGCGCCTTCAACTCCAGCCTGCCTCGGGAACCCTGGGCCGCGTCAATTTGGGGCCCTACTGGGTCAAATACTTGCAGTCACCTCTGCTCAAGGTGTTGCCCCAGCTCAAAAGGGAGGCCGTATTGCTAAACCGCCTGGAAAGCATCCGCCTGGAACCGGCCCGCGCCTTTTTGAAAGTCCGCCCTTCCACTCCTTCGCTGACTCCCTAGCGCCTGTTCACGCTCGGACAGTGCTCCACAGATGACTCAGATTCCCGCAGATGTTTTGATGGTTTTCCACTCATCTGCTGAATCCGAGAAATCTGCGGATGACTCCAGTTCACAGCCCGTTCCGCTCACTCGCCAGCGAGATGTCGGAGCGCTTCGCGAATCGCAGGGAGCAACGGCGGCAGGCACTCCCCGATGGCCCTCGGGTTTCCGGGCAGATTCAGGATCAACGTTTTGCCCCGGATCCCCGCTGTCGCCCGGGACAGGATCGCCGTGGGCACGGTCGGAAAGGACAGCATCCGCATCGCCTCCCCAAACCCGGGAAGCTCCTTTTCCAAGACTGCGCGTGTCGCCTCCGGCGTGACGTCCCGCGCGGAGGGACCGGTGCCGCCTGTGGTGATCACCAGGGCACACTCGCCCCGCGCACAGACCAGGCGGAGCGTCTCGGCAATGAGGTCCCGCTCGTCGGGGAGCAGGTGTGCCTCGAATTCCACCGCGCCGCCCCAGGCCTCGCAAAAAACGCGCTCGATCTCCGGGCCGCTGCGGTCCGCGTAAACCCCCGCGCTGGCGCGGTCACTAAGCGTGATTCGGGCAACCTTCATGGCTCAGACCTTCTCCTTTCTGACAACCCGCAGATTATTGATGCTCATGGTTTTGTCGGCCGATTTGAGCATGTCGTAAAGCGTGAGTGCGGCAACGCTTGCCCCGGTGAGTGCCTCCATTTCCACGCCGGTTTTCGCGCCCGTGCGCACCGTGCAGGCCACTTCAATACACTCCCCGCCAAGCACGAAATCCACCAGCACCTGGTCAAGCGGCAACGGGTGGCACAGCGGAATCAGGCTGGCGGTGGCCTTGGCCGCCTGAATCCCCGCCACGCGGGCCACCGCGAGAACATCGCCCTTGGGCAGGGCGTGTTCCCGCAGCGCCACAAGGGTCGAGGGCTGGCAGGAAAGTGCGCAACGCGCCTCCGCAACGCGCGCCTGTACCGGCTTGTGGCTCACCGAAACCATGCGGGCTTCGCCGCCCTCCAAATGGGAAAAAGGGGAATTCATCGGGGACAGTTCAATTCGGACCGCAGCAAAGCACCTGCACCAACTCGCCTGCAAGAGGCTGCCCGCCGGCAGGCACGCGAATAAGCGCATCGACCCCCACCAGGGCACCCAGGTGCCCCGAATCCAGCCAGGGCAGCGCGACGGCCCCCGCGACGGGCAAGCTGGCCGGCCAAAAGGTCTCGCGCGGATCCGCCCGCAAAACGTTTCCCTCGCACAAAGGGACATATCTCCAAACGGCTGGGGGAAACCCGCCGAGCAGCGCGAGGAGCGGCCTCACAAACGCATGAAACGTAACAAAGTGCGAAACCGGGTTTCCCGGCAAGCCAACCGCCACCTGCCCGTCCTTGGTTCCGATCAGAAGCGGTTTGCCCGGCCGGCAATTGACCTTGCGGCAGACGATTTCAAAACCGAGCTCCTGCAAAATCGCACCCGTGTGGTCGTGCGCCCCCCCGCTTGAACCCCCGGAGATCAGAAGCAGATCGACAGCGGCCGCCTCCGCTTCCCGGCAGATTTGCAGCGCCTCCCGGGGATCCTCGCCGGCGTGCCGCGAGCCCGTCCAGAGAGCGCCGTGCTCTGCGAGCAGCCCCCGAATCAGCGGCGCATTAGTGTTTCGGATCTGGCCGGGGCCCGGCTGTTGGGAGGCGTCGACCACCTCGCTGCCGGTGGTCAAATGGAACACGCGCGGTCTGGGCGTCACCAAGGGGGAGACCTGCCCAGCCGAGGCCAGAACCGCGAGCCCCGCCGGCGTGAGTGCGGCTCCGGAAGAAAGGAGCACCGCGCCCCTCTTCGCTGCGCTGCCGCGCAACCGGACGTGCGAGGGCCCGTCGCTCCGCCCGATCGCCACGCGCTCCCCGTCCAGTACCGCGTCCTCCTGCATCACCACGCGGACGCCCCCCGGAAGGGCGGAACCGGTAAACACGCGCAACGCCTCCCCGTGGCCGAGCGGGGGCGGGGTGGGCTGGCCCGGCAGGCATTCCCCCACGATTCGGAAACTCCCGGCAGGAGCGGCCCCGGCTACGGCGAACCCGTCCATGGCGGAGCGGTCGAAGGCGGGCTCGTCCGCGGGAGCGAGGAGGCTTTCAGCCAGGCGCAGGCCAAGCGCCTCTGCAAGAGGCACGCGCCGGGCGGGAAGCGCGCGGATGCGGGTGGCCAACACCTCCCAGACCTGTTCGACGCTCAGCACGCGAGCACCTCGGCTTTCCAAATGGGGACCTCTTTTTTGAGTCGGTTCATCAGCGCTGACAACATTCCAAAAGCCTCTGCACGGTGCGGCGAGGTGACGCCCACATAAACGGCCGCCTCCCCCGCCAAAACCTCCCCCATCCGGTGCACCACCGACACCGCAGTGCACGGGTGCTGGACCTCCAGCTCCAAGAGAATTCGCCGGAGCTGCTTCTCTGCCATCGACTCGTAAATCTCGTAGCGCAGACCGCGGATCTCGGACCCCGACTCCGTACCCCGCACCGTCCCGTAAAACTCCGCGCGCGCGCCGGCCCCAGGCGAGTCTGCAGGCAACGGCTGCGGCCGGGTGATCGGGGCGGTGCAAAAACGGATGTGCAGGTCCATGGGTTAGCCTCCCGAAAAAGGAGGAAGGACGGCGAGCTCGTCGCCGGGGAAAATCAACCCGTCCTCGTGCAGGTACTCTCCGTTGCGGGCAAGTTGACACACGTTGCGCAGTGCGGAAAGGTCCGGATGCAGGCCGAGCAGCCAGCCCCAAAACACTTGGGCGCCTTGAGCCTCCAAAATGAGCCAGTCACAGCTGTCAGTCCCGGCAAGGACTGCCGCCTGGGCGAAGAGAAGAACGCGGACCATGGGAATGTCAGCCGCCGATGGCGGTCATGGGGCGGCCGGGTTCGTAACATTCCGCAAACTCGTGGTTCTCGGGCTTGTTGCGGATGGCCTCCAGAATCGTCGACTGGAGGTCCCCCTCCCCGCGGAGGGCGGGAAGCAGGTCCAGTTCGCCGTGGCGACCGAGGCAGGGCCGCAGCTTGCCGTCGGAGGTCAGCCGCAACTTGTTGCATGTTCCGCAGAAGTCTGGAGTGGTCAGGGCTCCGATAAAGCCGACGCGGGCCTTGGAGCCGGCCATTTCATAGTAGCGCGCGGGGCCGTTGCCCGGGCGGTAGTCTGGAATGGCGTGGAGCGTGTCGTGTTTGGAGAGAAGCTGCATCGCGTCCTGAACAGAGAAGAAACGCTCCTCGGCCAGCACCCCGGCACTGGAAACCGGCATGAGCTCGATGAAGCGCACAAGCATTTTACGCTCGGCTGCGAACTGGACCAGCGGCCAGAGCTCATCCTCGTTCACCCCGCGCATCAGCACGCAGTTGAGCTTGATGACCTCGAATTGGGCGGCGCACGCGGCGTCGATTCCGCGCAGCACCTCTGCAACGTTGCCCCCGGTGACGCCCCGGTACACCTCGGGCGAGAGCGCGTCCAGGGAGATGTTCAAGGAACGGACGCCCGCCTGCCTGAGTCCCTGGGCGTGTTTTGCAAGGCGCAGGCCGTTGGTGGACACCCCAAGGGTCTGGACCCCGGGCAGCGCCCAGATTCCGGCGGAGATCTCCTCGATGTCGTGCCGCAACAGCGGTTCCCCGCCGGTGAGCCTGAACTTTCTAAAACCCAACGCACAAGAGGCCTCGACGATGCGGATGATCTCCGACGCGCTCAGATGGTCCGCCTTTTTTGCCCAGCCCTTGTACCCCTCGGGCATGCAATACAGGCACCGTTCGTTACAGCGATCGGTGACCGAAATGCGGAGGTAATCAATGGTGCGGCCAAACGGGTCCATCTCCCTTCCACCTCACACCATTCGCCCCCCCGTCACAAGCAGTACTCTCTGGCAGCCCCAGCCGGGGCCGGCACCTGCTTCCCGGGTCAGACCACTTTTTTGGCACAAGCGCCGGTGCCTCGGGACTCGCTTCCCGCAGGCGGACTGATACGCTGCCTGCCATGGAGGAAACCTTCCAAATTCTCGCCATCTACCTTTCGCCCGGACACAACTTTTTCGGCCGCCACAACGAGTCCGCGCTGGCCCACCAGATTGTCTCCGTGCCCGAGGTGGCTTGCGTGGCCGGCAGCGGGTTGGTGGGGGACCGGTTTTTCAAATACAAACCCGGCTACAAGGGACAGGTGACCTTTTTTTCGAGCGAGGTGTTCGGCTCGCTGTGCGGGGATCTGGGGGTTTGCGAAAAACAGCCCGCGGTGTTGCGCCGGAACGTGCTCACCCGGGGGGTGGATTTGAACACCCTGATCGGCAGGACTTTTTCCATCCAAGGGATTGTTTTCGAGGGAACCGAGGAATGCCGCCCCTGTTACTGGATGGACACCGCCCTGGCCCCCGGTGCGGAGGCGGCTTTGCGCGGGCGGGGCGGACTCCGGGCGCGGATCATCGAAGGCGGCACGCTCAGGGTGGACGGATGAGCACATGCAACGGCGCGCTTCTGTGCGGCGGACGGTCCTCCAGAATGGGCCGGGACAAGGCGCTGCTCGAGGTCCACGGACAGCCCCTCTGGCGGCTGCAGTGGTCCAAGCTGCGGGCAGTTTTCGGGGAGGTTGTGGTATGCGGACGCGCCTCCCAGCGGGCAGAGTTTGAGGCGGAACAGGTGCGTTTCGCAGCCGATACGGAGGTGGATCTGGGGCCGCTTTCGGGCATTGCACGGGCGCTGGAAACGGCACAAGCGTCCCATGTTTTGGTGCTGGCAGTTGACCTGCCAAGGATGTCCGAGCGCTACCTACTCAGGTTGTGGGAAGCGGCCGGGGCCTCCTGCGGCGCGGTTCCGGAACGGGCCGGCACGTTTGAAGGCCTTTGCGCGGTGTATCCCGTCGGGATGCTTCCGCTGGTGCTTGGACGTCTTTCGGGGCCGGAACGATCTTTGCAGTCGCTGGTGCGGCTGGGTTTGGAAGAGCGTCTGCTGCGCTCAGTACCGGTGGCCGACCCGGACCTTGACCTGTTTGAGAACTGGAACGCGCCGGGCGATGTCGCTCCCTGAAAGGAGGAAGGGAACAATTTTCCGGCGTGCGTAGCCCATGCCTCGCCAGGTCCGCCTTGAATATGAAGGCACCCGTTACCACGTCATGGCCCGAGGGAACCGGCACTGCTGTAGCCTCTTCTCGCCCGACGAAACCGAAGCGGCGAGTTTTCGATACCCTCGGGCATGTGCGGGAGGGACACAAGCGCACGGAACTGGGAAAGTGCCCGCCCATAAAGTTGCCCGCAAGAAGCGGAAAAGCCCCCGGCAACTAGAGCGCCGCTGCAAACTCTTCGAGGCTGGCGCAGCGGATCGCGTGCTGGAACAGCGCTTCGAGGCGCTCCGTTTCCCTGACAAGGCCCAACTCCTCGAACAAGCCCGCAGGCACAACCTGGAACCTGACCTCCAGAAGGCTCCGGATCGCCCGCCGCATTCCCTCTTCACGGCCCTCTTCACGGCCCTCTTCACGGCCCTCTTCACGGATTCTTTGAGCGAGTGTCATAGTCTCTAGGGTTAAGTCCGTTCTCGGCAGCTCCCTCAATCTCAACGAGAACCCTTCCTTGTCAACGTCCTGGTTCCAAACGTAGCGGATCAGATAGTCCAGCACCCGGGCAGACACCACCCGCAACAACGATGGTTCCCAGACGGGGTCCCCAAGCAGCTCCCCCACCGCCTGCGCCTTGAGCGCACGCAACGCCAGTTTCCCGTCCGCCGTGCCCGCGATCCCCTCAAACGGCAGCTCCACCAACTGCAACAGCCGGAAGCTGAAATCCGGCAGGAAACGCCGTACCTCCTCCCACTTTTGCGGCGGCAGTTGGAACAGGTCATGGAACTGGGTGGAAGTCTTCCACACCCGGTTGTCCTGGGCCACCACCACCGGGATGATTGGCGTGAGCCGCCCCGCACCCTTTGCCGACCCGGCCTCCCCGGTCCAAATCCGGACCATGTACGCGAGGACCCGGAGCGGCATGAGCCGGTCCTCACTGCTTTGGTGTTCGCACAGAAAGTAAAAGTGCGTGTCCTCCCCGTGCACCTTGGCGGTGAAGAGAAGATCCGCCTCGGTGGCCTTCATCTGGGCGTCAATGAAACTGCCCGGCTCAACCTGCAGACTACCCCAGTCCACCAGAGCGACCAATTCCGGCTCGAGGTAGGCCTGCAAAAACGCCGCAGCCGTCTCTGGGTTGGAGAACGCCGCGCGGAAGAGCTTGTCGTGGGGCTGGTGTAGGTCTTCCTCGGACATGGGCGGGAGGCACGAGAGGCGGCCTCATCCAGATTCGGCTCCGCAGCCTCAAAAAGACGCCTTTGCTAACCGTGGCCCCAACTCAACGGCACCTAGAGCGCCGCGGCAAACTCTTCGAGGCTGGTGCAGCGGATCGCGCACTGGAACAGCGCTTCGAGGCGCTCCATTTCCCTGACAAGGCCCGATTCCCCACGCCACTTTCTTGATCGAATCCGCACGCGTTCACTCTCCCGTTCAGAACCAATCCCAGCAAGTCATGAAATAGTTTTCGAGTGTCACCCCTCTTTCCTTACCTTCGCCAGGCACCGAAAACAGCGAAGAAACCCAAGTCTCGGGAACTCGCACCCTCTTTCATACATACCCCTTTTGAATGACTGCCGACTCGTCACCCCCAGACCCAGCCCCGCCGCTCCCTGCCGAGCGGCAGGAGGAGTTTGTGCGGCTGCTCAATGAGGCCCATGGGCTGCTCCTGCGTTATGTCATGTCACTCCTCGGAAACCGCCACGATGCCGAAGACGTCCTGCAACGCGCCTGCGTGGTGATGTGGCGGCGGTTTGGCACCTTCGAGCCGGGAACGGATTTCGTCGCCTGGGCCACGACGGTGTCGTTTTATGAGGCGCGCAACTTCCAGCGTGTGACGGGTCACTGCCGGCTGGAGTTTGACGATGAGCTGCTCGAGACACTGGCCGCTGAGCGGGTGCACCATGTGCGGCAGTGGTCCGCAAGGACGGAAGCTCTGGAGCATTGCCTCGAGAAGCTCGACCGCCCCAGCCGCGCCCTCGTGGAGACCCTTTACACCGAGGGCACGACCGCCCTCGAAGCCGCCCGCCGCGAGGGCTGCGCCCCAAAAACCATCTACAACAAGATCAACATCATCCGCCGTGCTCTTGCGGAATGCGTCCAGCGGCGGCTTGCGGCTTCCACCCTATGAAAACAGCGGCCCCACCCGAATGGCACCGGCTCTTCAGCGCCGCGCTAAATGAGCAACTCAGCGCTGCCGACCAGCGACAAATCGCCACCCTGCTCAAATCCAGCGCCGAGGCCCGCCAGCTTTGGTTTCTCTATCTGGACAACGAATGCTCTCTCGCCGAGCTCAAGCCAAGAGGCAGGCCTCGCCCGGCTTTTCGATGGTTTTCATGGCGGCCGCTCACTGCAGCAGCCGCTGGAATTGTGTTGGGAATGTTTTTCACGTCTGTCGTTTCAGGCTACGTGATGCCGCGGGCGGTGGTCACCGCTTCCCGATTGTTTGCGCTGGTGGATGGGAGTTTCGAGGAACCCCGCGCACGGCTGGGCTCCGGATTTCCCGTGCAGTTCGGAGTATGGAGCGGGGACGAAGCCGAGATTGTGGAAGGCACCCCAGTGGCAGCGGGAGACGGGAAGCGCGCGCTCTGCTTTAAGCGTGCGCAACGGGAACCGGTGCTGCCGCACCACGGTGCGGCTTCGTGCGACATGTATCAGCTTGTGGACCTCGCCTCGTTGCAGGCGGTTGTCGACCGTGGCGAGGCAATGCTCGAGCTGACCTCCCGGTTTCTGGATGCTCGTCCGAACGCCGGGGAGGAGGTGAAGTTCATCTGCCGGCTTTTTGTATTCTCCGGCACGCCGGATACTCTTCCAGCGGAATGGCCCCTGTCTCAAAAAGAGTCGCTGGCGGCTGGATCCGGCTACTTTAACAGCCACGGCGGCGCCACGGCTGCCTGGCAGAAGGTTACAACCAAGGTGCTGCTTCCGCCCGGGGCGGCTTTCGCAGTGATTCATCTTCTCGTTCACAAACCCAATAACCCCGTGGGCACCGAGGCCACCTTTGGCGCGCAGTTTGTGGACGACGTGCGGCTCACGCTCAAAACCCAGCCGACCCTGCCGGTGCGGCTTGCTCAGCGCTGAGCCGCGCACAATCCCGTACCGACTCCCCCCAACCCCGTTTCCCCGTCCAAAACCCATCGCCATGCCCTCGCTTCGCGTCCTCCTTGCCCTTGCCTTCCTCGCCTGCGCCCTCCCCGCCAGCGCCGTCGAAACCTTCACCGTCGCCGGACACCCGGCATTCTTTGAGGCTGCGCCCCAGCCGGCCGCCGGCAAGCCCTGGGTCTGGTACGCGCCGACATTGAGGAGTCTCTCGTTCGGCGAGCGAAAGACGTACTTCGAGACCTTCCTAAATGCGGGTATCAGCATCGCAGGATGCGATCTCGGCGAGGTGCGCGGCGCGCCAGCCAGCACGGCAAAGCTCACGCTGTTTTACGACGCGATGGTGCTGCGCGGTTTTTCGCCAAAGCCGATCCTGCTCGGCCAGAGCCGCGGCGGCATGATGACGCTCGCCTGGGCGTTCCGGCACCCCGAGAAGGTTAAGGCCTGGGTGGGAATCTACCCGGTTTGCAATCTCGAAAGCTGGCCATTGAAGAATTCGAAACCGCAGACGCTGGCCGATTTTGAGCTGGGAGAGCCGGAACTGGTCGCAAGGCTCAGGGAGTTTAACCCGCTCGACAACCTCGCCGGACTCGCCGCCCACAAGGTCCCTCTGTTTGCCGTACACGGCGATTCGGATGCGGTGGTGCCGTACGATCTGAACACCAAGCTGCTCCAGGAGCGTTACGCGGCCGCTGGAATTCCAATGAGCGTGAAGGTCATTCCCGGCGAAGGGCACAAGGTCGGCCCCTCCTTCTTTGAATGCCCCGAGTTGATCCAGTTTGTCCTTGAGCAGCTGAAGAATCCCTGAGCCTCACCCCCGCACTACGCTCCGCAAACACCTCACCCTGCGCGGCCTAGCCCGGCCTCACCCCGCACCCACCCACTCCCATTTAGTGTCGGAACGACATCCCCTGCCCATGCAAACCCGCCGCCACTTCCTCCGCTCCACCTCCGCAACCATAGCTCTGCCCGTACTGGAGACACTCGGCTTCAGGGCCTTTAGCGCCCCTAAAGTTGCTACCCCGCCAAAGCGCATGGTCTTCCTTGGGTTCGGCTGGGGCGTCACAAATGAGACTTGGTTTCCCGACGTAAAGAAGACCGGGATGGAATGGGACCTTTCCGAAGGACTCAAACCGCTCGCAAGGCATCAGAAGGACATTACCGTGGTGCAGGGTTGCTCCAACCGGTTTGCCAACGAGGCGCACTGGGGCAGCACGTTTTGGCTCACAGGCGCCAACCGCTATGCCGAGCCGGGGCAAAGCTTCCATAACAGCATCAGCGCGGATCAGGTGGCTGCGGCGCATCTGGGCGCGGACACGCGCTATGCCTCCATCCAGCTCAACTCGCCTGACGTGGCCAACTCGGGCCACGGCCCCGGCCTGTCGATGGCTTGGGACCCGCGCGGCAAACCGCTGGCGGGACTGGATAGCCCGGTCGCGGCGTTCCACCGCCTGTACTCGAACGAAAGCACACCGCTCAGCGAGCGCCAGGCGATGCTCGCGCAAAAACGCAGCGTGCTCGACGCCGTGCTTGAGGACGCGCGCCGCCTGCAGAAGGGCCTCACCAAAACGGACACCGACAAGCTGGACGAGTACTTCCAAAGCATCCGCGACATCGAGCTTCGGCTGGGTAAGGACGAACAATGGCTCAGCGTGCCGAAGTCCAGCCCGCCGATCGCCGAACCCAAGCCGGGTCTGGCGGGCAGGGAGGAAATCCAGGTGATGTATGACCTCATTGTTGCAGCGCTTCAGACCGACAGCACCCGCGTCCTGACGTACCGTCAACCCGTCGGCACGCTGCTCCAAAGCCTCGGCACCAAGGTCGCCCCACACGACATGAGCCACTACAGCCCCGGCGACCGCATGGCCGCTTCGCAGAAGCGCGATGCTACCCAGAGCGAGCTGCTCGCCGGCCTCCTTGACAAGCTCAAGGCCACGAAGGAGGCCGATGGCAGCAGCCTGTTTGACCACCTCGCCCTCGCCTACGGCAGCAACATTCGCACGATCCACTACCTCGACAACTGCCCCACACTCCTCACCGGCGGCGCTGCAAACCTCAAGCTCGGCCACCACCTCGTGCTGCCCAAGGACACCCCCCTTTGCAACCTCTGGCTCACCATGCTCCAAGGCATCGGAGTCCAAGCCGAACGCCACGGCGACAGCACGGGGGTCGTCAAGCAACTCCTTGCGTGATTCAAGACAATCCCCCCCCACGGCACTTACACCTCCCGCGCGTCCGCCCAGCAACCCCCGATGAACTCACGCCGCCAATTTTTGCGCAGCTCCACCGCGCTCATCGCGCTGCCGCTACTTGAATCGCTCGGATTCAGGGCCTTCGCAGCAGCCAAGGCTGTCACCCCCCCGAAGCGCATGATTTTCCTCGGCTTCGGCTGGGGAGTCACAAAGGAGACCTGGTTTCCTGACAAGACAAAGACAGGCGCGGACTGGCAGTTGCCTGCGGGGCTCAAGCCGCTCGAGCGTCATCAAAAAGACCTCACCGTCATCCAAAACCTCGCCAACAAGTTCACCAACGAAGCGCATTGGGGCAGCACCTTTTGGCTCACCGGGGCAAACCGTTACGGCGAACCCGGGCAGAGCTTTCACAACAGCATCTCCGCTGATCAGGTTGCTGCAGAGGTTTTTGGAAAGGACACCCGCTTCACCTCGCTTCAGCTCAGTTGCGAGAATGGCGAGGAGTCGGGGCACGGCCCCGGCCTTTCTCTGGCCTGGGACCGCCGGGGCAAACCGGTGTCGGGCTTCAACAATCCGGTCGTCACATTTCACCGCCTTTTTTCCGAGGAAAAGACACCCCTGGCGCTGCGGCAGGCGCAGCTCAAGCAGAAGCGCAGCGTGCTCGACACGGTGCTCGATGACGCCGGCAGCGTGGCACGTGGCCTGGGCAAGGAGGACAGCGACAAGCTGGCCGAGTACCTGCAAAGCATCCGCGACATCGAGGTGCGGCTTTCAAAGGACGAACAATGGCTGGACAAGCCGAAACCACGCCCAAGCGCGGACCTGCCGGAGCCGAAGGGCGAGCTCGCCGGCTACGAAGAGATCAAACTCGCGTATGCCCTCATTGCGGCCGCCCTGCAGGCGGATGTCACGCGCGTGGCCACCTACCGGCAGCCGGTGAGCTCGCTGCTCAAAAGCCTCAAGATACCCTTCTCCGGACACAATCTGAGCCACTACAGCCCCGGGGCGCGCATGGAGGCCAGCCAACTCCGCGACGCTAAGCAGGCCGAGTTGTTGGCCGGCCTGCTCGACCAGTTGAAGGCGATCAAGGAACCCGATGGCAGCGCCCTTTTTGACCACACCACGCTGGCCTACGGCAGCAACATCCAAAGCATCCACTACCTGGACAACTGCCCCACCCTCATTGCCGGCGGCGGCGCCGGGGTGAAGCTCGGCCAGAGCCTTGTCCTCAGTGATCCCAAGACGCCGCTCTGCAACCTCTGGCTTACGCTGTTGCGTGGGAACGGCCTCGATGTCGCTTCCCACGGTGACAGCACGGGCCTGATCCAGGAACTCCTCGCCTGAGCGCGAAGCATGAAACTGGCCGCGCTCCTTTGCCTTCCGTTCTCCACCCTGCTTGCAGCGCCTCACGAGGCGAGCATGGACGAGGACCAGAGGGTATTTCTTAATAACTACTGCCTCGACTGCCACGGCGCGGAAAAGCCCAAGGCGGATGTCCGGCTGGATAACCTACCTTTCGCCCTCTCGGACATTCCCACTGCGGAGCGCTGGCAAAAAGTCCTCAATGCCCTCAACTCAGGCGAGATGCCGCCCGAGGACAAGAAGCAGCCGGAACCGGCCGAGAAGTCGCAATTCCTCCGGCATCTCTCCGGCACCATCGTAGAGGCGCGGAAGGCGCTCGCCGACACGGGCGGCGTAATCACGATGCGCCGCCTCAACAAGCGCGAATACCAAAACACCATCGAAGAACTCCTCGGCGTCAGGGTGGACGCAAAGGACCTCCCAAACGACGGCGGCAGCGGCACCTTCGACACCTTCGGAAAATCCCTTTTCCTTTCGAGCGACCAATTTGAGCAGTACCTCACGCTTGCCCGCCGCGCGCTGGACCAGGCAGTCGCCACCGCTCCGCGACCCGAGACCCGGAAAGTCCACATCGAAGCCGAGGACGAGGCGAATCAACGCATCACCCACATCCTCCGTTTTTACCAGATGGGTGGCTACCGCGCTTACAAGCAGTGGAAGGCGTCGAATGGTAGGCCTACCACAGACTTCGGCATCGTGGATGAGTCTGAGATGAAGTTCCGCCTGGGCGTCTGGGAGAAGAACACGGCGCCGATGATTGATTACCTCACGCGGCCAGAGACCAAGACCGGCGCCCTGCTCACCATCCTCGACAGCAATCCGCAGGTGGGTCTGGCGATACCCGACGACATGCCGCCGGGCCGCTACCGGCTGCGCGCGAGCATCGGTGTGATCCCCTGCACCGAGCCCGAGCGTCACTTCGTGGAGGTCGGCGTCCGAGGGCGGTCCCTGGAGGATGCGATGAACCTCATCGACTGCCGCCACGTCACTGCTCCGCAGGACAAGCCGGAGGTCATTGAGTTCGACGTGACCCTGCCCACGCTCACCGTGCCCTTGTCGGTGGAGATTGGACCTGAGACCAAGAAGCGCATCACGCTGGGCGAGCGAGTCTTTGCCTTCCGCGAGCGCATGCCCAACAACCGGGAGCACGCCGCACACTTGTCTGCCAAGGCGCACGAGCGGACCGGTTTTGGCGTGGATCCCGCGCTATGGATTGACTGGGTCGAGTGGGAGGGCCCCCTCTTCGACTCCTGGCCGACCGCCGCTCATTCCCGCCTTTTTTTCAAAGGCGCAGACGCGCCTCAGGACGATGCCTACGCCCGCGAGATCCTCGCGCGCTTCGCCGCCACGGCGTTCCGTGGGAAGAACGTGAGGCCCGGTTATCTCGACAAGCTCGTTGGCCATTACAGCGAAAGGCGTGCCGCAGGTGATGCCTTCGAGCAGGCCCTGAAGGAGCCTCTCGGCATCGTCCTCTCCTCCCCCAGCTTTCTGTATCTCAATGAAACAGGCGCCATGCCCCCGGCGGCGCCCGCCACCGGAACCACCCAGACCGCTCCGCCTTCCCCGTCGCGCGTCGCGTTGACTGGCCCCGAGCTCGCCACACGCCTGGCCTACTTTCTGTGGGGTGGTCCGCCGGATGAGGAACTCCTCGCGCTCGGTCTTTCCGGGGAGCTTGCCCAGACCTCCGTGCTGGCGGCGCAGGCCCGGCGGCTGCTTGCCTCGCCAAATTCCTGGCGCCTCATCACGGGCTTCACTCCCCAGTGGCTCGGCATGGAGCGGCTGGATTTCTTCCAGTTCAACGCCCGGCTCTATCCGGGCTTCGACGACAGCGTCAAACGCGCAGCACGCGACGAGGTGTTTCATACAATGCGCACCATCCTGACCGAGAACCTGCCCGTCACCACGCTGCTCAAGAGCGACTTCGTGGTCATCAACGAGCTGCTCGCCAATTACTACGGATTGAACGCCACCGGCAGGGAGTTTCGCAAGGTCCCCGTGTCGGCGGAGACGCCGCGCGGTGGACTGCTCGGAATGGCGGCCGTGCTCGCGATGGGCTCCGATGGAGAGCGTTCTTCGCCCGTGGAACGCGGGGCCTGGGTGCTGCGCAAACTGTTGCACGACCCACCGCCGCCCGCGCCGCCCAATGTGCCTCAGCTCAGCCGTCATGCGGGCAAGCTTCTTTCCGCCCGCGAGCTGCTCACCTCGCACATGGAGGAGCCGCAGTGCGCCCAGTGCCATCAGCGCATCGACCCCATCGGATACGGGCTTGAACACTTCAACGCTGCCGGTCTGTGGCGTGCTGTGGAAGTGACGGAAATCGCCTCCGGTTACAACGTTCGAAAATCCAAGGACCACCCCATTGATGCCAGCGGCACGCTGCCGGATGGAACACCCTTCGATGGCTTCTTTCAGCTCCGCGATGCCCTCGCAAAGCGGGAAAAAGCCTTTGCCTCCGGACTCATCGAAAATCTCGTGAGCTATGCCCTCGGCCGGCCAGCCCAATTCACCGACGAGGAGCTTTGCGCAGACATTCAGGTCCAGGCCCGCAAGCGCGGCCTCACGCTTCAGGCCATCATCGAGGCCCTGGTCTCCAGCCGCGCGTTTCAAACCAAGTAAACGGTCTCGAACACTCCCTCACCCACAACCAATCAGCCTCCTACCCCCCATGCATTCTCGTTACTTGCTCACTCCGCTCCTCCTTGGCCTCCTCACCACAGGCCTTGGCCTGACACCCGCCCGCGCGCAGAGCAGCGCCAAGGGCACCGTCCTGATCAAAGAGGACTTCAGCGGTGGCGAGCTGCGTGCAGAGCCCAAGCTCTGGGGCGGCGGGCTGACTTGGAACATCCCGGAGACCTGGGAAATCCGCGAGGGCGCCATCGCCTGCATCTACGACGGGAAAGGGCATCCCGGCAAGGCACACGGCAAATCGATAGATCCGAAGTTTCACGCGCACAACGTCCGGGTCTCCTACCGCATCAAGTTTGAGGGCGAGGGCGCGCTGATGGACATGCTCATCAATGCCCCGCTGCGTCCCGGAAAGCCCGGCAGTGTCCTCTGGCATATCGGGGACGTGGTAACCCGCATTACGAAGCCGGGCGCGCGCGACGACGTCTCCATCGGCGAGCGCGACTTCACCCGCGACGTGAACCACCCTGCGCTCAAAGGCAAGACGCTCGACCCCGCCGTGCTGGAGCTTCCCGAGGGAACGTTTCGCAGCGCCTATGGCATTCCAGGGGAGTCGACCTTCAAGAACCTCGGCCTTTCGCCGGGGAAATGGTACCAGTTTGTCGCTGAGAACGTTGGCGAGCAGTGGACGCTGTGGGTGGACGGCAAGGAGACGCTCTCGCTCCACCTCAAACGCTCCGACGTCGATAAGGAGTCCGTCAACTTCATCGGCTTCGGCCCCTTCCTGCTCGACGACATCCTCATCGAGGAACTTCCGCGCTGACTGCGGAGACGCAGAGCGGATTGGTGGCCGCGTGGTTCGGAGGGGCGGACGAAAAGCAGCCGGACGTGGGCATCTGGGTGTCGCGGTTCGCCGATGGCAAGTGGACGCAGTGCGTGTCGGTCTCGATGGACGGCCTGGCCTGAGATGCCGCGCTCGTGCTCGAGAGCGACCCGGGCGAGTACAGCTATCCGGCGCTCATCCAAACCAAGGACGGCCTAGTACACATCACCTACACGTGGAAACGCCAAAAGGTGAAGCACGTGGTCCTCGACCCTGCGAAGCTGTCCGCAAAGCCCATCCTGGATGGCAGTTGGCCGGAATGAACGCCGCGGAGCGACGACATTAGCCCGCCAATCGCGCCCGGGTTTTTGCCTGACCCGCTCTAAAGTTGGTTGCACGGTCTCTTTGACAGCCGGATGCTTCCCCGCTGTGAACACCCCAGTTTTGCCAAGTCTGCACGAGATTGAAACCGCTGCGTCGGTGGTCTACCGCGAGTTTCAGGCCACACCCCAGTACCGCTGGGCGCTGCTGAGCGAACGCCTGGGCGCCGAATGCTGGGTGAAACACGAAAACCATTCGCCCGTGGGGGCCTTCAAACTCCGCGGGGGACTCTGCTACTTTGACGCACTCGCTAAAAACAATCTGCTGCCGCACTCCGTAATCAGCGCCACCCGGGGCAATCACGGCCAAAGCGTGGGCTGGGCTGCACGGGCCCGCGGGATTCCGTGCACTGTCGTGGTGCCTTTGGGAAATTCGACCGAAAAGAACGCCGCCATGCGCGCCCTGGGGGTGGAGGTGATCGAGCACGGCAATGACTTTCAGGAAAGCCGCGAACACGCACTCCGGCTTGCCGGGGAAACGGGCGCACACCTGGTGCCCCTATTTCACCCGACTTTGTTGCTTGGGGTCAGCACGTACTGGCTGGAGTTTTTCCGCGCAGTGCCCCGGCTGGATGTGGTGTATGTGCCCATCGGCCTCGGCTCCGGAGCCTGTGGAGCGATTGCAGCCAAACTTGCCACCGGCCACCGTGCGCGCATTGTGGGTGTCGTCAGCTCCCTGGCGACAACCTATGCGCAGTCACTGGTTGCAGGCCATGTGGTCCCGTCGCCCGCAAGCACCGTTCTTGCCGACGGCATTGCAGTCCGGGTGGCGGACGCGGGCGCCCTGGAGATTTTGCGCAGCCACATCGACCACATCGTACAAGTCACCGATGCCGAGGTAGCCCAGGCGATGCGCGCCCTCTACACCGACACCCACAATGTTGCTGAAGGTGCCGGCGCTGCCAGTTTTGCCGCCGCCATGCAGGAGCGGGCCCAGCTCGGTGGCCAGGTGGTTGGAACCACGCTGTGCGGCGGAAATGTCGACGCAGCACTCTTCGCCGAGGTTCTGGCCGGCAGACTCTAGCGCAGTGACGCAGGCCGCTTACTTGAGCGTTAGGGTGAGGCGCCGAAGGTCCATCACCTGCTTGCCGGGGACTTCCGGGGCGCGGAGGCACAGCTTGCCTTTGCCGGCTTCCAGCCGGATCTCGCCGAGGGTCATCGTCCGAAAATCGCGCATGACCGATTCGCCATTGAGCCGCGGCAAGGTGTCCTGCTCGTTTTTCATCGGACTGTCCCACGCCTCGGTGAGCCGGCCCTTGAGCAGAGAGCCTTCGAAGGACAACTCGAGAGGCGTCCCAACCGCGTCCGTTGGGCACGCGTAGTCCAGGCTGACCACGTACGCGCCGGATGTGACGACCTCGATGTTCCAAACGGCTGCGTCCGTGGGCTTGGTCCAGTTCACAAAATAGGAGGAGTTGGGCGCCCGTCCGCTGCGACGCAGCCCGCCGTGCGGCTCGCCGTCTCGCGCTGGCAGCATGGTGCGGGGGAATTCACGGTAGCCGACTTGGATCGGCCTTGGATCGACGGAGCCCCCGGGTCCTTTGCCGGCCTTCCCATTGCCGGCTCCCGCGGAGGCAATCCCCATTTCTTTGCGCCAGGCGGCGGCCTCGGCGAGGAGCTCTTTGGTGAGGTTGGGCTCTTGCTCCTGGAGCGGCGTGGTCTGTCCCGGGTCGGCGACCATGTCGAAAAGATTGCCGGAGCTGTCGAGACGATGCGTTTCGGTCCGCACGCTGACGCTGCTGCCCCAGGTGTGAAAAAGCCGCCGGGGCGCCCAATCCGCGTCGACGCCGCGCTGGAGCAGGGGCGACAAGTCGCGCCCGTCACGCGGTTCGATACCGGCCCGTTTGATTCCGGCGAGCGCCTCGAGCGTCGAGGCGAGGTCGATGGCGCCGGCGATGGGCTTCACCTGGGTGCCGGGCACGATCCTGCCGGGCCAGCGCACGAACAGCGGCGAACGGACCCCGCCCTCGTCGGTGCTCCCCTTGTGGCCCTTCATGCCGCCGGTCCAGCGGTGACCGTTGGGGCCGTTGTCCGAGAAAAACACCACGATGGTGTCCGGCTCAAGGTTGAGTTCCTTGAGCTTGGCGAGGATGCGGCCGACGTTGCGGTCCTGGTTCTCGAGCATCGCGAGGGCGCATCGCGTCTCGTCTGGGTTTTCCTTGTCGGCCAGAGTGGCGGTTTGCGCGAGCGGCTTGTCCTTGAAGCGCGCCCAGTCCTCGGCGGGGGCCGACCAGGGCGAATGCGGTGTGGTAAAGGGCACGAAGCAAAGGAAGGGCCTGCTCCTGTTATGCTCGATAAACTCCAGGGCCTTGTCCGTGAGGATGTCCACAATGTAGCCCTTAGAGGGCTCCATGTCCCCGTTGTGCTCGAGCGGCGCGTCGAAGTATTCGCCCCAATGGCCGCTGGTATAGCCCCAGAACGTGTCGAAGCCGCGGGCGAGCGGATGGTAGGGCCACTGACTGCCGTTGTGCCACTTGCCAAACAGGCCGGTGGCGTAGCCCGCGGCCTTGAAGGAGTCGGCGAAAGTCTTCTCCGCCGGGTTCATCCGCTCCTGCCCGGTCGACACGCCGTAGACACCGAGGCGCCGGTGGTAACGTCCGGTCAGGAATTCTGCGCGTGTGGGGGAACAGACGGGTTGGACAAAAAAGCGCTCGAAGTGCGCGCCGGCCTTGGCGATCCCATCGATGTTTGGCGTGTTGACCTGCCGGTTGCCGTTGAAGGAGAAGTCGCCCCAGCCGGCGTCGTCAGCGAGCAAGACGACCACATTGGGCGTCCGTGCTTGGACCAGCATGGACGGGAGTCCGAATAAAATGAGGAACAGGAGGTGGCGCATAGGGTCAGTGGGCGGCCGGGAGGTAGCCCAAGGAAACGAGGAAGGCGTCTGTGGCCCCGAGGGTCTCTGCCATTTTTGATTTGTTGAAAAAGCCATGGGGCTGTCCCTCGTATCCGACAAGCTCACACCGGTTACCGGCCGCCTGCATCACCTCTGCAAACTTCTCGACGGTCGCATAGGGCACGGTGGTGTCGGCCCTCCCGTGGAAAATAATGGTGGGCGGCGCACCCGTCTTCACGTGGTGGATGGGCGAGATCTCGACGGGCTCGCACCCGAGCCGCTCCTTGTTCAGGTTGGCGCCGAAGCCGCCGAGGTTGAGACCGGGAAACGGCGCCAGAACGGTGGCTGGGTTAAACAGGACGAGCGCGTCAGGCAGACAGGAGACCGACTTGTCGTCCGCAGCGGTATCGAGCCCCGGCAAAACCGCCACGGAACTCGCGAGGTGTCCGCCCGCCGAACCGCCGCCGACGGCGATACGTGTGGGGTCGATGCCCAGGCGCGCGGCGTTTGCACGCACCCAGCGTACGCACGCCTTGGCGTCGGACACGCAATCTGCCGGCTTGGCGTCGTGCCGCGTCTTGACGCGGTAGTCTGCGACAATGGCGATCATGCCGCGGGACGCGAGGTGACGGCTTTGCGGTTCAAACTGGGTCGGGGTGCCGCCGGTCCAGCCGCCACCGAAGAAAAACACGATCGCGGGCAGGGGCTTGTCCGCCTTGCGTGCAGAGTCGAAGATCCACACCTTGAGTTCGGTGTTGTCGACCTTTCTGTAGGTCTCGGACCTCGTGCCCGCGATGACAAGCGGAGTGTTTGCGGTGTTGCTTTTGGCGGTTTTTTGCTGGGCTCCTGCGGGAAGCACGGCAAAGAAGGGAAGTAATAGAAATAGGAAGGTGCGCACGGGAAGGGGGCTCTGGATACCTCTGGCGTGTTTAACGAGGCCAGTGGTTAGTGTTTCTGAGTGAGGGTTGGGGCGCGGCTCCAAACAGGTGGGTTTGGTGCACAGCCCCCCACCGGGATGACGTGGTCGGCAAAAAAGTGGCTGGAGAAAGGTTCCATACCACCCGGCGGGGAGACGCACCCAAAACAGAAACATCCGGCTCTATCGCCCTCAAGCAGTTTCTCGACGCCAAACCTAAATCCCTCCCAATCAAACAACCCGGAGCACCATCGGGCCTCTTTGAACCCCTGCCCCCATCTCCATTTGAAAACCCATTCAGCGCCTCGGTTCCCTCAGCCTCTGGGATGGGTGGGGATAAGGACTTGGAAAGCGGAGCCGGGTTGGCGAGCTTACGGGTATGAACCTGTTGCGTCTCGTCGGTGGCTGGCTCCTGCTGTGTGCTCTTCCGCTTTTGTTTTCCAGGAACGCCTGCTCAGCGGAGACGGTCTTGGGGCCCGAAAAGTGGGAGAAGGAAATCGCCGCTTTTGAAAGTCGTGATGCGGAGAATCCTCCCGAAAAGGGGGGGATCGTTTTTGTAGGAAGCTCGAGTATTCGGCTTTGGAAGACGCTGGCAGCTGATTTCCCAGAGCACCGGCTGCTCAATCGCGGCTTCGGAGGCTCTCAGTTGAGCGACCTCGCCCATTTTGCGGACCGCCTGGTGTTGGCCACACTCCGCGGTTTATCGTTGTTTACTCCGGAGGGAATGACATCAACGCGGGGAAAACCGCGGAGCAGGTTTTTGAATCGTTCCGTGCACTGGTGGGCAAGATCCGGGCCTCCCAACCCGAGACGCCGATCGCCTACATCTCGATTGCAGGCAACCCAAAGCGGTGGGCGCAGGTGGCCGAGGTCATCCGCGCCAACGCCCTCATCGAGGTCTTCACAAAGCAGAATGAAAAGCTCCTTTTCATCGACGTGTTCCATCCCATGTTGGGACCGGACGGCTTGCCGACCCCGGAGATATTTGCAGCGGACCGGTTGCACATGAATGCTGCGGGGTATGAGATTTGGAGGCGGACTGTGTTGCCCTACTTGCCGCGTACAGACTTGCCGCAGGGCCTCGAAAAGTGATGCACAACGGGGGGCGTGGGCGTGCGCACCGGTTCACGCAAACACCACACGCAGGGGTCCCCTTGCCCGTGGGAAAACGCACCCTCCTTCGCAAGGGTTTCTGTTTCTTGCGTCCGATATTTTTCCGGCGACCTTGGAGCGACAGTGCTGATGGATTGCTCGCGCCGCGACCCATGGCGGTTGCCGAAGGTTCCCTGATGACCCACTATCCCACTGATGAAACATTCCATCCTATGGCAATTTGGAGGCGCGGCGTTTCTGCTGCTAGGCTCCCCCATGTCCGCCGCTGCCCCTGCAAACCCGTTCTTTGCCATGAACACCGGCTTGAGCGACAGCAAGCTCAGGAGCAGTGCCGATGACCAGGCCGCATTGTTGAAGGAACTCGGCTATGCGGGGATCGGCGCCAGCGGCTATCTCTCCGGCGAATACTTGGCAGCATTCGACCGTCAGGGACTCAAGGTCTTCAACACCTACCTCACGCTGGATTTCGATTCCGCAAAGCCGGAGCTTGAGGCAAAGCTCAAGGATCTGGTGAGCCGTCTGAAAGGCAGGGATACAGCGCTGTGGCTGGCCATAGCCAACGTGTCGCGCGGCGGCGCTAAACTGAGGCCATCCGACCCGGCGGGCGATGAGTTCGTGGTGCCGCGCTTGTTGGAACTCGCTGAGTTCGCGCGCGCCAGTGGTGTTAGGATCGCGCTTTACCCCCATCTTGGCTCATGGGTTGAACGCGTGGACGATGCCCTGCGCTTGGTGGAAAAAGTGAATCGGCCGAATGTGGGAGCCACGTTCAACCTCTGCCACTGGCTCAAGGTCGAGGGCGACCGGGATCCCAAGCCGGTGCTCAAGGCCGCGTTGCCGCATCTCTTCTTTGTAACCATTAACGGAGCCGACAACGGCGACACGCGGACGATGAATTGGAAGCGCCTGATCCAGCCCCTGGGAGACGGGTCCTACGAGGTTGGCGGGCTCCTGCGGATCCTCAAGGAACTGAACTACTCCGGGCCGGTAGGCTTTCAGGGTTTTGGCATCCAGGACGACTCGCGTACGATCCTTGGCAAAACCATGGCTGCCTGGCGGCAACTTGAGTGAAGCGAGTTTCGGCTGTTCGTGAGGCCGCCAGACGCACCAAGCGAGACCAGATACTGCCCCTGAAGCTCTCGCAACGGAAAACGATTCGCTGAAACGGTTTAATTTGTTGCGATTCGATTCTAACACGAGCCCCGTTTTAAGGGCACTGTCCGCGGCATAGTATGCGGTTGCGCCCCTCCCAGTTCCATACGGCACAACACATCAGCGCCAAGAGCTTTAGCGCTCCCACGACCATGGCGCGCGAGCGCGCTCCGGAAGCCGGGCAAAATGCGAATTCGTGCCAGGGAAATAGTCGCCTTTTTGGACAAAGCAGTGCCAGGCCTGCACAACCACTTTCCAAACTGCGGAACTGGGGCCGACGGCCTCGGGTTCACAATGAACAGTTCGGAGACAACGTCGAATGCGTCGGCGTCTGAAAGGCGGGCCTTTGAAGGACGCCCGTCAGCACGTCAGGGGATAGGTAAAGGAGCCGAAGGACAACACATGGTGTGGACCCTCCCTCTTTATCATCAGGCCTGTCGTACTTTGGGGAGGAGGGCGGCGGCCTCGGACCAGAGGACCTCGTGCGGGGCGCGCTTGGATACAGCAGCGAGGGCGCTGGTGACGCCGGCCGCCTCGCCCATGGCGACGGCGTTGCCTGTCACGCGGTAGCTGGCGTGGGCGATAAAGTCGCCGCTGATGCAACGGCCGGCCATCATCAATCCGTCGACGTCCTTCGCGATGAGGGCGCGCAGCGGGATGTCGTAAGGCTTCACTTTCACGCCGGCGCTAGAGTAAGCCGATTTCTTGTTTTCCTCTGCCGTCAGGGCGTGGATGTCGACGGGAAAGGTCGCGCGGACAACGGCGTCATCCTGACGGCTGCCTGTGATGAGGTCGTCCTTCGTCATCATGTAGCGGCCCTTGATACGACGGCCGTCGCGGACGCCGATCTGGGCCGGCGTGGCCACGATTTGTGCACCGGCCCATGCGCCGCCGGACTTGCGCAGCTTGCGGACGATCTCGTTGACTTCGGCCCGGGCGCGCATGGTGGCTTCCGTGACCTGGGCCGCATCGGTCGCGTTGATGCCGTATTCGTGATTGGCCATCAGCAGGACGAGGTTGTCCTTGATAGGGAACAGCGTCGCCTTGCCGTAGCTGGGCGTCACGCCAGCCGCCGCGAGGACGGCCTTGAAATTATCAGGGCCTACATGGCGCCCGTTTCCGCCCACTGGGTGGAGCTGGTCGGCCAAGGCGCGGACGTCATTGACCGTCACCAAAGCGTAAAGCGTCATCGGCTGACAGGGGCAGGATTGTTCGCGCCCAAGCTCAAATTCGCAGCCAGCGCGGGCGCCAAGATCGCCGTCGCCGGTGGTGTCGATGAACACGGGCGCCGCCCAGGCTTGGCGGCCGGACTTCGACTCCGTGATGATGGCGGTCAGGCGGCGGTCTTCGCGTTGGGCCGCGACAATGCGCGTGTGCAACTGGACCTTCACGCCGGCGCTCACGCAAAGTTCCTCGAGGAGCAGTTTCATCTCCTCCGGATGGTAGGTAACGCCGTTGACCCCGTCGCCGCCGACT
>CAMCIN010000006.1 GCA_945874745.1 Akkermansia muciniphila | reverse complement strand
AAGCTGAAACCCGAGCGCCGTTGAGGCGGCACTAAGCAGGAGTAAAAGACGTGGAGACATGGGCAGAAAACGGCGTAGGCGCTATTTGGCGCGAATCGGAGCCAGCCTGCGGCGGAGCTCGGACTTGTCGGCCTCTGGCAGCGGGAGGCCCGCAATAAACTCGCTCCGGGAAACCCCTGCGCCGCGGCTTTGCCCGGCGAGCAAAGCGTAGTAGTCGAGCCTGGAGGTGCGCGAAAGGAGTTCGGCACCGGCGCGGATCGTTTCCCCGCTGTCTCCCCAACTTCTTGTACGAAAGGCCGCCTCCTGGCTGAGAGAACTCAACGCGCCATCCCGAACAGCCCCTTGGGGAAGGGTCTCAATCCACTGCATCGCCGAGGAGCGGTTCTGTTGGGCCAGCGACCACCACACTCCACCTGCTGCGTTTTTCGTAAACTGTTCCTTTCCTTGTTTTTCCGCGAACCGGATTGCATCTTCCACCCCGCCACTCCTAAACCTGGCGGCAGCCTCGAGGGACACCTGCACTTCGTTTTTTTCGGTGTCGGCGAGCAAGTCGAAAACCACACGCTCGGATCCCGGAGCGTCCGCGCGCATCGCCCGCGTCATTTGGGAGCCAATGCGGGCTACTAGCGCGCTCTCCGCAACCTTCGGATCCTCCCCAGGCTTGGGCTGAACCAGTCCGGCCGCCATCCTGCGCACTTCCGCCATTGTGGCCTCAGGATCGGTGGCGGCGGCCTGCGAGGCCACCTGCCCGAGGAACCGGCGCACCACTCCCTCGCTGGGGGATTTGGGGCCCAGCAACTGCGGATTTTCCTTCAGCGCCGCCGCCATGGTGGCCAGGCTTCCTGACGCCTTGGCGAGGCCGTCGTTGAAACTCCCTCGCATCGCCGCGGCGACGCTCGCCTGAAACTTGTCTGGCAGTTGGGCGAGCGCGCGGATGGCCTCTGCGCCGCTTTTGTGGGCCAGCGCCACCACCGCCGCCTGGGCAAGTGTGGGGTCTTCAGTGGTCCGTCCCATCTCAAGGACCCGGTTGGGATCGAGTGCCGCCAACCGCTCGACCAGAGCGCTTCTGGCTCCGTCGGAGGGGTCCGGCTTGGCACCCGCCTCCTTGGGCAGCTGCTCCAAGATCGTCGCCGCCTGCTCAAAACCCAGGCCCCCGACCAACTTGGCAAGCAGCAGCATGTCTCCCGTCCCGCCTCCCTTGAGCAGCTTTGCGCTCAGACGTGCCAGCGCATCCGTCTGGCGCTCCTTGGGAAGGGCGCTAAAGGTTTCCCCTTCAGACACGCTCAGTACTGGAGCGGGGTCAGTATCTGCGGCACCCGTAGCACGAAGGCCGGCCAGCGCAGGCTGCGCTGGGGCCACCGCGCTTTCGAGGGAAGCCCCTGAGGGCGAAAGAGCGCCCCTCTGCACAAGCAAACCGGCACAAAAGCCGGCAGCCAGTGAAGCACCGAGAACAAAGGGGGGTCTCATACTAACTAACAACTAGGGATAAGGTTGCTCTATTAGACGACAAAAAATGAGCACCCAGCTTACTGCGTGCCTCACTCGGCATTTTACCTTCCGGCTCCAGCCGGGCAGTGAACCGTGTGTTTCGCTGCGCGTTTGCACAGCGTACACTGCCTCCCCTAGAATCTCCCCTATTCTATCTCTCGCCGGTCAGCGGCGGAATGCCACTGTCTGCAAAAGAATCGGATTGTTGGCAAACTGAAGCTCCGCTCCGGCGGGAATGGACATCCCCCTGCTCCCGAGCATCATCTCAGGAGTGGGGGCAAACGAGGTGCCCCCCAGATCAAGCACCTGGGCGTTCGGCTGGGTTGCGGCAAGCCCCTGCAAAACTGCCTGGGTGGAGGTTTTGACTAGAGGGACGGAAAGCTTCGCTGCAGCCGCGCCCGAAGTAGGAAACACCTGCGGGCCTTGGGTGAAGGAAGTCAGGGCGGGCTGGATCTTGATCGCGGTGCTTCCCGTCTTCTGCTGATCCTCGGCCTGGACAGTTCCCCGCAGCGAACGGATGTCGCGGGACGGATCGCTGCCAACCCCGGGGGCCTTGGAAATTTTAGAGGAAACCAAAGCAGAATCCCGGCCACCGGCACCCGGGCGGTTCCTCAAAGAGGACAAGTTCTCCATCTGAAGCGCCGCCGCAGGGCTCACCGGGCCGGCCGGGAGCGTCTTTTCCGCAGGCTCAGGCGCTGCAACACCGAGTTCCTTTTTGAGTGTCGAGAGGGCGGTTTGGGCCGTCTTGATGTCCCCCTTGAGCAGTGCTTTCCGGATGGTGGAAAACTCCCTGCGCAGGGAAGAAGTCTGGTTGACTGGGTCGAAGCCATTGGCTGTCGCCACGGCGGAATCCCTATTAAAATCAGAGAGCGCCTTCCGCGCGGCGCCCAGGTCACCGGCATCGATTGCGTTGTGCAGTTCCGCAAAACGATTCGCGTACTGAAGGGCTTGGGACTGAGCCAATGCTGCAGCCGCCGCCATGGTTCCCGAGGTTGCGTTGATTCTTGAGAGACTCATGTTTGGTTTTGAGTACGGTGTAAGCCCAGACTCGCCTGACTATCTAACAGACACTCTAGAGGAGACAATCTTTTATCATGACTCCGCCGTACCTCATAAGTTTTGTTACTGGGTTCCGCTGCACCTAGGGGTCAGGCGAAGCGATTCACGGCAAATTGGCGCATCAGGCTTGCCCTCCCCAGGATGAGAAGCGGACGGCTATCCAATCAGAGAGCGGGTCGAAGCGGTAGCCAGCCTCGCTTCCTGGATCAGAGGACTCGAGAAGTCCTGGTTTGAGAGGATTTGTAACGCCGAATCGGCCAGTACATTCGATTGGGTTTTGGTGGCGATCGCCCCTCGGAACTGCATGTCTGTCCGCGCGAGGACCGTAAGCTCCTGCGCCACATCTACATCCGCAACACGGCTGGTCGCAGCGTCGGTGCCTAGCATGCGCTCCCGGATTCTGTCCAGGTTCAGCCTGAGCTGCGACTGCTCGGTCTGATTCACTGCCATGCGCCGAGAGATGTCCTGCATAAAATTATCAAAGCCTTTCTGGCCCCACAGCGTCTCGTCAACAAGTTGTGACCTAGTGTAGTCCGCGACTGGGTCCCTGTTGGGCGTTGTGTCCGTGGTGATCTCACCGAGCAAATCATTGAACGGACCTCCTGGTGTTCTAACATCGCTCTGCGTGATGTTCAAAGTCTTGTCCGCCTCCTGACTCAACGCCACAGGAAGCATCTCAGTGGCTGTTCCCGAGCCTTGGGTCCCCTCGCTAAGGTAGTTCATCAAATTCTTCCCGTTGAACTGAGCCGTCCGGTAGGAAGAGAGCTCATCCTGTAATTTGGAAAACTCCTCAAAGTAGTTCTGCACATCCTCGGCATTCTTCGAGGGATCGACCATCTGAGACCCAAGCTGGCTCATGCGGCCCACGACCTCGGCCATCTGCCGAAAAACTCCAGCCCGTGTTTCCAGAAAGGACATCGCATTAACCACCCCTGTTTCAATCGAGCGCAACCGCAATCCTGAGTTCCGCAGCTTCAGTACGGACCCTGCTTGAACGCCAGCGGAAGTGGGGTCCACCGTTTGAGAACCGGCTGCGATCTGGGTGATGAGCTTGCTCTGGGTCTTGGCAACTTGATTAATGTCGTACGCACTGGAGCGCAATACCGCGTACTGGTTGTTCAGGTTGATGTTCATAGGGATATTCCCACGTTCTAACCAGCGTTTCTCTGAGTCAAGCACATTCAGAACCCTAAGCAAGCAGACAGGCTTCGATGCCGCCCGTAGCCCTACCCGCAAAAAAGCGGCACCGCCGAAACGGTGCCGCTTTGCTTGGCCTGACAGTCCGCCAGCAGGCGAGACTAGGTCAGGCGAACTTTCAGTCTTGCAGACTATCTAATTTTCTTGAGGAGCGGGAGGCCTGTGCTGGCGTTCTCGGAAACCTCGTACCCGGCGGGAAGCGCGTCCAAGGCGCCTTCCTTTGCTTCGCCAGCGAAGAAGTAGAGTGTGACTTCCTGACCACCCTTAAGCTTCTGGCGACGGCCGTGCAGGAAATAGGTCTTACCGGACTTTTTGCTTTGAACGCTGTATGACATAATGTTTTAAGAGAAAACTGTGTTGAACTGATTAATTTTGTTTTGGAAAAAGCCTTCTAAGGCACTTTACGAACTTCGCTGGAGCTGCAAGCGCGGCCAACGGTCCGCTCGGAAGCGAAGAAGGCGCGAAGATCCCAGCGGTAGAAACTAGAGAATCCCTGCCTTCTTCAGAGTCGCGAATGCGCCGTTCTTGTTGATGGTCTTCAGCGCACGCGCAGTGAGCTTGACCGTCACAAAACGATTTTCTTCAGCCACCCAAATCCGCTTCTGCTGCAGATTTGGATAGAAGGTGCGGGCCACCACCTTGGTGACGTGCTGCCCGATCCCGCCTTTTTTCTTGGCCAGACCGCGACGGTGGATAATGGAGCCCTGTGTGGGCTTGGCTTTAGTGATGCTGCAAACTCGGCTCATAGTGAAACTCCTTCTGGAACAAATCGGGGCGGGACGATGCTGCACCAGTCCAAGAGGGTCAAGTGATTTCCGCACACAACCTCATCTTCCCGCACTTTTCTCACACTGAAACGCCCCTTCTCCTGCTTTCATTCGGCTCTCCACATGAATCTTGAGGCACTTTCACTAGCTTTTGAAGACAACCTTTTGAGCCTCGGCGAATTGGGGGCGTCGGTGGCCCTCTGGAGGCAGGGCCACCCTCCGGTGCGCTTGGGAGGAGGTTTTCAAGACGCGGAACGTTCACTGGCTTGGCAACCCGACACTCCCGTCCTGGTGTGGTCCGCCACCAAGGGCCCTGCAGCCGCTTGCCTGCTTCACGCCCTGGAGGCTGCGCAGTTGCCGCTTCACACTCCGGTGGCCAAAATCTGGCCCGCCTTTGCTGCGGCGGGGAAGGCCGCTGTCACCCTGCGCATGCTCCTCCAGCACCAGGCCGGTCTGTGCGCCCTGGACGGCGCCCCACCGGTCGAGGACCGCGATGCCGTCGCCGCCGCGCTCGCCAGCCAAGCTCCTGCATGGGAACCGGGTACGTCCCATGGGTACCATCCCCGGACCTTTGGCTTTCTGTTGGACGAACTGCTCCGCCTGCTGGGTGCAGGGGAATCCCTTGGTGCCTACTGGCGCAGGGTGTTTGCCGAGCCGTTGGGCTTGGATTTTTGGATCGGCCTGCCCCCCCATCTTCTGTCCCGGGTGGCCCCCGTCTTTTCCCCTCGTGCCATGCTGCCCAAAGGCGATCCCTTCCTCGCCGCGTTCATGACCCCGGGTTCCCTCACCTCCCGCTCCTTTGCCTCCCCAAAGGGTCTGCACTCCGCCGCGGCGATGAACACCCCTGAGGCGCGCACCGCCTGCTATCCCGGGTTTGGGGGGATTGGCACAGCCTCCGCACTGGCAAAGTTTTACGCCATGCTCGCCTGCGGCGGCGCGTGGGAAGGACGCCGCTTCTTTGAGGCGTCCACACTGAACTGCATCCAAACCGGGAGTGTCCAGGGACCCGACCTCGTCTTGCAGATGGAGACCTCCTTCAGCTGCGGCTTCATGCGCGACCCGATTTCCGCGGACGGCACCAAGAAGCGCCACATCTTCGGCCCGGGCCGCTCGGCGTTCGGCCATCCCGGAGCGGGCGGCAGCGTGGCATTCGCCGACCCGGAGCGCGGACTGGGTTTCGCCTATGTCATGAACCAGATGGAGCCGGGTGTTCTGCCAAGTCAGCGCGCCATGGCTCTGGTCAGAGCGCTTTGGGAACTGCCCCAGCTCGGATAGAGAAGGAGGGCGGACCGGGGTGACGCCGCAGCTAATGATTGGCCGTCTGAAGGATGGTGCTAGGCTCTGAAAGTTAGCTCAGAGCACGCAGATGTACCACTCCCGCCTCCTGCCACTTCTTCTTTTGCTCGGGCCGCAGGCCTCCGTCGGCGCGGATTCCTCCGTCCTGTGGGCGCGCAAGATCCAGCCCCTTTTTGACCTCCAGTGCGTCAAGTGCCACGGGCCCATTGAGCAAAAGGCAGGCCTCGAACTCGACACGCTCCAGGCCGTGCTCAAGGGCGGCGAATCCGGCCCCGCAGTCCTCCCCGGCAAACCGGCCGAAAGCATCCTTTTCACGCAACTCGCAGCCGGGGCCGACCCCCACATGCCGCCCAAAAAGCAGCTCTCTGACGCGGACCGCGAAGCTATCAGCCAGTGGATTACCGCACTCGCCGCCGCTCCGGCCCGCCAGACAGAAGCGGCCGGCGCACAGAAACACTTCGCCTCCGTCGAGCAGGCCATTGACTCGCTGCTCGCGCAAAGCTGGAGCCGCGGGGCGTTCACTCCGGCGCCCCCCACCACCGAGGCCCTCTGGTGCCGCCGACTTCATCTGGACCTTGTGGGGCGCATTCCCTCGGAGCAGGAGCTGGAAGCCTTTTTGAAGGCGCCGCCGGAGTCCCGACGCGCGGCACTCGTGGACAGCCTGCTTGCCTCCGCCGAGTACCCCTTGCACATGCGGGAGTTGTGGGACGTTTTTCTCCTGGGCCGCACAAAGCGGGGCAACTCCGAGGACCGCCGCAAGCAAAACGGCTGGTGGGCCTTTCTTGAAACCGCGTTCCGCACCAACCGCCCCTGGAACGAGACCGTCCGGGCCTTTCTGACGGCGCGCGCTGACAAGCCTGAGGACAAGGGCTCCACGTGGTTTCTTTACGAGCGCAAAAACGACCACCAAGTGATCGCGGAAGCCGTCGCCCCGGTGGTCTACGGGACGAAGATCGACTGTGCCCAGTGCCACGACCATCCGCTGGCCCGCGAGATCAAGCAGGCGCACTACTGGGGTCTGGTCACGGCCTTCAACCGGGGCAAAAACGTGGAGGGCTCCAACGGCGTGGCAGAGTCGGCCACCGGGGGTTTTGTAAATTTCACCAACCTCAAAAAGGAATCCCAGCCCGCCCTCGTGACCCTCCTGACCGGCCGCACGCTTTCGGAGACGTGGCCGGCCGGCGATCAAAAGCAGGAGGATTCCGATGAACAATACCTCGATCCAAAGGCGAAGGTCAGGGTGCCCAAATACTCTAGGCGCGAGGCTTTTGCGGAACTTGCCACGCACGAGAACCCGCTGCTCGCCCGCGCCTTCGTCAACCGCATGTGGTCGGTTTTTTTCGGCCGCGGGATCGTCCATCCGGCGGACCAAATGAACGAGCGCAACGCCCCCGCCCAACCGGAACTGCTCGACTGGCTGGCCCGCGATTTTTCTGCCAGCAACCACGACGCGCGCCGCCTCGTCCGCGGCATCGTGCTTTCCCACGCCTACGCACTGGGAGCCTCCGCCCACCCGCCGGAGGCGTTTGCCGGCGCCTTGGAACGGCCGCTTTCCGCCGAACAACTCGCCCGTTCCTGGCGGGTGGCGGCTGGTCTTTCCGCGGACTCCGAAGCGCTCCGCAAGGCGGCCGTCGCAGCCATCCCCGACCTCCTGCCCTACGAGTACAGCGCCTCGTTCCAGCAGGCCCAGTTTCTCAACTCCTCCCCGGCGCTGGCTGGCTTCCTCCAGTCCAGCCCCGGAAACACTACGGAGCGGCTTGCGGCGCTTCCGGACACCAGCGCCCGCCTGAGAGGGGCCTTCGCCGCAGTGTATTCCCGGGAACCCGACGCGGAGGAAACCGCGCGTTTGCAAGCCTTTCTCGAAGCCAGGAAGACCGACCCGGCCGGGGGCGTGCGCGACCTGCTCTGGGCGCTGTTGACCAGCGCTGAATTTCTTACCATGCCCTAGCCAATGGATTCCTCCCCTCCTCCTCCTGGGCAGTGCCGCACCGACGAACACCACCTCCACCGGCGCCTCTTTCTCAAGGGCCTCACCGGCGGAGCGCTGGCGAGCGCCACGAGCTTTAGCGGTCTTTTTCACCACCCGGTTTTTGCCGCCGAAACCAAAAGGGCACAGAAACACTGCATCCTTTTGTGGCTGTGCGGCGCGCCCAGCCAGTTTGAAACCTGGGACCCCAAGCCGGGCCGCCCCAGCAGCGGTCCCTTTGGCAGCATTCCGACCAAGGTCCCGGGTGTGCACTTCTCGTCGCTGATGCCTAGGTGCGCCAGCATCGCCGACAAGCTCAACGTGGTGCGCTGCATGAAGACCGCGCAGTCGGAGCACCTTCAGGCCATCTCGCTCCTCCAGCGCGGCAACCCGGACCGGGCCGGCTTCACCCGCCCCACGCTCGGCTCCTCGCTTTCACTAGCGCTCGGACAGTTGGACGCCCGCATCCCCAACTTCATCCTGCTCGATCCGATTCCGGGCGGAAACGAGTTCGAAACCTTCAAGGCAGGCAACTGGGCGGGCTGGTTGGGGGCCGAGCACGCCCCCGTGAGGCTGGGTGGCGAGTACACGCAGTTTAAGAACGCCGTGGAGGAAGCGATCCCCGCGCAGGACAGGGAGGCGCGCGAGCTCCTGCGGAAGTTCCTCACGGCAAAGTACGAGCGCGATCGGGGCGGCACGGTTGCGCGAAGCCAGAACGCGGCCTTTGAACGCATGCGCGGCCTCGCGGCAAGCGCCGACCTGTTCGATCTCAACAAGCTTCCCAAAGCGGACAGGGAGCGCTACGGCCCTGGAAGCTTTGCCCAGCATTCGCTCATGGCCCGCAACCTGGTGGAGAAGGGCGCCCCTTTTGTCATGGTCTCGAACGGCATGAACTGGGACAACCACGTCTTCCAGCACGAGATCCACCAGATGCTCGTGCCCGAGTTGGACCGCGTTCTCTATCACCTGGTCACCGATCTGGAACAGCGGGGCTTGCTCGACTCGACCCTTGTCATCGCCATGGGCGAATTTGGCCGTACCCCCTGGCTCAACCCCGCCCGCGGCCGCGACCATTATCCCAACGCGTGGAGCATGATGATGACCGGGTGCGGACTCAAACGCGGGGTGGTCGTCGGCGCCACCGACCCCGACGGCGTGGACGTCCTCGGGAAACCCTTTTCCGAACAGAACCTCTTCGCCACCATCTTCACCGCCCTGGGCCTCGACCCCTACGGCGAATACGACCTGCCCGGGATGCCCACCTTCCACCGCGTGGAAAACAAGGCCGCCCCGATCCGCGAACTTCTCGCCTGAAGCCCATGAAGCTCACCCTCGCCGCCGACCGAAAGCTACCCACCGGCGTGCTCGGTCTCGCCATCACGCCCGACGCCGCCTCCGCCTTTGCGGCCTGCGTCGACGGGCGCATCTACCGGGTGGAGCTCGGCTCCGGCAAGACTTCCACCTTCGAGGGCACCCACCACTCCTACGCGAGCGGGTGCGCCCTGCTCCCCGGTGGACGCACATTGATTTCAGCCGGTTACGACGGCTTTCTCCTGTGGCACGACGTCGAAACCGGGCGCTGCTGGCGCCGCCTCCAGGCACACCAATTCTGGAGCTGGCAGATCGCACTCTCCCCCGACGGCTCCCTACTTGCCACCACCACCGGCCAGTACCTCCCCGGCGGCTGGAAGTACGAACCGGCCCCGGCGGCGGACCCCACCGTCAAGGTGTTCGACACCCGCACCGGCGAGTGCGTAGCCTCCTTCGAACACACCCCGCCCGTGCTCAGTTGCGCCATCTCCCCCGACGGCACTCACCTGGCCGCGGCCAACATGCTGGGCGAAGTCCGCGTCTGGAGCCTGCTTACCCGCGCCCCAGCGCCCGTAAGCCTGTGGACTTCTCAGGACTTCACCTCCTGGGGCACAACCAAAACACACCACTACTGCGGAGGTATCTATGGCCTCGCCTTCTCACCGGACGGCGCCGCATTGCTTTGCTGCGGCATGGGCCCCATGGCGGATCCGATGGCCGGAAACGGCAAGATGACGTGGCAGCGCTGGAACTGGCGCAGCGCCGAGCGGCTGGACCAGATCAAGGACGGCCAGCACGGCTCGGGCCTCATGGAAAGCGTGTGCTGGACCCCAGACGGCGGCCACTTCCTGATGGCGGGCCGCCAGGCGCAGGGCACCTGGAACGCCGCCCTGTTCTCCGCCGCCGACGGCTCCCTCGTGCATTCGCTCGATACCAAAAAGCGGCTGACCCATTCCCGTTTCAGCGCCGACGGCCTCACCTTGGTGCTTTCCGGCGCCGGCGGCCAGCCCCAGCGCAAGTTGGACAAGTGGCCGGAATGGGGCGTCCTCCAAACCTACACGCTGGCCTGACCGGCTTTCCTCGCCTGCCGCTTGCCCAATTCAACGGGCGTGTTAACGATCTGACTATGCGCAACCCCTCCACCCTCGCCGCACTCCTCGCCGCACTTTTTCTTCCCGCGCCGCTCCCCGCCGCCGAGGAGTCTGCCTTCCTGCAAAACACCCGCCAGCTCATCCTCGAGGGCGCCCGCAGCGGTGAAGGTTACTTCCGCAGCGACGGCAAGGCGCTCGTGTTCCAAAGCGAGCGCGAGCCCGGCAACCCGTTCTACCAGATCTACACGCTCGACCTGCTCTCGGGCGATGTCAGCCGGCTTTCCACGGGTGCAGGCAAAACCACCTGCGCTTTTTTCCAACCGGCTCAAAACCGGCTCCTCTTCTCCTCAACCCACGTCGATCCCCAGGCCCAGGCCAAGATGACCGCAGAACTCGAGTTCCGCGCCTCGGGAAAAACCCGCCGCTATTCCTGGGACTACGATCCCGAATACGAGATCTTCTCCGCCAACGCCGACGGCTCCGCGATCCGGCAGCTCACCCACTCCCCGGGCTACGACGCCGAGGCCTCCTTCTCCCCCGACGGCAAACACATCGTCCTTGCCTCGACCCGCGGGGCCTATCCCCTGGAAAAACTCTCCCCCGAGGACCGCGCCCGCTTCGACAAGGATCCCGCCTATTTCGCCGACCTGTATGTCATGGATGCGGACGGCTCAAACGTCCGCCAAATCACCCGCGCCCCGGGCTATGACGGCGGCCCTTTCTTCTCGCCGGACGGCCAGCGGATCGTCTGGCGCCGCTTCGACACGGGCGGAATGAACGCCGACGTGTACACCTGCCGCGTGGACGGCACGGATGTGCGTCGCGTCACCGACTTCGGGTGCATGTCCTGGGCCCCGTACTTTCATCCCTCCGGAAAGTATCTCATCTTCACCGCCAACAAGCTGGGCTTCGACAACTTCGAGCTCTTCCTGGCGGACACCGACGGACTGCACGAACCGGTCCGCGTGACCTGGACCCCGGGCTTTGACGGGCTGCCGGTGTTTTCCCCGGACGGCGCAAAGCTGTGCTGGACTACCAACCGCGGGGCGGGCGGGAAGTCCCAGCTCCACCTTGCCGACTGGGACCACGCCGCGGCACTCGAGGCGGTGGCCAAGAGCCCGGCGCGCGTCCAGACCGCCGCCCGGAGCGATTTTTCGCCGGAGATTCGCGCGGCGGATTTGCAGGCGCAGGTCGAGTGGCTGGCGGCTCCCGCCCGCGAGGGACGCCGCACCGGCACCCCGGGAGCGCAGGCGACCGCGGACTGGATCGGCGCGTATGCCAAGGCGAACGCGCTGGAGCCGATCGGCAAGGACTTCGCCCAGGAGTTTGAGTTTCCCGCGGGGGTGGAACTGCTGGAGGGCCACAACGCACTGGCGGTGGAAAGCGGAGGCAAGGCAAACACCTTCGCGCTGCAGAAGGATTTCCGGCCGCTGCCCTTCAGCGACTCCGGCACGGCGGAGGCCGAGGTGGTCTTTGCCGGGTACGGTTTGTCAGTGCCGGAGGGCAGCAAGACGCTGCGCTACAACTCGTACGATGGGCTGGAGGTGAAGGACAAGGTGGTGCTGCTTTTGCGTTACGTGCCCGAGGGGGTGGAGGCGCCCAGGCGCGCCCAGCTCAATCGCTATGCGGGCCTGCGGTACAAGGCGATGCTGGCACGCGAGCGCGGGGCGAAGGCCGTCCTTGTGGTGGCCGGGCCGGCCTCCCCACAACCGGGCGAACTGGTGGGGCTTTCTTCCGATAACGCGCTGGGCGGATCGGGGATTCTCGCGCACTCGGTGAGTATGGAGGTGGCCGATGCACTGCTGGCCGCAGCGGGCAAAACGCTTAAGCAGGCGCAAGCCGAACTTGACCAGGAAAACCCGCACGCCCCGGGAGGCTTCGTGCTGCCGGGAGCAAAGGTCCGCCTCGAGGCGGGCGTCGTCCATCGCAAGGGCACCGACCGCAACGTGGTGGCGGCCATCCCGCCCGGGCCCGGGTCCACGGGCGAATGGATTCTCGCCGGCGCCCACTACGACCATCTGGGCCGCGGGGTTGAGTCAAATTCCCTCGCGCGTTCCGGGGAGGAAAAGGGCATCCACGCCGGCGCCGATGACAATGCCTCGGGCTGCGCCCTGCTGCTCGAGGTCGCCGCGGCACTCGCACAGGAGCGCAAAGCGCACCCGGAACGCTTCAAGCGCGGGATACTTCTGGGGTTTTGGTCGGGCGAGGAGATCGGGCTGATCGGGTCGGCCTCCTTTGCCGAAAAGCCTCCCGTTGAGATCGGCAAGATCGCGGCGTACGTGAACTTCGACATGGTGGGCCGGTTGCGTGAAAACCGCCTGAACCTGCAGGGGGTGGCCTCCTCGAAGGCCTGGCGTCCGCTGATTGAGAAGCGCAACGTCGCCGCCGGCTTCAACCTGGTTCTGCAGGACGATCCCTACCTGCCCACCGACACGACCAGCTTTTATCCCAAGCGCATCCCAGTGCTCAGTTTCTTCACCGGCTCGCACGACGACTACCACCGTCCCACGGACACGCCCGAAAAACTGGACTACCCAGGGCTGGAAAGGATCAGCCGGTTTGCGGCGGCCCTGATTCAGGATCTGGCCACGGCACCCGAGCGCCCCGACTTTGCGCGGGTGGAACGCTCGCAGCAGCAGGAGTCCGGGTCGCGCGAAACGCTGCGCGCCTATATCGGCTCAATTCCCGACTACGCCACCGAGGTCAAGGGAGTGAAGCTCAGCGGCGTGCGCGCCGGCAGTCCGGCGGAAAAAGGCGGCCTTCAGGGCGGGGATGTGATCGTTGAGTTTGGCGGGCAAAAAATCACCAACATCTACGACTACACCTTCGCGTTGGATGCGGTCAAAATCGGCCAGACCGTGGACGTATCCGTGGAGCGGGGCAAAGAGGCTGTGCGGCTCAAGGTCGTCCCTGAGGCGCGCAAGTAGGTTGCCTGCGACGTGCGGCCCCGGGCCGGGAAACAACGGCGAGTCGAACGCCCGGAGGCCGGCCGAAGGCCGATTTCCGCCGTGCCAAAGTCGGCAGGCACGCTATGAATGCGGGCATGACTGAAAAAGTTTGGCTGATTACCGGTTGCTCGAGCGGATTTGGCCGCGCCTTGGCTGAGGCCGCTTTGGAACGGGGAGACCGGGTGGTCGCCACTGCGCGAAACACCGCGCCCCTGCTCGAGTTGGCCACGCGCTGGCCGGGTACCGTCCATCTGGCGGAGCTCGACGTCACCGACACTGCCCAGTGCGGCGCTGTGGTGGAGGAGGCGGTACGCGTGTTTGGACGGCTCGACGTGCTCGCTAACAACGCCGGGTACGGGCTCGTCGGGGCCGTGGAGGAGTCCACCCCCGAACAGATCCAGCGCAACTTCGCAGTCAACTTCTTCGGTCCGCTCGCGCTGATCCGGGCCGCGCTGCCCCACTTCCGGGCGGCAAAAAGCGGGCACGTCCTCAACATCAGCGCCGCCGCAGCCATCGCCAACTACGCCGGCTTCGGGATTTATGGTGCCGCCAAGTGCGCCCTTGAGGGAGTGAGCGAATCGCTGGCGCTGGAAGGGCGCGCCTTCGGCCTGAAAGTTACCTTGGTGCAGCCCGGCCCCTTTCGGACCGACTTCATTTCACGCGGACTCGAGCGCACGCCGTCAGGCCTAGCCGAGTACGAGGGCAGCTCGGGCAAGTTCGGGAAGTTTTTGGGGACCATCGACGGCAAACAACCGGGCGATCCGGCGCGGGCCGCGCAGGCCATTTTGCAGGCGGTCGACGCCGAGAAGCCGCCCCAGCGCTTGGTGCTCGGGAAATACGCGCTCGAGAAGAGCCGCCGCACGCTGGCCCAACGCGAAGCGGAATTGAGGCTCTGGGAGGAGACGGCGTTGAGTGCCGATTTTCAGCCCTAGAAGACTGCTCCGATTGATGTCCTTTTGCCCGCAAACCGCAGGGAGCCCGCAGGGCCCGACGCCACTGGCTGCGGCGGCGGTGTACCAGCGCCTCAAGCCGGCGCGGCGCCTCTCGCTCACGGACAAGGCCGGCGCCTTTTTGGACCTCCTGGAAATTGAGCCGGGCGGCCCGCCTGTGACCCAGACTCGACGGGAAGAGGTCCGGCGTGAGATTGAGCGGCACGGTTTCTACGAGCATTCACCGGAGGAGCTGCTTTGGGGTTGCCGCTTTGCGTGGCGGCACAGCGTGCGCTGCATTGGGCGTTTTTTCTGGAAGCAACTGGAGGTGCGCGACGCACGCGGGCTCCGCTCCCTCGAAGACGCCGCATCCCAATGCGTTGCGCACGTGGACGCCGCGACTAACGCGGGGGCGGTGCGGCCGCTGGTGACCGTATTCGCCCCCGCCCGCCCCCGCTCCAAAAACACACTGAGAATCTGGAACTACCAACTGCTCCGCTACGCCGGCTACCGGGCTGCTGACGGGGCCGTTCTCGGGGACCCGGCGGAGGCGGCCTTCACGGAGAAATGCCTCGCCCTCGGGTGGAAACCCCCGGCGGAAAAGGGACGCTTTGACGTGCTGCCCCTCTTGCTTTCCGGCCTCCGACAGAAAGCGCGGCTTTTCGAAATTCCGCGCGGCTGCGTGCTGGAGGTTCCCCTCGTGCACCCAGAGTGGGACTGGTTCAAGGAGCTTGGCCTCCGGTGGTATGCCGTGCCAATCGTCTCAAACATGCTGCTCGAAATCGGGGGAATCCAATATCCGGCGGCTCCGTTCAACGGCTGGTACATGGGCACCGAGATCGGGGCGCGCAATCTGGCGGACATCAGCCGCTACGACATGCTGCCCGAGATTGCGCAACGGCTCGGGATTTTCTCCAACCGCGAGTCGTCCCTCTGGCGGGACCGCGCCCTGGTCGAGTTGAACCGCGCGGTGCTCCATTCGTACCAGACGGCCGGCGTGCGCATGGCGGACCACCACACCGTGGCCCAGGCCCACGTGCGCTTTGAAGAGGACGAGCGCTCCGCCGGTCGGCCTGTTACAGGCCGCTGGGACTGGCTGGTGCCGCCGATTTCGGGGGCGGCCACCGCAGTCTGGGCCCGCTCATACGATCCGACCGAATACTCCCCCAATTTCCGCTACCAGCCTTCCGCCTACTGCTGAGTGCGCCAGCTCCCCCCCGGAGAGAGCCCCGGCCCTGGAGACGCCCGAACCTGACGCCTCAACTGGGAACCGGTCTTGCGCCCCTGCCGGGGCGGATGGCGCTCGTTTGGTGGACCGGTGGCGGCGCTCGCGGGGCTCGCTTGCCAACCGGCTAATTATCGCAGGGCCCTCCGGGCCCAGCATAACAGCTAGTAGCCCTCATCCCCCATCCCTCCGCGCGGGGACCGTCACCACAGGTGTTCTTTGTTAAATTGAACCCGGCCAGCTCCTAACATCTCCAGATAGTCTACCTCAAACCCCCGTTTAGCGTGATGCGCTCGCTGGTTTCGAATGTACCCCTTCACCTCATCCACCGCCGGCGCACTCACCGAAAAGGCCCCGTACCCCTCCTGCCAAGCGAAATTAGGATGCCGCATCACCCGATGCATCCATAAGGAGGATTCGCTCTTCAAATCTCGAATCAAATCGCAAATCCGACACGTCGCCGACAACTGAGCCAATACATGCACATGGTCTTCCACCCCGCCCACCGCGTAGGGAATCCCAGCGGCCCCGCGGACAACCCCGTCCAATTACCCGTGCAACCTCTCCTGATACGGCGCTGAAATCCACGGCATCCTATTTTTCGTGCTGAACACAAAATGATAAAAAAGAGAAGTATGGGTCGATGGCATCTCGTGATCCTTTCTCACTCTCGAAATCGCTTTTGACGCTGCACTGCTGTCAGAAACCGGCACGTATTGAACGGCGGACCCGCCCTTGGAAACTACCTCGCAAAGAAGGAGTTCCCATTAGAGATTCTGCCGCTCCTCCTTATCAATGCAGATCATGGGGCCAAATAGAAGCCGGCCCTCCTCTGCGAAATCCGAATCACTGGTGTGATATCGGATGATCCACACTCCGCGCCGACGCTGCGCGTTTCCTGCTCCAAAGTGGTCGACACCCAAGGCGCCCCCCCTTTCGCCAAACTCCGGTCGCCCAGAAACCGGACCCTGCGCCGGTGCGCCACGGAAGCAGCACACTTTGCCTGCCCGGACTGGCAAACCGACATCCCCTTTTTGGAGGCGCAGCTCCACAATCGGATCCTCTGCGCAGACACCTTCGCCGTGCTGCCTCGGCTTCCCGCCCAGTTTGTGGATCTTCTGATCCTCGACCCTCCCTATAATCTGACCAAAAACTACAACGGCAATGTCTTCCGGGAGCGTACCGGCGCCGAGTACTCAGAATGGTTTGCCTCCCTGCTGGCCCTGCTCAAACCGACCCTCAAGCCCACCGCCAGCATCTACGTCTGCTCAGACTGGCAGACCTCCCTGCTCATTGCGCCGCTTTTGAAACAACACTTCCAGCTGCGCAACCGGGTGACCTGGGCCCGCGAAAAGGGCCGTGGCGCCTCTGCAAACTGGAAATCCGTGGCCGAGGACATCTGGTTCTGTACCCATGGCAGCCGGTTTCATTTCGACGTCAACGCAGTGAAGCTCCGAAAGAAGGTCCGCGCCCCCTACCGGGCGGGGGGCTGCCCAAAAGACTGGAGCGAAGACGGTACCGGCAAATTCCGGCTCACTCACCCCTCCAACGTGTGGACCGACCTGACCGTCCCTTTCTGGTCTATGGCAGAAAACACGGACCACCCGACCCAAAAGCCTGAAAAGCTTCTGGCCAAGCTGCTGCTCGCCAGCAGTCGGGCGGGCGACATGGTGTTTGATCCGTTTCTTGGGAGCGGGACCACCGCGGTAGTCGCCAAAAAGCTGGGGCGCAGCTTTCTCGGGATCGAGCTCGACCCCGAATACTGCAGCTGGGGGGAACAACGCGTCAGCCTCGCGACGGCTGGCGCGCCCATACAGGGCTACAGCGGGGGCGTTTTTTGGGAACGCAACCCATAGCGCGAGTGACCCGCACCACTGGGCTGTTGTGAACGGCCCTAAACCCTGGCGGCCTTAACGATGTCCGCAAACCCGCGCGGCTCCAAACTCGCGCCGCCCACCAGGGCGCCGTCGATATCGGGGGCATGCATCAATTCCGCTGCGTTCTGCGGCTTCACACTGCCGCCGTACTGGATGCGCACCTTTTCCGCTGTGGCGGTGTCCCACAGTTCGCCAAGCGTTTTGCGGATGAAAGCGTGCGCCGCCTGCGCCTGTTCCGGCGTGGCGGTGCGACCGGTGCCAATCGCCCAGACCGGTTCATAAGCGATGACCGTGTCCCCCAGCTCGCGCGCGGTGAGTCCTTGCAGACCGGCCTCGATCTGGCGGTGCAAGACCGACTCAACCTGGTCCGCGTCCCGCTGCTCCAAAGTCTCCCCTATGCACACGATTGGTTTGAGCGCGGCGTCAATGGCGGCACGCACCTTCCGGTTGACGGTTTCATCGGTTTCTCCGAAAAGCGTCCGCCGCTCGCTGTGGCCGATCACCACATAGCGCACGTACAACTCGCGCAGCATCTGCGCGCTGATTTCGCCGGTGTAGGCGCCGCTCTTTTCGGCGGACATGTTCTGCGCGCCAAGCTTTGCCTGCTGTCCGCGCCCCAGGATTTCGGAAACCTTGGCCAGCGCGGTAAAGGGCGGAACGATCACCACTTCCACGCTGCTTTCGCTGCCGAGTTCATGCAGGAACGTGGAGAGGAACGCCTCCGCCTCGCTCACCGTCATGTTCATCTTCCAGTTTGCTGCAATGATCTTCTTACGCATGGGGTGGGTGTTTTTCAGGAAGACCCGCCCCGGCTTTTGCCGGAGCGAGCCGTTCCAGATTGAGTTTGACTAGATTTTTTCGGACAAGGCCGCCACTCCGGGGAGCACCTTGCCTTCAAGCAGCTCCAACGAGGCGCCGCCGCCGGTCGAGCAGAACGACACCTTGTCGCCGTAACCGAACTGCTTGACCGCCGTCACCGAATCGCCGCCGCCGATGATGGTCACCGCGTCCGAGTCGGCGAGCGCTGCGGCAATCGCCTTGGTCCCGTTTGCAAACGGCTCCAGTTCGAAAATGCCGACCGGACCGTTCCACAAAACCGTCTTCGCACCGGCGATCTCCGCGCGGTAGCGCGCGATCGTCTCCGGCCCGATGTCGACGGCTTCCCAGTCTTCGCTGATTCCCTTTTCGGGGGAAACCAGTCCGGTGGGCCGGGGTTGAGCAGTGGCGCTGATCTCCTGGGTTTCCAGGTTGTCGACCGGCAGCAGAAAGCGCACGCCCTTGGCTTCAGCGAGGGCGAGGATCTCCTTGGCGAGGTCCACCTTGTCGGCCTCCACCCGGCTCTTGCCAGTGGGGATGCCCAGGGCACGGAAGAAGGTGTACGCCATGGCGCCGCCGATCAGGAAAGTATTGGCCTTCTCCATGAGGGCCTTGATCACCCCGATTTTGTCGGAGACCTTCGAACCGCCCAGGATCACCACGAAGGGCCGGGCCGGTTCACGCAGTTCTCCGTGGAGGTACTGCAGTTCCTTTTCCATGAGCAGGCCCATCGCCGCCTGCGGCACGAAGGCTGCGATGCCCGCGGTGGAAGCGTGCGCGCGGTGCGCCGCGCCGAACGCGTCGTTGACGTACACGTCACCGAGGGCGGCGAGTTCCTTGGCAAATGCCGCGTCGTTACCCTCTTCCCCAGCGTGAAAGCGCATATTCTCCAAAAGCAGCACATCCCCGTTGTGCATCTCGGAAATCATCTTTGCCGGTACAGCGCCTGTGCTCTCCGGAGAGAAACCCACTGCCGCGCCGAGCAGGTGGGAAAGATGCTGCGCCACGGGATGCAACGTGTACTTCGGATTCACCTCGCCCTTGGGGCGGCCAAAGTGGGCCATGACGATCACCTTTGCACCGGCCGCCCGCAGATGCTGGAGCGTGGGCAGGCTCTCCTGGATCCGGGTGTCGTCGGTGATGTGGGTGACGCCTTCGCGCACCTCGGTCGGGACGTTGAAATCGACTCGCAGCAGGACGCGTTTACCACTGAGGGAAAGGTCGCGGACGGAAAGTTTGGACATAGTAAGAAAAAGAAAATTCGGGCTGGAACAACGGGCACGGCCGCGCCCCCCGAAAGGGGAACGCAGCCGAAGAACCAAAGGAGGGACTACTTGCCTGCGATGTACTTGACCAGGTCGACGCAACGGTTGGAATAGCCCCACTCGTTGTCGTACCAGCTGATGAGCTTGAAGAAGTTGGCGTTAAGCTCGATACCGGAGCCCGCGTCAAAGATGGAGGAGTGCCGGTCGTGGATAAAGTCGGTCGAAACCACTTCATCTTCGGTGTAGGCGAGGATCCCCTTGAGATAGGTTTCCGAAGCGCGCTTCATGGCCGCGCAGATCTCCTTGTAGGAAGTGGCCTTCTCCGTTTTGACGGTCAAATCGACCACGGAAACCGTGGGGGTCGGCACGCGGAAGGACATGCCCGTGAGCTTGCCCTTGACCTCAGGGATGGCCAGGCCAACGGCCTTTGCCGCGCCCGTAGTGCTGGGGATGATGTTGATCGCCGCGGAACGGCCGCCCTTCCAGTCCTTGCGGGAGGGCGCGTCCACCGTCTTCTGGGTGGCGGTGTAGGAGTGGACGGTGGTCATGAGACCTTCGGAAACGCCGAAGCCTTCCTTCAGCAGGACGTGCACAACCGGAGCCAAACAGTTCGTCGTGCAGCTCGCGTTGGAAATGATGTGGTGGTTGGCGGCGTCGTACTTTTCATGGTTCACGCCCATGACCACTGTGATGTCTTCGCCTTTGGCGGGCGCGGAAATGATCACCTTCTTAGCGCCGGCTGCGATGTGGCCGTGGGCCTTCTCTGCTTCGGTGAAGAGGCCGGTGGATTCGATGACAATGTCCACGCCCAGAGCCTTCCAGGGGAGGGCGGCGGGGCCTTCCTTCACAGCCAGACACTTGATGGGGTGCCCGTCGACCACGATCATGTCGTCCTCGGCCAGCTCGGGCGAGCTCTTGGCGCTGTGGACTTCGCCTTGGAAACGGCCCTGCGTGGAGTCGTACTTGACCAGGTAGGCGAGGTTGTCTGCGGGAACCAGGTCGTTGACTGCCACGACGTTGATCTCCTTGCCCAGAAGCCCCTGGTCACAAATTGCACGAAACACGAGGCGACCAATGCGCCCGAAGCCGTTAATACCGATATTGATCATGATGCTGAGTATTGGGTTGTTGGCTGGAGAGGCGGGGCAAAAATGGCAATGGACCGCCTGTCAAGGCCTCCACTAAACAGAGTACGCCTCCCCTGCGTCAATGCCGCAAAGCCACCCCATCGCGGTTCCGGCCTTATAATCCGCCCGCCCGCCGGTCTTCCTGGTTCGGGGGCAACCGCCGGCCCTCGCCTCCCCGGAGGCGAACCAGCGCGCAGTCTGTGCTCTCTCCGCTTGAAATTATCCCGTTTCCTCCTTGGCTGTACCATCTACAAACATCGCACCCATGAAACCTGCTCCCTCCCTTCTCGCCGCCTGCCTCAGTGCCCTGGGCCTCCTGTCCTCCCCGCTGCTTGCCGCCGAACGTTCCCTCGTCTTTGAAGCCCGTCCCGGCGGCCCCGGCCAGGGCAAGCACGTGGTGCTGCTCGCCGGCGATGAAGAGTACCGTTCGGAAGAGGCCCTTCCGATGCTCGCCAAGATCCTCAGCCAGCGCCACGGCTTCAAATGCACCGTGCTCTTCTCGACCGACGAGGACGGCACCATCAATCCGGACGCGGGGAAGTCCCTTTCCGACGCCGAACCCATAAACTCGGCCGACCTGCTGCTCCTTTCGCTCCGCTTCCGCAACTGGCCCGAGGAGGCGCTCGCGACCTTTGAAAAAGCCTATCTGGCCGGCAAGCCGATCGTGGGCCTGCGCACCTCCACCCACGCCTTCAACGGCAACCGGCTTGCCGACTTCGGCAAACGCGTGCTGGGGGAAAAGTGGGTGAGCCACTGGGGCCGCCACAAGTCAGAAGCGACTCTCGCCATCACGGAACCGGAGGCGGAAGGCTCTCCCCTTCTACACGGAGTCGCCAATGTGTTCGGCACCAGCGACGTGTACGAGGCCTACCCTCCTGCCGACGCCACCATCCTGCTGCGCGGCCGGGTCCTTGCGGGCATGACGCCGGACTCCGCGCCGGCCGCTTATGCCAAGAAACGCTCCACCGACAAAGTCGAACAGGACGTCAATACACCGATGATGCCCGTCGCCTGGACCCGGCTGCACACCAACGAATCAGGCAAGACCAACCGCGTGTTCTGCACAACGATGGGGGCGGCCAACGAGTTTGAAAACGAGGGCCTGCGGCGGCTCGTGGTCAACGGCGTCTATTGGGGCCTCGGACTGGATGTGCCCGCCAAGGCCCCGGTGGACTTTGTCGACGAGTACAAGCCCGGCTTCTACGGCTTCAAAGGGTACCGCAAGGGCATGAAGATCTCGGATCTGGAACTGGGAAAAGCCATGCCCGGCGAACCCCACCCCGCGCCGGTGCCAAAACAATAGCCCGGAACGCACCGGCTGGGGCGGATGGCGCCCCGACCCCGGCTGGCGCGTTGCACCGGATTATTTGTGCGTGAATGTTGCCGCCAACCGTGGGTTGATCCTCGGGTGAACCTCCCCCGCGTCCCCCTAGCCGTTTTCTTTTCCTGCCTCACCGTCCTGCTTGGCTCCGGCACCGCACATGCCGCGGCCCCCGAGTGGGACCGAAACTGGCCACAGCCGGCCGGTCCCCGCGGCACCTGGTCGGTCGAGGCTGCGGGTGCACCCGTGCGCTGGAGTGTGGCCCGCGGTGAGGGCGTAGTTTGGAAGACCACGCTTCCCGAAGGAGGACAGGGAGGAATCGCTGTCTGGGACGGACACCTTTTTCTGACCACACTCAAACCTGAGGAAGGAAAAAGACCGGCGGGTAAGGACGTGGTCGTACACTGCCTGGATTCCCGCGAAGGCAAAATCCTTTGGAGCGACATTCTCCCCGGGCAGGAAACGAGCGTCCCCGCCTATTTTTTCAGCGACGCCACCTCCCCCTCACCGCTGACTGACGGCGAACATGTCTGGTTCTTCAACGCCTGCGGCTCAGTCGCCTGCTACGACTTTAAGGGCAAGCGCAAGTGGCTGCGCGAATGGAAGCCGACCGGCGGGCGCCCCTTCAACAAGCAGTTTGAGCCGATGCTTGTAGGCGACGCCCTGCTCAACATGGAGCCGCGGGACCTGGACGATCCCAAGCGGGAGCCCAACGATCCTTGGAACTACATCCGCGCCATCGACAAGCGGACCGGCCGCACCCTGTGGGTCTCCGACGATGCGCTCACCCACTACAACACGCCGGTGTTCGGCAGGCTCGCAGACGGCTCGCCCGCGCTCCTCCAAGGCCGCGGCGCCTACCACGGCGTGCCCGAACTTCCCGTCGGCCTGAGCCTCACCAGTCTGGCCTCCGGACGCGAGGGACGCACGCTGTGGCGGCATGAACCCGGCAAGGGCAAGGCCGCCTACGCACAGCACTGGAGCGCCAAATACGCACTCTGGGTCAACAGCGACAACTCCGAGCAACTCGTTCTCGACACCGCCTCCGGGGCGCTTTTGCGCACCCAGTCGCTCACGGCAAAGGTGGACTGGCGCCGCTTTCTGCCAGCCACCGGCAGGTACGAACTGCTCGCGGACACGGACCTTTCAAAGCAAACCCCTGCGCTGAAGGTTTTTCCGGCGCAGCACTGCAACATTCTGCTGGGCGACTGGCACTGGTTCCTGTGTTACACAGAAGCGGGCAAGCACCTCGGCCCCCCCTACTGTGTGGGCCGCGTTCATCTGGAAAGCGGGAAGGTGGAATACCTTGAACTACCGGTCTCCGTAGACCGGGAAGCAGGGAAGCCCGACCGCCTGATCTGGGGCGCACCGCAGAAGTCCTCCACGGTGAACTCCAAGGGCATTGATATTGCGAGCGACAAGCGCTCCCAGGGGGACGGCTGGTGGTGGGGCTATCTCGGGACTCCGACGGCGGTCGGCGGCAACGTGTATTTCACGACAATGCTGGGGATTACTTACACCCTCAATGCGAACGCGGAGGTCCTGGACGAAAAGGCGCTGCTCTCCGTCAACGACCTCGGAACGCCCGGCGAGACCTGGAGCCTCAATTCCCTTTCCCACGCCAACGGCCGCCTTTACCACCGCAGCATGAAGGAAGTCGTCTGTATCGGCCAATGAGACTGACGCACTGAGGCCCCCGCCGCCGGGTTTTATCCGCAGATTTTACAGATTCAAAAGATGGGCGGACACCAGCAGGAGCATCTGTGAACATCTGCGCTATGTGCGTATAACCTTCTGTTCCACTGGAGGTTCCAGGGAAGTTTTCCAGTCATGACCACTTCCTATGCCTTGGCCCCGATCTTTTCGAGGGTCTCACGCATGTAGCGGATGCTCTCGAGCGCGAGGCGCTCCGGGCCAGGCGTGTAATCGAACACCTCAACCGAGACCCAACCGTTGTACCGGATCTCCCGCAGCGTTTCAAAGATGGGGCTGAAGTCCACCTCGCCCATTCCAGGGCCCCGGCGGTTCGGATCGTTGGCGTGAAAATGCGCGATGCTGGCTTGGTGCTTTCGCAGGATTTCGACAATGGGCGTCGGCTCCGTCGACATTGCCTTGACGTCCAAATGGAGCCTGCAGTTCGGGGAGTCCACCATCCGCATCAACTCAACGCCGAGGTCGGCAGTGCGCAGGAAGTCGCCCTCCTCCGGCCCGAGCGGCTCGATGGCCAGGGTGACGCCGTGCCGCTCCAACTCGGGGACAACACGCTGCAGGGTGTCGGCTGCGAGGCGCATCCCCTCCTCGTGCGAAACGCCGGGAAGCAGGTTACGCTGCTTGGGAGAGCCCAGCACCATCACGTGCCCCCCCAGATCGGCGCACAATCGCACCAATTCGCACAGATATTCAGCCGTCGCAGCGCGGACGGCCGGGTCGGGGGTTGTGAGATAAAACCCCTCCGTCTGGGCGAGCAGCCAGTGGAGTCCGATGATCTCCAAGCCCGCTTCTGTGGCGGTTTTGCGCAGCTCTGCCCGGCGGGCGGAACCGACCTCCGTGGCGTACTTTGCGAGGGTAAAGGGAGCGACCTCAAGCCCTGTGTAGCCGCACTCGCGGGCGAAGTGGCAGGCTTTTTCAAAGGACCAGTCAGGGAAGGTTTCGTTGCAAATAGCGAATTTCATCTTGGGTGGGTGCGGTTTGGGAGGACTCCCCCTTCAGAGGCTAAGTTGAGGAGCGGGTACGGGAAAGGACCACCTAGTTTGCCAACCGGTTGATCGTGTAGGCGACCATGGCGTGGCCGAGGGGCTGGGCGCCCGAGGTGAACCCGGTCAGGTTGAGGCGTATGACTTTTTGGGCCTGCAGCTTGGGATAAACAAGGCGCACCTTTCGGCGGTCGGCGCTCCACTGCACCGAGGAGACGCGCACCTTTTCGCTCTGCGACTCAGGGCCGCCGTAGTTGGAGGAGTATTCGTACCAGTACGATTCCGTGGCGAAAGCCTCCGGCTTTTCCCCGACCCCGGCATCCACGGGCTGCGTGAATTCCAGCTCGAAGCCGTCTCTGGTCAGGTGCATTGATAGAATTTCAAAGATGCTGCCGCCGTTGAACTTGATGCGCTGAAGCCCCTCCATGGCGCCGGCCCATTCGCGCATCGTCTGGCCCACGTAAAGCTCCGTGCCCTCCGGAGAAAACACCATCCGGTTCGAACCGTTGCGCAGGCCGTTGTGGGAGTAAAAATCCACGCAAGCGCCCTGCATCACCCCGTCGACCTTTTCGAGCATGACCCGGATGATCCGCGGCGCCGCAGCGTCCGCGACGAGCATCTGCCCCTTGAAGGGACCGAACTTTCCGTTGGTTGTGTCAAAAAGGGGCTCGGCCGGAGAACGGGAAAAGCCGTACGGAAACAGCACGGCCGCGGGGGCCCGCATCGCGTCCAGTTCAGCCATCGGCTGCTTGAGCGGATCCCGCTTCGGGTCGGCTTTGACGTATGCGGGATCCCAGACCAGCGAGGAGGGGTGGCCGTAGAAGAGGCCCTGTTCCACGTGGTAGAGGGGATTTGTGGTGCGGAAGTCGCCCTGGTTGTCGGTGACCCACACCGAGCCGTCCGGGCCGGTTTGGATGCCGTTGGGCGAGCGGAAGCCCTTGGCCCAGGGGGTGAGTCCCGTTTTCGGATCCCAGTGCATCACCCAACCGCGGTGCTGCACCGAGGCGAAGTTGCGCCCGCGCCGGCTCACCTCGGAAAACAGGCCACGGGTGTGTTCAAAGGTGAAGCCCGAATGGGAGGCGGTGTTGAGCGCGATAAAGAAGCCGTCCTTACCGTCGGGAACGGGCCCCGCGGTGACTTCGTGGTAGGCGCCGCTCAGGTTGAAGGAGGCCTCGGTACGGTACTCATCAGCAATGCCGTCCCCGTCGTTGTCGAGCACCCGGGTCAGCTCGGGCATCTGGCTGACCAGCATCTCCCGGTCCGAAATGACAAACAGCCCGTTGGCGTTGTGCAACGACTGGTCGCTGAACCGGGTCCACTGCATGTGGGTGGCATCCGGAGTGGGCAGAGCAGTAAGAATTCCCGAACGCCGGGTGAGCACCACCAGTTTGCCCGATGGAGTGAAGCCCAGGCCGCCGATCTCCGGAGCGACCCCCTTGGGCACGGGAATCTCCTCGACCTGGTAGGACGGCTTCTGGGGGGCGGCACCGGTCTGCGCCTGAGCCGGAGGCAGAGCCGCGGCCAAAGCCAGCGCAGCGCACAAGGGATGACGGAGGGCGTTTGAGGTTTTCACAAAAAGAAAAGGTTGGGAGAACATGAACGGAAGGAGGTTAGGGCTTCTTTGTTTTGGCCTCGTCTGCGGGTTTTGGGGCGGGCTGGGGCGGTTCCGGCCTGTCCTTGACCGAGACGACAAATGCGTCTCCCTCCCCCCGTACCGAGGTGACCGCAGTATCTTCCGGAGACACCACCCAGGCCTTTGGCCGCTCGGGCTGCTCCGGCGTGATCCGCAATTCAAAACCCTCCGCGCCCGCCGGAAGCACCTTTTCCCTGTACGTCTTTGTCCCCACCCGGTAGCGGAATTCTGGAACGCCTTTCTCCATCTTGTACCCGAGGAAAACGGGGGCGCCTTTGAACTCCCCCTCCAGCGGCATGGGGCCTGAGGCCCTGTACACCAGGTGTCCCATGAGCCGGGGGATGTACATCTTGGGGCGGCCGCTTCCGGGCTCCTTGCCCCAGTAGGTGTCCATGTCCAGAAAGCCGCCGCGCCACACGTACAACAGGCGGCATTCGGTGGAGTCCCAGACGTAAGAAAATTCAAGGCCGTGGTTTACGGCAATCGCGCCCGCGACCCCCTTCTCCGCCTTGACCACCACCGGCCCCTCCTTGACCACGCCCGTGGCCGGGTCGGTGACCTTCCCGATCACATCCAACCGCGTCGCGGGATCATACTTCACCCCGTCCTTGCCAACCCCATGATGGGCGAAGACGGCAGGATCGAGTCCGGGGTCCGGCGCAAAGGTGCGCATCACAAAGGGCTTTTCCGGCGTGCCCAGAGGCTTGTGCGTCATGCCGGAGTTTTTGAGCGCGTCGGGCACCTGTTCGACGCCGCCCCCGCTTTTGACAGGCGCCGCCAGCGCGACGCCCGCCGCACGCACGCGCATGACCCCGCGCATGGTAAACCAGTGGCCGGGAAAGGTGCAGACGTACGGATAGTCGCCCTCGGCCTCCGGGGCGGTGAAGGAGATGTTCTCCTTGCTGAAGGGCTGCAGCAGCTTGGTGGCGGCGACGATCCCTGGGACGTCGGGCACGAAGTGCTTGTCCATGCCCTCGAGCCCCATGGTGTTGACGGCGGCGACCAAGGCCGGCTCGGCGTCCGGCTTGAGGAGCACCAGGTTGTGCGGCATGACGCAGTCGTTTGAAAGCGTCAGGGTGACCCGGGCGCCCGCGGTGACGTCAAACCGGGTGGTCTCAAAACGGATGGCTCCGGGGATGACCTTGATGCTGACCTTGAGGGGCTCCGCCTTGTCCGGCTTCTGTGCAAGGGCGGGCTGGACGAGGGCGGGAAGGCAGGCGAGCAGCGCGAGTCTGCGGGAAGATAGGGAGAGGTTCATAGGGGAACGCAGTGGGTTGCGCTAAGTAATAGGCTGTAGGAACGTTTATCTTTTGGAATGTTTTCCAAACCTTTGTTTGGCTGCTGCAAACACCGCCTCCCGTCGCCATGTCCCGCCATTACTTCAAAGAACTCCGCCTCCAGCAGTTCCGGGGTCTGCTGGCTGTGGTGCAGTACGGCAGCTTTTCGCAGGCGGCCAGGGCCCTGCGGCTGACACGGGCGTCCGTCTGGCAGCAGGTGCGTGCGCTGGAGGAGGAGTTTGGCTGCGTGCTGGTGGAGCCGTTTGGAAAGCAGGTGCGTGTCACGGCGGAAGGGAGCCGACTCGCCCGCATGGCCGCCCCGCTGGTGGAGGGGTTTGACTCCATCAAGACGGCCTTCCGGGGCGCTTCAATGCCGGCAATGCTTTCCATCGCGACCACACCGGCCTGTCTGTCCCACGAACTGCGCTCTGCGGTAGCGGGGGTGCGCACATTGTTTCCGGAGGCCAAACTGACCTTCCGTGACCGCAACTCCCCCGCGGCACTGGACCTGCTTGAAGCGGGGGAGGTGGACGTGGCGGTGGCGGCGCGGTTTTCCGAGTGGCCTGAAAAGGAGGGGCTCGACTACCTGCCGCTGCGGGAGCACCCCTTCTGTCTGGTTGCCCCGGAGGGACATCCGCTTTTGGAGATGCCCGAGCCCGCACTGGAAGATCTGGTGCGGTTTCCGGTGCTGCTGCCGGACACGGCAACCAACTGCCGGCCGAGGTTGGAGAGGCTACTGCGGGAGGCCGGGGTGTGGGGGCAGCTTCAAATCGCGCTGGAGTGCAGCTTTCCGGCGAGCCTTTTAGAATACGTGGATGCCGGGTTGGGCATCGCCATCAGCCCGGTGGCGCCCGCACTGCTGCGCTTGGGAGGCGAGGCGCCGCTGCCCGGGAGGCGCACGCGGCTTCGGGACCTAAGCCGGCTGCTCGGCAAGGAGCCGCTTTTCTACGTGCGGCGCAAGGGCTGGGTGGAGACCGAAATTGGCGCCGCGTTTCGAGCCGCGGTCTTCGCCTAGACCGCGGCCGCCGCTGCCGGCCTAGGCGGTGAGCGCGGCGCGCTCATTGCCAAAGCCGCCCGTCTTCTCGAGGAAATAGTCGTAACCCCCTGGGTAGGCCGTTACGGTGCCGTTGTTGACGTGCAACACCTTGGTAGCGAGCTTGCGGATGAAGTGGACGTCATGCGAGATGAACACGAGCGTCCCCTCGTAGTGCTCCAGGGCCAGCAGCAGCGACTCGACGGTGTGGATGTCCAGGTGCGTCGTGGGTTCGTCCATGAGCAAGAAGTTCGGCGGATCCACCAGGAACTTGATCAGGTTGAGCCGCGTCTTTTCCCCGCCGCTCAGAACGGCCGTCTTTTTGTAAATGTCGTCCTTCCGGAACAGGAAGCTTCCCAGGATCCCGCGGGCCTCGTTTTCTGCGAGCGTGGGGGCGGCGTCCATCACCTCCTGGAGGATGGTTTTCTCGGCGTCCAGAGTCGCGGCGCGGTGCTGGCTGAAGTAGCCGATTTTGACGTTGAGCCCCAATTTGCGCTCCCCCTTTTGGAAGTCGACGACCCCGGCGAGAATTTTGAGCAGCGTGCTCTTGCCCGCGCCGTTGGGGCCCACGAGCACGGTCCGCTCGTCCCGCTCCACATCGAGGCTCAGTCCGCGGTAAACAGGATTTTCCCCATAGGCCATGTGAATCTTGTCTAGGCCAACCACCTTCGCCCCGCTACGCAGCGGCTGCGGAATGTTGAACCGGAAGGGCTTTTTGGGCTGGACGGGCTTTTCCACGAGGTCCATGCGCTCGATCTGCTTGAGCTTGGACATGGCCTGGGAGGCCTTTGAGGCCACCTGCCGAAAGCGGTCGTAAAACTCCCGCAGATCGGAAATCTCCTTCTGCTGGTTTTTGTAGGCGGCCTGCTGACGCTCGTACGCGGCCTCGCGCAACTCGAGGTAGGCGGAGTAATTGCCCTTCCATTCGAAGAGTTTCTTTTCGGAAATCTCGAACACCGTTTCCACAATCTCGTCCATGAACTGGCGGTCATGGGAGATGAGCAGCACGGCACCCGAATAGGATTTGAGGTAGCTTTGGAGCCAGATCAACGAGACGAGATCGAGGTGGTTGGTGGGCTCGTCGAGCATGAGCAGGTCGGGCTCCATCACCAGCAAGCGCGCGAGGTGGGCGCGCATGACCCAGCCGCCGCTCATGGTGCGGGCCGGGCGGTCCCAGTCGCCGTCCTTGTAGCCAAGGCCTGCGAGCATTCGCTTAGCCTTGGCATCCACCTTGGGGTTGGTCAGGGCCTCGTGCTTGGCGTGGGCCTCCATGTAGTCCGGCCCGTCGACGGTGCCGGACTGCTCGAGTTCGCGCAGTTTCTTTTCCAGGGCGGGAACTTCGGTCGCCCGGCCCGTGGCGATGTCGAGCACCGTCTCGTCGCCCACAGCCTCAGCCTCCTGTGGCAGGAAGCCGACCATGGTCCACTCGTCCCGGTCCACGGTTCCCTGGTCCGGCTCGTCGTGGCGCAGGATAATGGAGAAAATGGTGCTCTTACCCGCTCCGTTAGGGCCCACCAGGGCCACCCGCTCTCCGTAATTGACCTGCATGGAGGCGTTTTCAAACAGCGTGTTTCCCCCGTGGGACTTTTTCAGATTGCGGATGGTAAGCATGGCGAATGAGCGAGTCTCACTATCCCGCTCTTTGTGTCCGGTTTCAAGAGATGCCGCAAACATCTCGCGCTTCCCCCACCCAGCCTTGCACCCGGCCGCGCCCCCGCGCACAACAAAGGGCGTATGCCTCCCGTCCTCATCGTCGGGGCGGGAATGGCCGGCCTCGCCTGCGCCTCCGCCCTTCACCGCGCCGGTAAGCCGTTCCTCCTCCTAGAGGCGGCCGACGCCGTCGGCGGGCGCATCCGCACCGACCTGACCCCCGACGGTTTCCGGTTGGACCGCGGCTTCCAGGTGCTGCTGAGCGCCTACCCCGAGGTGCGCCGGCAGGTCCGCCTTGAGACCCTCCGGCCGCGCGCCTTCCGCTCGGGAGCGGTGCTCCGTCTGCCCGACGGCACCCAGACCCTCCTGCCGGATCCACTCCGGAATCCGCTCGCGCTGCCCGGAGCGTTGTTTTCGCCCATAGGCTCCTTCGCGGACAAACTGCGCCTCGCCGGACTCGTGCTGGAGCTGCTGCCCCGGAGCGCCGATGCGTTGCTCCAAGGCCAGGGGAGCTCGACCCTCGCATACCTGCGCGCCGGGGGCTGGAGCGAGCGGGTCATTGAGCGCTTCTTTATCCCGTTCTTTGGCGGGGTATTTCTGGACCGCAGCCTTTCGGCGGACAGCCGGTTTTTCCGTTTTGTGTTCCAGCAGTTTGTGCTGGGCCGGGCGCTGCTTCCCTCCCTCGGGATGCAGGCCCTGCCCGCACAGCTGGCGGCCGGCCTGCCCGGAGACTGTGTCCGGCTCCACGCGCCCGTGCGCAGTGTGGAACCGGGGGGCGTCCGCCTACAAAACGGCGAGGCGCTCGAGGGCTCCGCTGTGGTGCTGGCCGTCGAAGGGCACGTGCTCGACGCGCTCCTTCCGGAGTCCGCGGCGCCCGTGGCCTGGCAGCGGACCACCTGCCTTTATTTTGACGCCCCCGTTTCGCCTGGAAAAGGGGACGGCTACCTCCGCCTCAACTCCACCCCGGCAAGCCTGGTGCACAACGTGTGCTTCCCCTCGGACATCGCACCCGACTACGCGCCGCCGGGCCGAACGCTGGTTTCGGTCAGTTCGCATGGCGCGCACGGGCTGGAACCGGCGGCCTTTGAAAAAAGGGTGTGCGCGGAACTGAAGGAATGGTTTGGGCCGGCGGCGCAGGAGTGGCGGCCGCTGCGCACCTACGAGATCGCGCACGCGCTGCCGCCCTTTGCGACAATACCGCGGAGACCGCCACCCAAGGGAGTCTGGATCTGCGGCGACCACGTGGGCTACCCCTCCTTCAACTGCGCGCTCGCCACGGGCCGCGCCACCGGGGAGCGGCTCGCCGCCTCCCTTGCCTAACTCCCTGCTGGACACCTCGCCCGTAGCAACCAAGCTTCCCGCATGGACCGCCCCCATCCCTCCCGGCTCCTGGCCGCCTCCCTTCTCTTCAGCCCGCTGTGTGCAGACGCAGCCCTCGACTGGCCACAGTTTCGCGGGCCCGATGCCAACGGCGTTTCCCCGGCGAAAAACCTGCCACTCGAGTGGAGTCCCACCAAGGGGGTAGCCTGGAGCGTGGAGATTCCCGGCAAGGGCTGGTCTTCTCCTGTGCTCTCGGAAGGGAAAATTTACCTGACCTCGGCGGTGGGCGACGCCGCAGGCGAGGTGGGACTCCACGCCCTCTGCCTAGAGCAGTCCACCGGAGCGCTCCTCTGGGACAAGGAGGTTTTCCGGCCCGAACCCGGCGACGCCTCGGCGATGCACCGCAAAAACACGGCGGCAAGCCCAACTCCGATTGTTGCCGGTGGCAAGGTCTACGTGCATTTCGGACACATGGGCACTGCGGCGCTGGACTTGCAGGGAACGGTCCTGTGGCGCCAGACCTCCCTCAAATACAAACCCGTCCACGGGACGGGCGGCTCTCCGCTCCTTCTTGGCGACTCGCTGATTTTCGGTGCCGACGGCCAAAAGGATCCCTTCATCGCGGCGCTGGATGCCCGGACCGGGGAGGTGCGCTGGCAGAAGGCGCGCAACACCGCGGCCAAGAAACAGTTTTCCTTTTCGACGCCCGCAGCAATCCAAGTGGGTGGCGTCCAGCAGGTCATCAGCCCCTACAGCGGCTTTGTCGCCGCCTACAATCCGGCGGACGGGGCCGAGTTGTGGAAAGTCGCCTACGGCGAGGGCTACTCCGTGGTGCCGCGGCCGGTGTACGCGCACGGGCTTTTGTATTTGAGCTCCGGGTTCGACTCCGCGGCGCTCTACGCGATCCGGCCCGAGGGCGCGGCCGGGGACGCCTCGGCCACCGCCGTCGCCTGGACCCTCAAAAAAGGAGCCCCGCACACCCCCTCGGTGGTGGTGGTGGGAGCCAACCTCTTCTGCGTGTCGGACGCGGGCATTGCCTCCTGCGTGGACGCGCTCACGGGCGAGGTCCACTGGAGCGAACGGCTGGCAGGCAACTTTTCGGCCTCGCCGGTTGCGGCGAGAGAGCGCGTGTATTTCCTCAACGAAGCGGGCGTAACGAGTGTGGTAAAGGCTGCCCCAAAATTTGAACTACTGGCCACCAACGATCTGGGAGAGCGCACGCTAGCCTCCGCCGCTCCCGCAGAAGGCGCGCTGTTCATCCGGGGCGAGACCCACCTCTTTAAGTTGGTGCCCTGAGCCCCCCTCCGTTTCCGTCCGGCACACGTTTTCCCTCAGCCGATGAATCCCGACTTCGCCCAGTTTGAGCAGTTGCTCATCGGCATGACGCAGCGCGGAGCGTCCGACCTGTTTGTGACCGAGGGCAAGAACCCTGCGTACCGGATCGACGGGGCGCTCCGGCCTGCGGACGATACGATCGCCTCGAGAGAAATGCTGGAGGCTGCTCTGGAGGCAACGCTCCGGCCAGCCCAGCGCGAGGCGTTCGACCGCTCCGGAGAAATGAACGTGGGGCTGAGTCTGGAGAATGTGGGCCGCTTCAGGCTGAACATTCACCTCCAGCGCGGACTCACGGGGATTGTGGTCAGAAGGGTGCCTCCGGGGGCGGTGGGCTTTGAGGAACTGGGCCTGCCCATCGAGGTCCAGGCGCTTTCAGAGCTGCGTAACGGGTTGGTTTTAGTGACAGGGGCCACTGGATCCGGCAAGTCCACGACGCTCGCCGCGATGATCCACCACCTCAACACCCACTTTACCCGGCACATCGTCACGATCGAGGATCCGGTGGAGTTTGTGCACGAGGACATCCGCTCCCGCCTGACCCAACGGGAGGTCGGCAGCGACACGCGGGACTTCCCCTCGGCGCTGCGCAACGTGCTCCGCGAAAGCCCGGACGTGATTCTCATCGGCGAAATGCGCGACGCGGAGACCGCGGCGGTCGCCCTCTCGGCGGCCCTGACCGGGCATCTGGTGCTGACCAGCCTCCACACCACCGACGCGATCCAGGCCATCAACCGCTTTCTGGGGCTGTTTCCGGAGCAACTGCGGCAGGCGGCCGCCGAGGATCTTGCGGTCTGCCTGCGGGGAGTCGTCGCCCAGCGTCTGGTCCCCCACGCCCAGCGTCCCGGCCGTGTGGCCGCGGTCGAACTGCTCTCCAACACGCCCGCAGTCCAACGCCTCCTGCGCGAAGGCCGCCAGAACGAGATCCACGATCTGATGCGCTCCAACGAGGCGATGTGTTCCTTCAACCAGGCCCTTTTCCTGCTGTTTAAGAAGGGCCAAATCAGCCTCGAAACCGGAATCGCCCATGCTCCAAACCCGGAGGATTTCCGAATGCACGCTCAGGGCATGGAGCGGGGTTCGTCCACCTTCCTGACCGAGGCCGACTCCCTTCCGACTGTCGGCGGACTCGAGATGCGCTCTCTACTCCACTCCGCCACCAGGCACGGCGCAAGCGACATCCACCTCACCGTCGGCGCGTCGCCAGTCTTCCGGATCCAAGGCAAACTCAGCCCGCTGGAGGCCAGTCCGCTCACGGCCGGGGACGTGCGGACACTGCTTTTCACGCTCTTAAGCCACGCACAGCGGGAGCAGTTTGAACTCGAAAAGGAACTGGATTTTGCCGTGTCCCTGACCGGCGACGTGCGCTTCCGCGTCAACGCCCACTACCAGAAGGGGACCATTGCAGTGGCCATGCGCCTCATTCCCAGTGCAGTCCCTGCGCGAGAGAGCCTGGGCCTGCCCGAGGCGGTCCTCCGACTTGCCGAGCAACAACAAGGCCTGGTCCTGGTCACCGGCCCGACGGGCAGCGGAAAAAGCACTACGCTGGCCACGCTCGTCGACGTTCTCAACTCCTCCCGCAGTTGCCGCATCATCACGGTGGAAGACCCCATCGAGTTCATCCACCACAACCGACTGGCCCACATTGAACAGCGGGAGGTCGGCGCGGACACCAAAAGCTTTGCCGCCGCGCTCAAACATATCCTCAGGCAGGATCCGGACGTGGTGCTGGTGGGCGAAATGCGTGATCTGGAGACCATTCAGGCCGCGCTCACCGCAGCCGAAACGGGCCACCTGGTCCTTGCCACGCTTCACACCAATGACGCGCCTCAGGCAGTCGACCGGATCATCGACGTGTTCCCCGCCCACCAGCAGGAACAGGTCCGTACCCAGCTGGCGGCCTCCCTTCTGGCGGTGGTTTCCCAAAGGCTCCTCGTTGGAAAGCAAGGGCACGGCCGGGTTGCCGCCTTTGAGATCTTGATGGCGACCGCCGCCGTCCGGGCGGTCATCAGGGAAGGCAAGACCCACCAACTCCTGAGCGCCATGGAGATCGGCGGTCGCGACGGAATGGTGACCATGGACCATTCCCTTGAGGCGCTGGTGTTGGCGGGCGAGGTAACGCGGGAGGAAGCCCTCCGGTATATGCGATCTACGTCAAGCCTCCCGCCAGAACCTCCGGCACGAACACCGGCTCAATAGTTAAGGCGGCCGGCCGGGCCTGGCAAAAACCCCGCGCATGTGAGTCGCGCAAGCACCTCGCGGTAAGTGCTCTGACTGCCTGCAAAGCAAGACCCCCGCTGCCGGCGCCCTATTACAGAAACGCCAATCATTCAAAAAAACCCATTTTTTGCTAATGACGGCCGCAGTTTCAGACGACACATTTACGTAGATGCACAATCTCAGCGCCTTCCTCGCACTCGTGTTCCTCACCGTGACCGCTTCCAGCGGCGTTGCCCGCATCGGCGAGACGGAGAAGCAGTGCATCGTCCGGTACGGCAAGCCGGTGAAGTTTTTGGAGAAGGGCACCCTTTTCATCAAGGGGCAGCTGAAAATCTACGTCACCTTTTCGGGGGGCAAGGCGGAGAGCATCTGGCTGCAAAAGACGGATCCCGAGCGACCAACCCTGGCCATGCCAATCAGTAAGGAGGAGATTGACAGCTTCCTGATCGCAAACAGCCAGGGCCACCAGTGGCGCTACAGCAGCGCCCTGCCTGACGGGGACGAAGTGTGGATCACCAAGGATTCGGAACTCGGCGCGCTCTACTCGCAGTCGACGCTCTCCCTCCAAGTGTACACGCGCGACTGCATGGTCCGGCGCTAGCAGGGTCGCTCCGAAGCCCGCAGTTTGACGGAGTACGCCTAGGACGGGTTTACCAACGTACCTCCCCGTCGGATACTCGTGGTCTGGGGAGTACTCCCCAGATGAAACAGAGCTTCACAGATGGCGGTTCCTGTTTTCCCCCATCCGTAAAATCCGCGGAATCTGCAAATACTCCTTTTTATTAGATGCTTGTGGCTTTCCCTTCCTGAATTGAGGTTCGTTTGACCGTCAACACGCCCTAGACGAGCTCAGGCACGGTGAAGGGCGCCCGGTCCTTCCGTCGCGCCAGTTCCGTGGCCGCCGGGTTGCCGATAATGACTTCCTTCACGGTGTCGACTTTCAGAGGCACGCCAAACACCGCCTTTTCAGGC
>CAMCIN010000005.1 GCA_945874745.1 Akkermansia muciniphila | reverse complement strand
GGTGGGGGTGTTTTGGGGGGGCGGCAATGGCTCTGAAACGGGCCGGTGTCCGCCCCCCCATCGGGCAGCGAATCAAGAGGAATGCCGGAACCCGGCATAACCCAACGCGCTGAATGCGGCTTCCGAAGGCAATGATGCGGAACAAACAGGAGGGATTTATGGCAATACCAATACGACAACTGGCGTTTTTAACCGTGGGGCTTTTTCTGGCTAAAACGCCGGATGCGGAGGCCGCGGGAGCGCTGCTGACTAAAGACACTTATGCGATGAGTTCGCCCCTCATGCGTTCGAATAACTATGGCTATACGAGTAGTATGTGGGTCGATGGCAGACCGAATTTCCAGACACGCGGATTTCTCCAATTCGACTTCCGCGCCACTCTGCCGCCGGATGCGACGGCGCAGCAACTGACCAAGGCGACTCTTTCCGTCTATGCGATCATGGTGCTTTCGCCGGGCACGGTCAACGTGTTGGCAGTCAACAGCAACTGGAGTGAGACCACCCTTACAGGCCTCAACGCGCCGCCTCTGGTCAACTATCCTGGGACCGACCAGCCCTACGCCACGGCCCGGGTCGACAAGCCCAATGCATGGGTGAGTTTCGACGTCACGGAACTGGTGCGCGACTGGATGGATGGCACTCAGGCAAACCATGGTTTGGCGCTGGTCGCCGACTCGAAAACCGGTTTGATCATCACAACCCGCGAGCCTGGCACTACCCGCATTCCTGCCGAACTGGAGCTGGTGTACGCGGCAACGCCCCAGACTGGCCCTCCCGGCCCTCCGGGAGCAGCGGGACCGGCTGGAAAGCAGGGCATACAGGGCTTGCAGGGCCCTGCCGGATTCAACGGTGTCAATGGCGCACCCGGCCCCGTGGGGCCGATCGGTCTCGCCGGCCCCGCCGGAGCCGACGGTGTGCGTGGAGAGCCAGGGCCGGTTGGGCCGGCGGGCCCTCCAGGGGCGCCCGCGCCGGCAGGAGGGGGTCCCTCCAATTACCGGATCCTGCCTCGTGGGGACATTTCCATGGGGGCGTTCACGCAGGGAGAAAAGCCACAGCCCTAAACGACGATGTTGTACTTAAAGGGAAAGAGTGGCCTCCGCTTGTTTGCGGTGGGTGTGTTTTTAAGCGCCGCAGGAGGCTGGCTCGCGGGAGTCGTTCTCAGGGCGCAGGTGCCGGCGTGGTGGACTCAGCGCTCCGTGCTGCTCGCAGGCGCCGCTGCTGATGATTTCGCGGTCCTCAACCAAGGCCAGCTTAAGCAGTTTGCGCTGGCAGGGCTTGGAGAAATCGAGGAGCGCCTCCCCGACGGCGCGGGGCCGGAGTTACACACGCTGCTCAACCTGTGGAGCAAGCTGGATGCAGACGGGCAACGTATTCCGATCAGCTCCCCGCTGGCTGATGATTATGCCCCCGTAAACGTCGGGCAGCTCAAAGCCGTCGCCCTGCCGTTTCGCGAGCGCCTTGCGGAGGCTGGAATTGTATTGCCGGACCCTTTCAGCACGGTCGTGCCGGATGACTACGCACTGGCTAACATCGGGCAGGCTAAACAGTTCTTTCAGGTGGACCTCACCGCACTGAAGGTCGAAGCGCTAAGCACCCTGCAGGATGCCACCGGAATCACGCTAAACTGGGCGTCCACGGGGCCCAATGACACGTACACACTCTACGGAGTGACAGGCTATGCCGACCGCAAAAGCCTTGTCGTACTACAGGCCGACCTGAGCAAAAGCGCCACCCGCATCTCAAATGATATCGCCGCCAAATTCGAAAATTTAGCCCTCCAAGTCAGGCGGGTAAATGTCTGGGGGCAGATCCAGCTCATTTGGAGCGCAAACGCTAATCCAGGCCTGCTGCCGGACCCCATCCCTCTGGATCCGGAGCAGGACACGGACAAGGACGGAGTGGCTGACAAAAAGGATGGCTGGCCGGCCGACGCCGACTTCGCGCCGCCCCGAGCGTCCAGGCCCGGTTACGCAGTCCTGCCGCTGCCCTCTGAGGTCGAGTGGGTGGCACTCAACGAGAAGGCCAGCGTCGCTGGAAACTCGCAGCGAGGGGCGGAGTTCTGGAAAAGTGGCAGGCGCACGCTCATCCGAGCCGATGCGACAGTCATTGCGATGAACGATATGGATCAGGTCCTGATCCAGTACGAGCGGGAGGCCGCACCGTCTGAGTACAACATTCATCTCGCCCGAGCTCTTGCCTCCAGCGCAGACGGTTCAGACGAGAGCAGCGAATGGTATCCCGAATGGTACGCCAAGCCGCAGGAAGGGGACACCGGCGAATGGGTGCCTCCCCGGGTCCAGGTCTCCGGAGTCTGGAGTCCGGAAGGCGGGCTAAGGGAACTGAGCCAAGTCGCTGAAGTGGCCCAGGGCGGACGCTGGCCGCGGTGGACCAACGGCAGCTGCTTGTTTACCATCAGCGGGCGTTGGCTCGACAATTCCGGCGTAGTCTACGGCGAGGCCAGGGTGGCGTTGCTCCTCAACCAGGGCTCCCTAGATCCCATTGGCGTGTGGTCGCCGAACGGGGGCGGGAATGACGCCGACCAGGGGGGGACGCAAAGCGCACCGTGGTATGAGCAGCCGCGCTGGATGCGGGGCGTGGTGATGAACAAGTGGAGCGTCCAAGGGGGCGGCTTTGCCAAGCCACTCCAAATGAATGGACAGGGCATCGGGCAGCAAGAGAACCGCTGGTATCAGAGTATTTCCTCGAGTGGACAGGAGTTGGTCGGTTGCTGGGAGCCTGGGTTGGGAAAGACCTGCTTTGAGCTCAATGGTGTCAGGATTGAGGGGGACGGGTTCTTCTCGCAAGTGCACAACCCCCTTACTCCAGGGGGCAAGGCCATCCTGCATGAGTCCTCCGGAGGCTGGCACGAGGCGCTTTGGATTTACTCAGGTGGGAAGTGGCTGCCAAAGCCGGTGGGTTTTGGAGACGTTTGCTGGGCGCCCCTCGGCTCGCTTGCCAGTCGGCTCCAGCGCTCTGATGCCGTGACCCCTCCGGACCGCAAGCTTGCAGTCCGCGCGATCACGGACTCCGGCCTTGCGCTGGGCTCGGCCGTTCACCTCAACGAAGCGCACGAGTTGTTGCAACCCACGGTCTATGAGCAGGCCCTCTTTCTTCCAATCACCCCCAGCGCACCGGAAGTCTACATGTTCTCAGGACACGAGGGGGACGTGGTGCGGCTCTCGGCAGCTGCGGGGTCCGAGCTGCACTGCGAATGGCGCATGAAGAGTGCCAGTCCGGCACTGGGGCAGTTTGCGTCCGGTGATTCGGGCGGTTGGGGCGGGTCCGCAACGGGCACCACCGCCAGGTTTCGGGCGGGCACGGCCGGCGCCGCAAACATTGCCGGGCACAGCCGTTCCCAGTCGCCAGGACGAAACAAGATGGAGCTTTGGGTGGAAGGAGTACGCGTCTTGGAAAAACCAGTCGAAATTGTGGAAATCAAGCCGCGCACTTTTTGGGGAGCCGCGCCCGCGAAAGTAGAAAGCCTTGAGGGAATGCGGGCCCCAAACTGTGTGACGCTGCATCACACCGCCAACAACGGCTTCGGCGCCGGGGAAGTGCTAAAAATCCAGAAGCACCACACGGCTTGGGGCTTTTATTTCATCGGCGGAAAAAGCTGGGGGGACATTGGCTACCACTTCCTTTTGGACCCCTCCGACCCCAATCCGGACGCGCCAGTTTCCCTCTTTGAGGGCAGACAGTTGGAAGGGCTTGGGCTCAGTGGCGGCCCCTGGACAAAGGCCTCGGCCGTCAAGATGAAGAACACGTTGGCCGGCATCAATATCTCGATGCTGGGAGACTACCACACGCAGGAGGAAACGTTCACGGTGACCCATGCGAAGCGGGCGGAGAAGGTGCTGACCGCCCTTTTTTTGCGCTACGGCATTGCGGGGGAAATGCTGCGCACCCACCGAGGACTGGCATCGCTTGAGAAGGTAATCGAACCCACTGTTTGTCCAGGCTGGCAGGTGTTTACCTATCTCACGCCCGACGGCATGCGCAAGACGGTGCGCGAGAATCTGGAGTAGCAAAAACGCAACAACAAAGGAGGCGGGAAAATGAAGGGCAAGATCGCGGTCGGAGTGCTGGTGATATGCGGTACGGCGGGCTATGTCGCAGTACGCGGCTGGGTGGCGGGGCAGCCGGCCCTGCCCACCACCTTCAACTTGGAGGAAAAGGGCGCGCCGGAGCCCCAGACTTCAAAGCCACCAGTAACGGTCAAGCCGCCCGCCCTACCTAGGGGCAGCATTTCTGCCTCCCGCCTGCGGGAGGTCACCGACGAGACTGCCGTGGGGGACCTGCTCAATCGCACGATTGCAATGGCGGTTGGCGAAAAGCGCGAACTGGGCGGAAACCGAGAGCACCTTTTGCTCAACGGCAAGGTGGTCTTTGAAGGTTTCCAACTGGGGCCTGCCCGGATGTCCGAGTCGGGGGTGGTTACGGTGGCCTCCAATGAGTCCGGGTTGCGGGCATTGGAAGACGCGGATCTCTCGCTCCACTTTAAGAACGGGAGGTTGGAGGCGAGCCCCTCGGTGGTGTGGCTCCTTAAGGATGGGAAGCAGCAGCGGGTCAGTCCCCCGGAGCTCCATGCGCAGCACCCGTGTATTTCGCCCGACGGCTCTCAGATTGCTTACGGCGCCCAGCTGCTGGATGCACAGAACTTGCCCACGACGTTTGGGTTGTATTTGTATGATGTCGCCTCAGGGCGCACCGTGGCCGTCCGGTACAAGCAGCAGCAGCGCGCGATTCCACTGTTCTGGCAGGAGGGGACACTTGTTGTTTTCGAGGGCGGCCAGGAATCCCAGACCACCCAGGTGACCTTTCTCAAGTTGGTTCTCTGAGTCGGCGGAGAGACGGATAGGTGCGTCGCTCCTTTCAGTGGGTGCGAGCTTCAGGGAAGCGAGCCATGACACTTCGGGAAGGGGCATGAGGCTTGAAGGGCCTTCTGAGGCCGTTTGTAATAAATCAAAGTTAGACATTCGCTGTCTAAATGGGGTTGAATTGCATAAAGACCGATGGCGGACTTCATCCCCTACAGAATGTCAATTTGATGCAACGTGGTCGCTACGCCCGCTACTGTCCGGAGGCGCTTTCGCTAGTAAAGCTTGCCCGCTTGCGCGCTCTGCAGCGGGGGTCCAAGACCTGCGAACCGGTCGATGTTCTTACGGCCATACTGGTGAAGCTTCCGCCCGTGTTGACCGCTGTTCTCAGTGCCAACGGATTGGTTCTTGCGAACGTCCCCTATGTCTCGGATGTGGATCACGAAACTCCAGGCGAAAAGGAGGGCATTAAGGCGGCGAGTCTGGTGCCCCTATCCCGCAGTTTGCGGAGGTGCCTGGACTGGGCGGAGGAGCGGGCCGGGGAGGACCGGGTGTCTGGCTGCCTGCTCTTTAAGTCGATCTGGGATCTGGTGGTTCAGCCTTTTGCCTCGGCGACCCGCCGGGGAGGGGAGGAGCCGGATGCCGCGAGTCTGAAGTTTCCCGAGCATGATTTGGTAATCAAATACCAGATGGCAGCGCTGGAGGCACCCCTGGGAGTAGTGGCGGAAGGGGCCTCCCAGGCGGCAGTTGAGGCGCTGCCGGCGGCCATTCTCGCCTATGGCAGGGAGATGGGTGAGGGTCCTGCAAGTCCTTTCGTGGGAAGAGAAAGGGAATTGGAGTCTTTGATCTCAGTGCTGCTAAAGTTTTTCAAGCCCAACCCGCTGCTTTTGGGGGAGGCGGGGGTGGGAAAGACCGCTCTGCTCGAGGCACTGGCGCGCAGGATCAAGAGCGGGCAGGTGCCGCTGGCGTTGCGGGGCAAGCGGCTGGTGGAGATTTCGGCGAACGCCCTGCTTGCGGGCGCCTCCTATCCGGGGGAAATGGAGAGCCGTTTTGAGGGGTTGTTTGAAGCCTTGCGCAGCCGGCCGGAGATCATCCTGTTTATTGACGAGATCCATTCCCTCGTGGCGACCAACCGGAGCGGGGGTGCGGGTTCGTCTGTGGCGCAACTTCTGAAGCCGGTGCTTTCCCGAAACGACCTGCAGCTCATCGGGGCGACTACCAACGTTGAGTATCAGCGTTACATCGCTCCGGAGGAGGCCCTGGCAAGGCGCTTCCAGCCCATCCAGGTGGAGGAGCCCACCGCGCAGGTGGTCCAGTTGATTCTGGAAAACGCCGTCTCGCAGCTCTCCCGGCACCACGAGGTGCAAATTCCAGCCAAGCTTTTTCCGGCGTTGATCCGGCTTTGTGCCGAGGAGTTGCCTTCGCGCCGCTTCTATCAGCGGGCACACCATTCTGGGTGCCGCAGCCATAGAGCGGGCCGTTGCGGATCTGGCGGGCATCCCCTACACGCATTCTTCGCCTGAATTTCAAAAGCGGATGGGGTCGCTGGAAGGCTTTCTTGCAGAACGTGTGGTGGGGCAGGAGGCCGCGGCCCACTCGGTGGCCAACACGATTAGGCTGTGCAAGCACCGGTTGGATCCCCGGCCGGCCCGGCCAGACGGTGTTTTCCTGTTCCTAGGGCCCACGGGTGTGGGCAAGACGTCCATGGCCCTCTCCATTGCGGAAGCCGTGTGCGGCAACAAGGACGCGGTGATCCGCGTGGACATGGGGGAATTCAACAATCCATCCTCCACCAACCGTTTGCTGGGTGCGGACCCCGGTTATGTGGGGCACGACTCCGAGCCGGCGCTGGTGCGGGGCCTGCTCACCTGGCACGCCGGCGTGCTGCTACTGGACGAATTTGAAAAGGCGCACCACGAGGTCCAGCAGTTGTTCCTGGCCGCTTTCGACGAGGGCCGGCTTCGGGACGCAAAGGGCCGCAGCCATTCCCTCTCAAACTTCACGGTGATTGCGACCTCCAATGCCGGAGGCTACTCCGGCAGGGAAGTGGGCTTTGGCAGCGGAGCCGCCCGCGGACCTTCGGTGGAGGGAAAAATCCCCAAGGAATTGCTTTCCTTCTTTTCCGCGGAGCTCCTTAGCCGGTTTGACGAAGTGGTGTTTTTTCAGCCACTTGTCGAACGCCACTTGTTGGATATTTTTCACAGCCAGCTGCTGCGCGGGCTCAACGACCGACTTGCGGAGGACTCCGGCGTTTTTGTGCAGGTCCGGGAGGAGCTTGTGAGCAAGGTGCTTGCGCAGGCCGATTGCAGCCGCTTTGGTGCGCGCGAACTGCAGCGGGTTTTTCAGCGCCTGGTGACTCAGCCGGTTTTAAGTTTGCTCGGGGAAACCGGCGGCACTGGGGAGCTCGACGGCGTAACCGTGCTGAGTCTGCTGTAACGTTTGTTTCTGGAGCGTGCCTCCGAAAAACGGGGCCCCTCTCGGGTACCGTGCGCGGACATGGAGCGAAAGATCACTGGGAGGCGTCCTGTGAATCAGATCGAGGGCGTCGGGGGGCACCAGGGCGCACACGCCAGGGCAGTGTCCTGTCGTGTGCCGGATCGGGCGTGGAATCACCTTGCCGAACCCGTGGCCTGTTCGCGAAGCCGCAGCGCAAGGGCTATTTTCGGGCGTTGCATTTGTTAATGACTGGGTTTGAGGGCTTTTGACTTGTTTCCGCTGGGCGTCTGGTGGTTTGTGAGTCTACCCTTCCGCTGGCCTCGCGTTTCGTGCCTCAACAAAGGCTCCATTGGGGGCGGGTGCATTTGCCGTCTTCAAACGGGTAGCCCCGTTGATCGCTGGGCACAGAAGGGGAGATGCAGGCGCGCGCCCGCCGTCGCTCCGGAAACAGGGAAGGGAAGGGTTAGGCGAGCAACTCCTTGAGGACTCCGGTGCTGTCGCCGTGCCGTTCGAGCTGAATTCCCGCACCTTTGAGAAGGGTGAGCCACGCGTTGCACAACGGAGTGCCCTTGGGCATCACCAGGTTGTGGCCGAGTTTGATCCCCGCGCCACCGCCTGCGACCAGGGTGGGACAGTTCTCCAGCGTATGGGCCACTCGCAGGTTGCTGCCGAACACCACCGTGGCGTGGTCGAAAAGCCGGCTGCCGTCGGTTTCTCGGGCGGCTTTGAGCCGGTCCAGCAGACCCGCAAGCAGACCGCAGTGGGCGGCATCCCGCTTTTGTGAAGCCTCCATCTTCGGACCTGGCGCGTAGTGACTCATCTCGTGAGGAATCACGGGAATATCCAGACTCTTGAGCAAGGACGCCGTGGGCATGCGGTAGGAGAAAACCCGGGTACTGTCCGTTTGGAGAGCCGAGAGCATGATGTCGTACATGAGCTGGATCTCGTCCTTGCCCGCGACCCCCGGCTTGGGCTCGGAGAGGGTCGATTTTGCCATGGGGACGCCGATCCATTGTTCCTCTTTGTTGAGTCGTCTTTCAATCTCGCGCACCCCCTGGAAATACTCGTCGAGCTTCGCTTTGTCCGTCTTGCAAAGCCCGCGCTGCAGGTCTGCGGAACTTTCCATCACCGTGTCGAGTAGGCTCCGGTTTTGGGCAAGCAAGGCCTTTTGCTTTTCAGGCGAGGTCGCGTCGTTGGAAAAGAGGCGATGAAAGGCCTCTATCGGCGAGTTTTGGCCGCCCAGTGGTTTTCCGCGGGCGTCCCAGGCAAGCGAAAGCCCCGGCCCGTGGCCGTCGGCTTCAATCCCCTGTCCTCCATTAAGCTGGATGGAGGCGAACCGGGTCCCTACGCCCAACTGCTCAGCCGCCACCTGGTCGGCAGAGATGCTGTTGTGAAAGTTCTGGCCGGCCTCGGCGTAACGGTTGGCGCCGGTGAGCCAGAACGTGCTCCCGGAATGGCCGTCCATGGAGTATTTGTTGGCGAGCCCTTGAATGACGGTGAAGTCTGCTTTGTGGCGTTCCAGCGGGACGAGAGCCGGAGGCAGCGTGTAATTCACCCCAGGCTGTTGGAGATCGGGAAACCAGGTTTCCTGGGTGACCCCCCAGCCGAAGTTGAGAAAGATAAAGCGCTTGGGAGCTTCCGACTTTTGCGCGGCGGCTGCGAACCGCCGGAAGCCCAGGGATTCGAGCGCGGGCAACGCAATGAGGGCGGCGCTGGAGCGCAGGAAATGCCGGCGGTTGAGCTGGAGGTTGTTTTTCATGGTGGGAGTGCGGATTCGCGGTAGAGGGGTTACTTGCTGTGAAACTCTTTGCTGGCCACCAGTGCGTGGATAAACTCGCGCACGGCGAAATCTTTGTTCCGGGCCTCCTGCATCATCGAGTTGAGCAGGGGCTCGTCGGTGAAGCCACAGGGCCGGCCAAGGGCGTACTGCGCCAGTGCACTGCTAAATCCCCGGGCGAAGGATTCGCTGCGGCCGGCGAGAATGTCCCGCAATTCAAAGAAATCCCTGAATGCCGGCCCCTTGTGGAAAGCCCCCGAGGGGTCAATGCTCCAGGTCTTGAACGCTTTGGGGATGGGTTTTCCCTGCGCATTGAGCGCCTGATAGTGGTCTTCGGTGCGCCATTGACCGACGGCATCGAAGTTCTCCAAACCGAACCCAACCGGATCAATTTTTCGGTGGCAACTCGCGCACTGAGGTTCCTCTTGGTGGGCTTGGACGCGCTCGCGCGGGGTGAGAACTTTTTCTGCCAGCCGGTTGAGCTGCGGGACATTGGGGGGGGCTGGGGGCGGCGGATCGTAGAGCACTTTGCGCAGTACCCAGGCGCCGCGCTCTACCGGGCTGGTGTGTTCGCCGTTGCCCCCCATGGCCAGGATGGCTGCCATGCCAAGGAGCCCGCCACGGGGGGAGTCCTTGGGAAGCTGCACCTTTTGGAAGGCGTCCCCCTCGGCGCCGGAAATGCCGTAGTAGTTGGCGAGCACGTTGTTCACGAGCACGTAATCCGCCTTGAGCAGGTCGCGCAAACTGGCGTTGGTCCGGAACAGATGCGCAAGCGTCTCGGTGAGCTCCTTCCGCGCGGCCACTTCGGTGCCGTCGTCGAAATGGGGGAAAAGTTTGCGGCTGAATTTAAAGAAATCCAAACGGTCGAGCACCAGCCACTGTTGGAAGAAGGGGCGGAGGAACCCCGAGGAATGCGGGTCGCCCAGAAGCCGGTTGGTTTCCGCCCGGAGCACCTCCGGTTTGTGGAGTTCACCCCGGTCCGCCAGGGCGCGCAGAGAGGCGTCCGGAGCCGTGCCCCAGAGGAAATAGGAGAGGCGGACGGCGAGTTCCTGTTGCGTCAGCGTGCGCCGGATGCCGTCCTGAACCGGCTCGGCAAGATAGAGAAACGGGGGTGAGGAGAGGACAATGGCGAGGGTCTCCTTGAGGGCGGCAACGTGCGGCTTTCCCTCGGTGCGGTAGCCGCGATACATCCCAAGCAGGCGCTCCACATACGCCGGACGAATAGGCGTGCCGCGGAAAGCTTCTTTGGCAAAGCCTTCGAACGCCGTCCTCAGGGCTTCCTCCGGGACTGGAGGAGATTTGTCGTCTAGGGGGATACCCTCCAAGGCCTTGAGTCCGGGCGGCACCTCGTGAGCGGTAGTTGGCTTCCGCTCCACCTCCATCCAGTCCAGCCAGAGGGTGGGTTCCGGGCCCACCCCGTTTTTGTCAAAAGCGGCGTTGAATTTCTCGAGGCTGCGTTCCCGGGCTGTAGCGACGTCAAACCGGTAGTAGCTGCCCTTCTGTCGGATAAAAAAGGTGCGGTCGTCGGGGTCGGAGAGTTTGCGGATACTTACGGGCACCTCGAAGGTTTGAGGGGCCTCCATAGTCCCCTCCACGTGATGGGTGCTGGTGGCTACCCAGCGTTCATCCTGGAAAGCGCGGCCGTAACCGAACTCCAGAAACCGGTCTTCAGGGGTGGCGTGTTCTGTCGTCCCGATCCGGAACCGGACCACGTAGTCGCCGGCGGGCCAGTTTCCTGGAATGGTGATGTAGTAGCGGCTCTTAAGGGAGAAGATGACGGTGTTGGGCGCGCCACGGAAAACCGGGGCCGTGAAATAGGAGCCGGTGTCGAGTTTCGGCAGCTCCAGATAGGCCCGGTAATAGGGGTGAAAGCGGCTGATTGTGTCGTACACCTCCGCCTCCCTGGCGACCACGCCGCCGCTGTCGACCAGCTCCCATTTTCGCTTAAAACCGAACTCTTCCGGGGAAGGCGCGCCTTGGATCTTTTCCCAGTTTTGGCGAAGGAAACTCTCGCCTGGTTTTTTCTTGGCCAGTTCCGCCACGATGCCTTGGTTGACGGGTTGGGCGGCCGCCTCCGCCACTGTTTTAGCCCAACGGTGGAACCGCTCGTAGCCGTCCAGATCCGTCTCGATGGCTTTTTTAATGCCCACCAGAGATTCCTCGGCTTCTAGGCGGACTTTTTTTTCAGACCCGCGGGCGGCGTGCCGTTCCAACGCATCCTCGAGCGCATCCTTTCCCAGAGACAGATATTGCTCGAGCTGGTTGCTAGACATGAAGAGGTTGCTGCCCACCGTGTCAAACACCACCTCGGGGCCTGGCGCGCCGGTGTCTGCGGGCAGTTCCGACACGTTAATGTCGGCGCCAAGCAGGGTGCGCAGGGTGTTGCGGTATTCCCGGCGGTTGAGCCGGCGCATGGTGATCACGCCCCGCTGATCGCTCAGGGTGTGTCGGGCGGCGACCATGGTGTTGGAGAGTTCGTCGAGAAACTCCGTCTTGAGCGCGCGAGGGATCGGCTCTTTCTCCTCGGGTGGCATCTCACCCGCGTTGAGGACGTTGAGGATCTTCTGCCAGCGATCCGCCGTGGAAAGGTCCGAGAGGGTAAAGGAAAGGTCGTCCACCCGGAATTTACCCTTCTGTTTTTCGCTCCCATGACAGTTCTGGCAGTGCTCTTTGAGCAGGGCGCGATGGCGCTCGTGGAGGACGGCTTTGGGTTGCTCTTGGACCGCGCCATGAGAGGAAGAGGACGGGAAAAAGAGCTGCACTCCGGCAAGAAAAACGGCCAAAAGCCTGCAAAAAAGCAGCCCTTGCGGGAGGAGGAGGCGTCCCGTGCCTGAGAAAGCCACAGTTAGCCCGCATCCTTTCCGTGCCCGTTGGCCCGACGCATGGGACGATGAACAAATCGGAAGGGACGGAGTAAGAGAGACGGGTTTCTGGGGGCTCATGGGGCCTTGGTGGGCTTTTTCTGCGAGAGCAGGCGGAAAGCCACAGAGGCGGTGCGCCCCGTCCCGACGAAGGGAGTGCTCGTCGGGGGACTCTGTTGCTTTCAGTGGGTGAGAGGGTGAGGGAAACGGCGGAAGATACCTCGGGAAACTGCAAGGGGATGGAACGGCGGTCGACCTGCAGACCGGACGGCCACTCCGCTGGTTCTCCGAAGTGAAGCGCATAAACATTTACTCAGAGAAAACTCTTTGGAGTTTGCAGAATTAGTAGACGAGATGAAGCTCTAGAAAATATCTGCGAACCTTTGTGACACCCGCGAATTTTGCAGTCATCCACTTGGGAGCGGGCCGCCTGAGTCGGCACGGGACAGAGTCCGTGGAGTTGGGCGTGCAATCTGTCTCCAAGTACAACTCTCTCTCAAGACGCAGGCCGTCTCCGGAAAATGCGTACTCGGGCGTTGGAGAGAGTCCGGTGGACAAGCTGCGGAACCCCTCAGCGCGCGGGCGCGCCCACGGGCTGGCCGACGAGGTCGTAGGTCTGCGCCCCCGTGATGCGCACGTTGATGAACTCCCCGACAGGAGCGCTTTGCGAAAGCAGGATACGCCCGTCGATGTCCGGGGCGTCGCCGTGGCTGCGGGCGACCTTGGACTGGTCCACCAAGGCGCGGAGCGTCTTCCCGATCTGGGCGATGGACAGTTCCGTGGCGATCCGCTTCTGGAGCTTCATCGCCTTGTGCAGGCGCGCCTCTTTCACCTCCGCTGAAAGCTGGCCCTCCATCTTGGCCGCCTTGGAGCCTTCCTCCTGAGAGTACTTGAAGACGCCGAGCCGCTCGAACCGGGTGCGCTTGATGAAGTCCAACAGGTATTCGAACTCTTCCTCGGTCTCGCCGGGAAAGCCCACGATGAAGGTCGTGCGAATCGCGATGCCGGGGATCCCTGCACGAATCCGCACAATCAGGTTTTCGATGTGCTCGGAACTGGTCTCGCGCTGCATGAGCTGCAGCATGCGCGGGTGGATGTGCTGGAGCGGCATGTCGATGTAACGGCAGACCTTGTCGCACTCCGCGATCGTTGTGATGAGCTCGTCGCTCCAGTGGGCCGGATGCGTGTAAAGCAGGCGCACCCAGAAGTCGCCCTCGAGAGCGTTGAGCTCCCGTAGCAGCGTGCACAGCGAGGTGCCCCGGGTGGAGTCCACCGGCTGGCGCGGCCCCGCCTTTTCTTCCCACTGGTCCATCCCGTAGTAGGTGGTGTCCTGTGAGATGAGGTTGATCTCCTTGACCCCCTCGGCCACCAACTGGCGCACCTCTTTGACCACCGACTCGACCGAGCGCGACCGGTGGCGGCCCCGCATTTGGGGGATGACGCAGAAAGACCAGGGGTGGTTGCACCCTTCGGCAATCTTGGTGAAGGCCGTGTGCGCGGGCGTGAGCCGGACGCGGGGCGTGTCCCAGTCCGGGATGTAGACGGGCTTGCGCGACACGAGGTTGAGCGGCTCCCACTTTTCGTCCGTGAGCACCGTCGCGGTGGCGGCGGCCCCGGCCCGGAGCGGGCTGAGCGGACGGTCTAGGACCTGGCGCACCAGCTTGCCGGCGTCAGCCACTTGGTCGAGGCCGAGGAAGGCGTCCACCTCGCTCAGTTCTCCCGTGAGTTCCTTGGAGAAGCGCTGGGCCATGCAGCCGGTGACGATGAGGCGCTGCCCGGCGCGCTTTTTGAGGCCGCGGTTTTCGTGGGATTCGAGGATGGCCTCGATGCTTTCCTCCTTTGCCGAGTCGATGAAGGCGCAGGTGTTGACGATGAGCACATCGGCCTCGTCGGCATCGGAGGTGATTTGCATGCCCTCCTTGACGATGCCGCCCAGCATGATTTCGGCGTCTACAAGGTTTTTGGCGCAGCCGAGGCTGATCATTCCGACTTTCGGGGCGGTGGTGGCGTTCATGGCGTGGAGAAATTTAGAAAGGGTGGGGCGGCGGGGTCTGAGAGGCGCGGGATCAGTGCGCCTGGGCACGCACGGGGCGCACACGGTGCAGCAGCGCGAAGACGGAGGGAACAAAGAACAGCGTGGCGAGCGTGGCAAGCAAAAGCCCGCCGATGACGGCGCGTGCGAGGGGTGCGTTTTGCTCGCCGCCCTCGCCGAGGCCCAGCGCCATGGGGACCATGCCGATCATCATGGCCAGGGCGGTCATGACGACGGCACGCAACCGGGTGGAGCCCGCCTCCAAGGCGGCAAAGGCCGGGGTGATCCCGGTGGCGAGCTGTTCCCGGGCAAAGCTGATGACGAGCACGGAGTTGGCGGTGGCCACCCCCAGGCTCATGATCGCCCCCATCAGGGCGGGGACGCTTAACGCGGTTTGGGTGAGGTGCAGCCCCCAGGCGACTCCGGCGGCGGCTCCGGGCAGGGCCATGATGATGATGAAGGGATCCAGCCAGCTTTGAAAGTTGACCACCAGCAGCAGGTAAATGAGAAGCACCGCCGCCACCAAACCAAGCCCCAGCGCCAGAAAGCTGGTGCGCATGGTTTCTGCCTGCCCCCGCAGTTCGATGAAGGAGCCGCGTGGCAGATCCTTGCGAAACGCGTCGAGCACCGGCTGGAGGTCTGCGAGCACGCCGCCCAGATCCCGCCCGAAAACCCCGCCGAACACATTGATGACCGGCATGATGTTGTAATGGGTCACCAGGGGCGCGCCCTGGGAGCGCTGGATGCTCACCAAGTTGCCCAGGACCTGTCCGTTCCCCTCGCCGTCGGCGCCCGTGGTGACGGGGATGCCCAGCAGAGCGGACAACGAATCAATGGAGCTCTCCGGGGCGCGGAAATTCACGAGGTATTGAACCCCGATCTTGGGGTTGAGCCAGAAGACGGGCTGGACCTGGCCGCTGCCGCTGAGGCTCAGCAGGACCGGATTGGCAACGTCCCGCTCGCTGAGGCCCATGAGGGCGGCGCGTTCCCGGTCGACCTCCAGCTTAAGCTTGGGGTTGTCCGCCGGCTGTTGGACGCGCACATCGACCATGCCGGGAATGGAGCGGATCCGGTCGGCGATGCGGGCCGCGATGGCGCGGTTGGCTGTCTGGTCGCGGCCGCGCACCTGGATGTCAAAGGGAGCTGGCAGGCCGAAGTTCAGGGTCTGGCTGACGATATCCGCGGGCAAAAAGTAGAAAAGCGTGCCCGGAAACTCGCGGGCCATTTGGAGGCGGATGCTTTTTTCGTAGTCCGCGGAAGGGGCGTGTCCGGATTTGAGCGAGATGAGGATGTCCGCGTCGCCGGTGCCCAAGAGGCCGTTGTTGGAGTAGCTCAGGCTGATGCCGGAGTTGGGAATGCCGATGTTGTCGAGAATGCCGTCCAGATCCCGTTCCGGGATGAGTTTGCGAATGGACTGCTCAACCTTTTCGACAAGGAGCGCAGTCTCCTCGATGCGGGTGCCGGAGCGGGCGCGCAGGTGGAGTTTGATCTGGCCGCTGTCGACCGTTGGAAAGAAATCGCGGCCAAGGAGGGGGAGGAGGGCCATGGAGGCCGCGCACAGCAGGAGAAAGAGGCTGCAAAAGACGACGCGCCTTTGCAGGCAGGCGGCCAGAACGTGCCGGTAGGCGGAGCGGAACTGTTCGAAGCCGGCCTCAAAACTGCGCTGAAACAGCGCGAAGGGGAGCATCAGCCCCTTGGGTAGCGCGTCGGTGCCGTGGCCCGCATAAGAGCTGTTTTTGTAGAACCACTGCACCATCGTGGGAATCAGGGTGCGGGAAAGCACGTAGCTGGCGAGCATCGCAAAAACGACGGCCTCCGCGAGGGGCACGAACAGGTAGCGGGCCACGCCGCTCAGGAAAAACATCGGCACGAAAACGATGCAGATGCAGAGGGTCGACACCAGCGCGGGCAGGGCGATCTCCTCCGCCCCGTCGAGGATCGCCCTGACCAGCGGTTTGCCCGAGGCCATCTGGCGGTGGACGTTTTCAATCTCGACGGTGGCGTCGTCGACAAGGATCCCCACGGCCAGGGCCATGCCGCCGAGGGTCATGAGATTGATCGTCTCCCCGAGGGCGCTGAGCACCGCAATGGAACAGAGCACCGCCAGCGGGATGGAAACGGCGATGATGATGGTGCTCCGCCAGGAACCGATGAAAAGCAGGATCATCAATGCCGTCAGCCCCGCAGCCACCACACCCTCGTGCAGCACCCCGTTGATCGCCGCCCTCACAAAACGGGACTGGTCCGAAAACTCCTTCACAATGATGTCTGCCGAAACGGTGCTCATGGCCTTGGGCACCATTTTTTTGATGTCTTCCACCACGCTCAAGGTGGAGGACATCCCGCTTTTGAGGATGGTCAGCAGGACGCCGCGGGTGCCGTTGTGACGCACGATGTTCTGCTGCGGCTGGGAGCCGTCCCGGGCCTGCCCCACTTCCTTGAGCCGGATCACCGTGTTGCCCACCGTGCGGACGGGAAGCTCGTTGAGTTCCTCAAGCGCAGTCGCGCTGGTGTTGACCTCCACGTCGTACTCCAAGCCGCCCACTTTGGCGGTGCCCCCAGGCAGGACCAGGTTTTGGGCGCCCACGGCGTTGACGACATCCTGCGGCGTCATACCCCGGGCCTTGAGGGCGGTCAGGTCCAAGTCCACCGAGACCACGCGGGTCTTCCCGCCGTAGGGCCAGGGAATCTGGGCGCCCTGCACCGTCACCAGCAGGGTGCGGATCTGGTTGAGGGTTGTGTCATAGATCTCGCCTTCGGAGAGCTTGTTGCTGGTGAGCGAGTATTGGAGCACCGGCACGGTGGAGGCGCTGTAGCGGATCACCAGCGGCGGGGTCTGGCCGGGCGGCATCAGCCGGGTGACCGTCTGGGCGACGGCGGTGATCTGAGCGACGGCCCCGTCCACGGAGGCGCCGTCGCGCAGAAAGACCTTGATGATGCCCACTCCAGTGTAGGAGTTCGACTCGACGTGCTCGATGTCGTTGACCGTGGCGGACAGCGACCGTTCGTGGACGTAGAGGATCCGCTGCTCAATCTCCTGCGCGCTCAGGCCCGCGTACTGCCAGATGACCGACACCACGGGGATGTTGATCGACGGAAAGATGTCCGTCGGCGTGCGCAGCAGGATGAAAGGCGTGAGCAGCAACAGGGCCAGCGCGGCGACCACGAAAGTGTACGGGCGCCGGAGCGCCAGCTGGACGATCCACATGGGGTGGGGCTGGGAGGCTGGGAAGTGGCGGCCTGTGCCGCCCGGGGGTTAGACGCGGTGGGAAAGGTGGCGTTCCGCGTCGAGCGCGGCGGCGCAGCCTTGCCCAGCGGCGGTGATCGCCTGGCGGTAGGTCCGGTCGGCGACGTCGCCCGCGGCGAAAACACCGGGCACATTGGTGTGGGTGCCCGAGTGCTGCAGGAGGTAGCCGTCGGCGTCCATGTCGAGCTTGCCCTTGAAGGGGCCGGTGTTGGGCGTGTGCCCGATGGCGACAAACACGCACTTCACTTCCAGCTCCCGTTCGGCGCCCGTCACGGAGTCTTGGAGCTTGAGGCCGCGCATCTCGCCTTCGGCGTCCGTGAGGTACTCGGTGGGGATCGAGTTCCAGAGGACCTCGACCTTGGGATGGTTCATGGCGCGGTCGGCCATGATCTTGGAGGCGCGCAGCGAGTCGCGCCTGTGGATGAGGTAGACCTTGGAGGCAAAACGGGTCAGGAAGGTGGCCTCTTCGCAGGCGGAATCCCCGCCGCCGACCACGCACACCGGCACGTTCCGGTAAAAGGCGCCGTCGCAGGTGGCGCAGGAGGTCAGCCCGTGGCCCACGCTTGCCTTTTCGTTGGGCAAGCCCAGCCACTTGGCGGAAGCCCCGGAAGCGATGATCAAAGTCTCAGTTTCGACCCACTTGTCATCGAGCTTCAGGCGGATGTGCCCATCGGCGGGCTCAAACTCTGAGACGCTGGCGTATTCAAAACGGGCGCCGAAGCGTTCGGCCTGCTTTTTCATGCCCATAATCAGGTCGGGACCGTCGATCCCTTCTGGGAAGCCGGGGAAGTTCTCCACCAGCGTGGTCGTCGAGAGCTGGCCGCCGGGCTCGTGGCCTTCCAAAACCAAGGGGGCGAAATTGGCGCGGGCGGCGTAAATGGCGGCCGTCAGTCCGGCACAGCCAGTGCCTACGATGATCATTTTTTCCATAGCGAGGAGCCATCCTAAGCGTCCTCGCCTGCGATAGGCAACCCGTCCGAGCGGGTTCCGAACTCTCTTTTTGGGCGGCGGGAAAGCTGTTGCCCAAACGGGCCGCCCCGTAGAGGGTGTGCCCCACACGCATTCCATGGAAGCCACCCCGCCGTCCCAGAAGCATTTTGTCCTAGATACCAACGTCCTGCTGCACGATCCGCAGTCCATGTTCTGTTTTCAGGAGCATGTGGTCTGGATCCCGGTCGAGGTGCTCGAGGAGTTGGACAAGTTCAAGTCCGAGAACACCACCCGCGGCGCGAACGCCCGCGAGGTGCACCGCAAACTCAACGAGCGCTTCCCCAGCGCCACGCAGATGCGCGACGGCGTGCCGCTCGAAAACGGGGGCCGCCTCCGTGTCTGCGTTGACGCTGCCCTCCACTACGGCAGCGCCGCGGCAAAGCCTGGCGCCAGTCTTCGGGCCACCGCCGCACAGTCCCTCTTCCCGGACCTGACCCGGATGGACAACCGGATCCTGGCAACCGCCGCCCACTTGGCCGACCAGCATGCCGCCGCCACAATCCTTGTTACCAAGGACCTGAACCTCCAGCTCAAGGCGCGCGCCATCGGTTTGGAGGCACAGGACTATCGTACTGACCGGGTCGAGGACGACCAGGACATCCGCCGTACCCAACACGCCAGCGCGGCGGAAGATTACGAAACGCTGCAGGTTCCGCAGTCGCAGTTGCAGGCCTTTTCGAGTGAAGGCCACGCCCGGATCGACACTGGCGGCCGCAAGTTCATCCACAATCAGTATCTGATCCTCAGCGCCTCGGAGACATCCAGAGGCGGGGTGCCCGCACGCTACCAGCGATCCGGCCAGTTTCAGGCGCTCCATCGCGACCACGTCAACATCCGCGGTGGACGCAGCCTCCAGGCGCTCAACCTGGGGCAACGTTTCCTGCTCGACGCCCTCTACGATCCCGACATCAGCCTCGTGACCGTCTATGGCAAGGCGGGTACGGGCAAGACGCTGCTTTCCGTCGGGGCCGCGCTCGACCAGGTGCAGCAGGGCGAATACGAAAAGATGCTCATCACCCGCGTCATCATGCCCACTGGGAAGGACATCGGCTTCCTGCCCGGGCGTATCGAGGAAAAGATGCAGCCCTGGCTGCAGCCCTCTTACGACGCGCTGGAATACCTTCTCGCCCGGCCTCGAAAGCCCGAGCAATTCGAGGGCAAAAAGGCGAGTACCCGCAAGTCGGCGCCGGTGGTGGGCAAGCCGCACTCGGCCGGCGGCGGTTCCAACGCCAGCAAGCAAAAGCCCTACGAACCGCTGCTCCAGTCCGGCGTGCTGGAGGTGGAGGCCATCACCCATATTCGTGGGCGCTCGATTCCGCGCTCGATTTTCATCGTCGACGAGGCGCAGCAGCTGACGCCGCACGAGGCCAAGACGCTGGTCACGCGCATGGGGAAGGGGAGCAAGATGATCCTCATCGGCGACCTGGGGCAGATCGACAATCCCTACGTGGACGCGCACACCAACGGACTGGTGTACACGCGCAACCGACTTCAGGGGCAGGACTTCATGGCGCACGTCAACCTGTTCAAGGGCGAGCGCAGCCGGATGGCCGAGGTCGCGGCCAACTTGATGTAGCCCCGTTATCTTTATGCAAAAAGGGGCGAGGACTCTGTGTCAGCGGGCGTTGATGGAATGGGAGAAGGGCACCACCTTTTCGGATGAAATCCTACACGGACTGCTGGAGCGCCACCCGCTACAGCCCTCCGATCGTGGACTGTTGACGGAACTCTTCTATGGGGTCCTGCGCCACCTACGGCAGCTAGATTTTCTCATCGGACAGCTGCGGGAGGGCGCTCTGGATGAGCGCACGCGGAATCTTCTGCGCGCCGGGCTGTACCAGATTTTTCATCTGCGCGTCCCCGCGCACGCGGCCGTCAACGAAACCGTGTCCATGGCGGGCCCGACCCGGGGGCTGGTCAACGCCGTGCTGCGCCGCGCGCTTCGCGAGCAGGAGGACCTTTCCCAACGGCTCGCCAGCCAGCCGCTCGCCGTGCGCGAGTCCCATCCGGATTTTCTCGTGGACCGCTGGACGGCCCAGTTCGGCGCGGAATCGGCCGAGGCGCTTTGTCGGCTCAACAACACGCCTTCGGAAAACTTCTTCCGGGTAAATACGCTCAAAACGAGTTTGGAGACGCTGCTCGAATTGCAGCCCGATGCGTTTGTTCAGGACTCCTCCCGGAGCGTGTTGAAACTGCGCCGGATTCCATCGGAATGGCTTGAGTCCGGATGGGGTTACGTGCAGGACCCGAGCACCCTGCTCGCCCCGGACCTGCTGGACCCGCAGCCGGGCGAACGCGTGCTCGACGCCTGCGCCGCGCCCGGGGGCAAGTCCACCTACATGGCACAGAAGATGGGCGGGCGCGGGCGCGTGATGGCCTGCGACCTGTATGATTCGCGTATCCGGCGCCTCAAGGAAAACGTGGCGCGGCTGGGTACAATTTCGGTGCGGGTACACCTGCTCGACTTTCTGCTCGCTCCCGAGGCGGGGAGCCCCTTGCTGGAGGCGCCCTTTGACCGGATTCTCCTGGACGTGCCCTGCTCCAACACGGGCGTGATCCGGCGGCGGGTGGATGTGCGTTGGCGCCTGACCGAGGAGGACTTTTTGCGGATGCCGGTGCAGCAGTTCGCCCTGGTACGGCGCGCCGTGCCGCTGCTCAAGGCCGGGGGAGTGCTGGTTTACAGCACGTGTTCGCTGGAACACGAGGAGAACACCGCCGTTGTCGAACAGATCGCGAGGGAGTTGCCGGAACTGGCACTCGAGGAGGTGTGGACCAGCCTGCCCTTCCGCGATGCGGTCGACGGCTCCTTCGCCGCGCGTTTCCGAAAACTCTAAATTACCGGTTCCTCGCTGTTTTCGGTAAGTGCCTTTTCACTCGCTCCGGAGGGAGCGGGGGAGTCCTCCACAGATTGCTCAGATTTCTGCAGATGTTTTTATGGTTTCTACTCTGCTGCTCGTGCTGAGAAATCTGCGGCTCGTCACCTAAGCCTGCCAAAGTTTCGCTTAGCAAGAGGGGCGCTCTCGCTCCCGGAGGAAGACGGCACAGTCAGAAAGTCAGGCCAAAACCGATGGATTGGAGGTGGGCAAGGCTGCGGGCGATCCCCTCCCGGGTGTCGGCGAGCGGCTCGTACTCGATCAAAAAGGTGCCGTGATAGCCGGTCTTTGGAAGCAGCGCCTTGAAATCAATCCCGTCGCCTACGTCGCCCACGGCGCACGGGACCCAGCCCTCTCCCGAACGGAGCCAGTCCTTTAAGTGGCAATAAGTGATTCTTCCCGCGAGCAGGTCGACCGCGTATCGGGTGTCTGCCGGATCTGCGGCACGGACATTGCCGGGATCGTAGTTGAAGCCTATGCGTTCCGGCAGTTCCGAGATAAGTCTGGAGAGCGCAATCCGGTCCGTGGTGGCGGTGTGCAGATGGATGGCAGAACCGTCTTTTTGGAAACGGATCGCCCCGTGCGTTTCGACCGCCATGGTGAGCCCCAGCTTTTCGAGTTCCGCATCGCACTCAAGCAGGGCGGAAAGCAACTGGCTCCAGAGGGGCTCGCTCATCTCGGACACCGGCGTAAACCCGGCAAAGAAGCGCACCTGTTTTGCGCCGCAGAGTGCCGCCGCCCGGGACTGGGCGATCGCCTTTTGAACTTGGGCCGCATGCAGGTTGGCATCCGCGAGGGTGAAGTCGTTTTCAATGCAACACCCCGGGGTGGAGATTCCCCAGTCGGCGCTCAGCGCGCGGAAAGCCGCGATTTCTGAGGGGGTTGGGTGTTCGGTGAGGCGCCCAATCTGGTCGCCGCCGATGCCAAACTCCAGTTCCTGAAAGCCGAACTCGGCTGCGATCTCAAAGTGCTCGAGCATCGGCAGATTGCGAAACCCCCACTCGCCGCAGCCCGTCCTTAGGGCGGGCGCGGAGTTTTGCTTGTGGGCTTTTGGCAACAGTGGGGAAAGAGGGAGGTCGGGCATTGTGGGCTTTTTGAGGGTTGGACATTGTTTGGGCCGCGACCGGACCAGCCTCCTTCAAGGTGGCGTTTACCAAGGGGGCATCAGGTCGAGGAGAAGGGTGTAACTGCCAACCCGTTCCAAATCAGAGTGCGACCAGCCTGCCTGCCTTGAGGGAGTGTCCCGAAGGCAGGGTGGCATGCTGGGGTCGGAGAGCAAAGCGTTTCATATGCGATACGGCGGTTGATATGAGAGTCCCTTGTTGGGCGGGTTATTAGATTGAAATCCGGGGTGGCTTTTGAAATGGGACTCCGGTGATTTTGCGTCCCAAAAAGTCTCCCACACCCCCGACCCCAAACCTGAACCGCTACCGGGTGCCGATCCTTGACCGGACTATTGATCTGCTGGAACTGCTCGCCAGACACCCCGAAGGACTCACCCTCTCGGCAATGACCGAGGCGCTGCAGACGCCGAAAAACTCGGTTTTCCGGATTGCGACGACCCTAGCGCTGCGCGGCTACGCGGAGCGGGATGAGGCTACAAAAATCTACCGCCTCAGTCGGAGTTTGCTGGCGCTGAGCCACACGGCTCTGGGAGTGGAAGGCATGCTCAAGGCGGCTTGGCCGACGCTCGAAGCCTTGCGCGATGCGACCGGTGAAACCGCCTTGATTGGGATTCTGGCCGGAGCGCACGGGTTGGTGTTGGATCAAATCCCTTCGTCGCACCCAGTCAAGGTCGTGGTGGAAATTGGATGCGCCTTCTCCCTGCAAACCTCGGCGCCGGCGAAGGCGATTCTGGCTTTTCTAAACGAGCGGGAGCGCGAAGCCCTGATTTTAGGGATGCGTTTTGTCCGCCACACCAAAAACACCCTTGTCAGCGCGGAAGCTTACCGAGCCGAACTGGAGACGGTGCGCAAGGAGGGCGTGAGCTTCGATCGCAGAGAGGAGAGTGAGACCTACGCGTGCACGGCCGCCCCGGTATTCGATCAACGTGGCCGGGTGGTGGCTGCGGTTTGGATCAGCGGCCCCTCGGACCGTGTGACGCCAAAAACACTGCCCCAGTTTGCCGCGGCAGTGAAAAGTCAGGCGATCGCGCTGTCGCGTCGGCTGGGTTACCCGCAAACGACCGCGAGTGAATAAGGGGGCGGCAACGGAGTGGCCTGGAGGCCGCGTTAGGCTGGACGACGAAAACCGAGTAGGCTGGGAAAGCTTAATCGTAAAAGACTGGAAAAGCCTGCGTTCAGTGGCCAGCGCCGCCGCCAGAAAACTCGGCCGTCGGGGGCAGTGGGTTGCGCCTCCGTCGACCGGTGGAAGTGTGCTAGCTGCTATGCGAGCCGTCTGCCCAGCAATGGTTCGAGGTGCTTAGGTTGCGCGGTTGCTCCCACGCTTCCAATCCGACGGGTTTGCCGGCGGAAGCTTAGCGTGGCGGAGCGCTCTTCCAAGCCGTCGGCTGAAAGCGCGACCACCGGGATTTCAAAGTCCCCGTCGGGAAGTGTGAAGTGGAAGCGGAACGAGCCGTCAGCCTGCAGCGCAACAGGCTCGCCGTTGACGGTCAACTTTGCATCGGGTTGGGTACCCCCGTAGAAAATCACCTCGGCGTTGAGGTGCATGAAGAAGCCGCGTTCGCGAGGCACACCGAAGGGCTGTGCGCTCCAGCTGGCCCCCAGCGGACTGAAAAGACTCGAGGTCGTCGGTGCCAGAAGCGCACCCAAGCCCGCGGAAAGACCGCTGGCGGACTCGCTGTGGAGTTTCTCCTGGAGGGCCTTGCGCAGGAGCCTGTCGATTTCCTCCGAACCAAGGCCGACAACATTGATGAGGGATTCTCCTAGGAGCATGGCCAGAAGCCGCTTCTGTTCGTCCGTCCAGGAGGGGGCTGAGCCGCGGTGCAGCTGGATCCGTCCCTCACCCGTGATCCGGGCGATGGCTTGGAGCAACGTTTCGCCCTCCTGCATGTGTTCTTGCACCAATTCCTGGAGCCGTTCGAAAGTCAACGATTGGGGCACCGTGGCGAAGGCCTCGTGGCCCTCGGGCGCCACAATATCCGCGGGAGTGTTGGCCTCGCCCGAACGCACCACGCATTGCCAGAGGCTTCCGCGGTTGAAGTAGCCGAGTTCTGCCACGTAGGTCGTACCGCCCTCGCGCACGGGGATGTACCAGTTGCGGGCGCCGGGGTTGACCTCGACAAGGGTTTCGACTTCACCGGAGCGCCGGAGCACCCTGAGAAAATAGGCACGCCGTCCGTCCCGCATTTCCGATGCGGCCACCCGGTCCCCGTCGATGTCCCAGTAGGAAAAAAGCCAGCGCGGGTCGCGGGCAGTCAGGAACAAAGAATCGCGGTGGTAGGTGGTGGGCAGGGAGCCGAAGTTTTCTTCGATTAGAGCTTCTTGATGCGCAGCCCGGCTGGGATGTGCGTTGCTGCCGTTGCCAGACTCGGTGGCGGTGCCAGAGCGGGCCCCGGGTGTGTCGAAGCGGTGTTCGCTGGAAGGGAGCGCCTGTGGATGCTCGGCTTCGAGAAGCGGTTGCTGGGATACCTTGAACTTCACACCCTTGCGGGAAGCCTGCGTTTTCAAGGGAACTTCAGGGGATGCGGAGAGTGGGTTGCCCATAAGAGTTTCAGTACCCAAGATCGGCTCTGGTTTAGAGGGTGGCCTTGCCTGGGGCAACCCGATTTGCTTTCTGCGGCAAGTTTCCCGATTATTCTCCCAATTAAAGCCCATTTGGGGCCATTTTCGTCCTCTCACATGCTCACTAAGCGCGTCATTCCCTGCCTCGATGTCCACGACGGAAAAGTCACCCGCGGCGTGCAGTTTGGCCGTGCGGAGGAAGGGGGGCTTAAGAGCGTGGGGGATCCAGTGGAACTGGCCCTGCGCTACAACCAGCAGGGCGCCGACGAAATGGTTTTCTTTGACATCACCGCCACCGCCCACGGGCGCACTTCGATGCTGGAGGTGATCGAGCGCACCGCGGCGCAGTGCTTCATGCCCCTGACTGTGGGCGGGGGGATCCGTTCGGTGGAGGACATGCGCGTCATGCTACAGGCCGGGGCGGACAAAATCAGCATCAACTCCAGCGCCCTCTCCCAGCCGGAACTCATCTCGGCCGGGGCGGAGCGTTTCGGTTCGCAGTGCATCGTTGTTTCCATCGACGCAAAGCGCACCGCGCCCGATGTCTGGGAGGTCCATTCCCACGGCGGCCGCAAGCCTACCGGTCTCGGGGCCCTCGAGTGGGCGGTGCGCGCCTGCGCCCTCGGTGCTGGAGAAATCGTTCTCAACTCTATCGACGCCGACGGCACAAAAAACGGTTACGATTGCGTCATCACCAGCCGGGTGAGCCAGGCGGTGGCAATCCCGGTGGTCGCCAGTGGCGGCGCGGGATCCCTCGAGCACATGGCCCAGGTGCTTTTAGAGGGGCGCGCGGATGCCGTGCTCGCCGCCAGCGTGTTCCACTACGGCCAGTACACCGTGGGTGAGGTCAAGGCGCACCTGGCTTCCCGCGGCATCCCCGTGCGCCCGGTGGAAACCGTGGCGTACTGAGCCCGCTTGCCCATGGCTCCTCCCGGCTATCTCGCTTTGGTTCTGCACGCGCACCTGCCATACGTGCGCCACCCGGAACATCCGCAGTTTCTGGAAGAGGACTGGTTGTATGAGGCGATCACCGAGACGTACCTGCCCTTGCTGGCGGTGCTCGAAGGGCTCCAGCGCGATGCAGTGCCCGCATGCTTTAGCCTCACGCTCACCCCGACGCTCTGCCACATGCTGCGGGATCCGCTGCTTTGTAGCCGCTACAGCGCACATCTGGACCGGCTGGTGGACCTGGCACGGGCCGAGTCTGAGCGCAACCGCGGCCAGGGGGCGCCTGGGGAGCTCGCCGCCTTTTATCTGGCCCGCCTCGAGGACGTGCGCGAGGCCTGGCAGCACCGGTGGAAGGGGGACGTCGTGGGGGCGTTCCGGACCTTTGCAGAGGCCGGCTTTCTTGAGATCATCACCTGCGCTGCGACCCACGGGTTTTTGCCGCTCATGGAGATCGTCCCAGAAGCCATGCGCGCCCAGATTCTCATCGGGCGCGATTCGCACCGGGAACATTTTGGCTGTGATCCGAAGGGCATCTGGCTGCCCGAATGCGCCTACTCTCCCGCGCTGGATTCGCTGCTGCGCGAAGCCGACCTCCGCTGGTTCGTCATAGATGCCCACGGTTTGATGTTTGGCAGTCCGCGGCCGCGCTACGCCATTTATGCTCCCTGCTTCACGCCCGCGGGCCCCGCCGTTTTCGGGCGGGACCGCGATTCCAGCCGACAGGTCTGGAGCGCCGAGGAAGGGTATCCGGGCGATCCCGCTTACAGGGACTTTTACCGGGACATTGGCTTCGATCTGCCACTCGAGCAGCTGGAACCCTTTTTCCTCAACAAGGAGCGCCGCTTTACCGGGTTGAAATACCATCGGATCACCGGTGGCGGCGGCGACAAGGATTGGTACCGCCGGGACTGGGCGCTGGGGGCGGCCGACCACCATGCGGGTCACTTCCTGCAGGCGCGCACCGCGCAGATCGCGGAACTGCGCAAGCACATGAACGTGCCGCCTCTGGTGTTGAGCCCTTTTGACGCGGAACTGTTCGGTCACTGGTGGTTTGAGGGACCGGAATGGCTGAACGCCTTTCTGAGAAAGGCGGCCTACGACCAGACCGAGTTCCAGCTGACGACGCCCTCCCGCTATCTTGCCGAGCATCCCACCCATCAAATGCTGGCGCCCGCCGCTTCGAGTTGGGGGCACAAGGGGTACTGGGAGGTCTGGCTGGAGGAGTCCAACGCCTGGGTCTACCCACACCTGCACACCGCCGCGCGGCGCATGGTTGAACTCGCGCGCAAGCATCTCGCCACGGACTCCCCTTTGTTGGAGCGCGCGCTTTCCCAGGCGGCGAGGGAGCTGCTCCTGGCGCAGTCCAGCGACTGGGCTTTTCTCATGAAAACCGGCACCGCCCGCACCTACGCCACCAAGCGCACAGAGGAGCACCTCCACCGGTTCACCCGCCTTTACGACCAGCTTTGCGTCAACGCAGTGGACGAACCTTTTCTTGCGAACTGCGAGTTTCGCGACAACATCTTTGAGAAGATTAACTGGCGTTATTATGCTTAAATTCCGCGCAGGGTTCACCGCGTCCCCCTCCCTCCCCTCTGCACTTTTGATCGGGCGGGTTTCCCCTCAGCGGTCCGGGGTGGCACTTTTTGCCTCCGCTGTTGCGCTGCTGGTCGCAGGCGCCTGCGCGCAGCAACCGCCGCCGCCGCTTCCACCCGCCTTTCCCCCTGCCCAGGTGGCGGTCCCTGCCGGAAGCGTCAAGATCACCTTTTTACCCCCCCCTCTGGAGGGCACCCTCAGCCTGGGAGTGTTCGACCGCTCCGGAAAGCTCGTACGCACCTTGAAAGCCGAGGCCGTCCCCGCCGACTTCACCGTCGGCCTAAACGGCTTGATCACTTTTTGGGATGGCCGCGACGACAACGGCCGGGTGCTGCCCTCCGGCAAATACCGCGTGCGCGGATTTGCAGTGGCCGATTTGGAAATCACGGGCGAGGAATTTCACTGCAACGACTGGGTGGAATCCGAGGATGGCCCGCACCCTTCGGTTTTTGAGCGGATCCGAATGGACGGAGACACGCTCGAGTTGCTTGCACTCGACCGCGCCAGCAGGCGTTGGAGGATCCTCCATTCGTTGGCGGACGGTGAATCCAAGAGCGAGCCCGTGGAGGCCTCTGTTTCTAACGCTGCTTTGGTGGACGGTCTGGGACCCAAAGACTGTCCCGGAAAGGACGGGACGCGCTGGAGCATCGAAAAGGCGGCGGGAGAAACCGTCGTCGCCCAGTTTGACGCGCAGGGGGAGGTGTTACGGCGGCTGAGCATCGGGGCGGGAGAGCCGGTGCCCATTGGCATTGCGGCTTCTTTGGAGCGGGACGAGGTTTTCCTGCTGGAGCAGGATGGCGAGCGCTACCGGCTCAGGGGGTTGCGCAAGGCGGGGCCAAAGGAAGCGGGCGCTGCTCCTGGGTGGGAAACGTTTCTGGAAAAAAACCGTTGGCCCAGCTCCAAACTCTCTGAGGTGGCCTCACGGCTGGGAAGGTCCAAGCCCTTCGTCGCGGAACCGCAAATCTCGCTCAAATCCCAGCCCAACCCGCTGTTGGGTGGGGGAGTCTCAGACGTCCAGATTGCAGCGGGTAAAGACGCGGAGGGCAGTTTTTTGAAGACGGCTGACGGAATGTTGCTGAGGCGCCTCACGGACTCTGCGCTTCTACTCTGGGTCGCTATCGGACGCGAAGCGCGGCAGCCGGGGGTTGTTTTGTTGCAAAGTGACGGCGCGGTGGTGGAGGAGTACCGTATTTTGCAGCCTGGTGCCCTCATGAGCTTTGACGCGGGCGAATACCAGTTGCCTCCCAAGTAGAAAGCGTGAAGGTAAATCCATGAAAGCTTCCCTCCTCCTCTGTTGCGCGGCTTTTGGAGCCAGCGCGTTTGCCCAGCCCGGCCTCACCATTTACAACGGCCGCTTCGCCGTGGTGCGGGATTCGGTGCCGCTTGAGCTGAAGGAGGGAGAGAACATCGTGCGCTACTTCGGCGCCACCTCGAGTCTGGACCCGAGCACCGTCATTTTACGCGATCCTTCTGGGAAGGTGCAGCTCTCCATCCGGGAGCAGAATTATCAGAACGATCCGGTCAACCAGTTGACCCTGCTGGACCGGTACGAGGGGCAGACCCTCAGTTTCTTGGTCCGGGACCAAAAGGGGGAGCGCCTCACGGAGGGAAAGGTGATTCGGAGTGGCTACGTTCCCGGCGGGGCGCCTCTGGATCCCGTGGTGGAGGTGGAGGGCAAAATCATGTTTGAACTGCCCGGGAAGCCGCTTTTTCCGGCGGTCAAGGACGACAGCGTGCTGTTGAAACCGCTGCTCAATTGGAAGATTCAAAGTTCTGGGCCTGCGAGCCTCGAGGCCGAGCTGGCTTACCTGACCTCGGGTCTGGAGTGGAGTGCCAGCTACAATCTGGTGCTGCCGCAGGAAGGCGAGCTGGCGGACATGAATGGCTGGGTGACCATTCAAAACCGGTCGGGGAAACAGTTTGAAAACGCCCAAATCAAACTGATGGCTGGTGACGTCCGCCGGATCGAGCGCCGCCCCCAGCCGGTTCACCAGAAGGCCATGATGATGCGCGCCGCCGCCATGGCTTCGGACGCAGAGGTCGAGGAAAAAACCTTCGACGATTATCACCTCTACACCATCCAGCGGCCCGCCACCTTGCGCGACCAGGAAACCAAGCAGATTGAATTCACCCGTGCCTCGGCTGTGCCCACAAAGCGGGTCTACACCTTTGACCCGGCCCCGGGACTCCACTTCTTCGGGCAAACGGTTCTGGATCGTGATTGGAATGCGGGCATTCCTGCACTCCGTAAGATTGCGACTGCTCTGGAGTTCACCAATTCCGAGGCGGCGCGTTTGGGGGTGCCGCTTCCCGGTGGAAATGTTCGGGTGTACAGGAAGGACGGAGCCCAGCTGGAGTTTGTAGGCGAGGACAGCATCGAGCACACTCCACGCAACGAGGTGGTGCGGCTGAATCTGGGCAACGCCTTCGATTTGACGGGCGACCGGAAGCGCACGGACTTCAGCGTAGACCAGACAAGGCGGAGCATGGAGGAGCGGTTTGAGATTCGCTTAAACAACCGGGGCAACAAGCCGGCGGAAATCCGCGTCGTGGAGCACCTCGTACGCGCTGCAAACTGGAGTCTCTCAGACAAAAGCCACGAATTCAGGAAGCTGGACAGCAACACGATTGAATTCAACGTTCTGGTGGCCCCTGAGCGGGACGCGGTCGTCACCTACACGGTGCGTTACACTTGGTAGGGGTCCCTTTTGGGAGCGGTGTCGCGTCGGTTACTTGGGCTTAAGTGGGCCAAGGCCTATTGGAGGGCAGGGGGCACTCCTCTGGGGTCGTCCGGGATTCGGCTGGATGAGGTTTCTCAAAAAGAACCCCCGGCGAGCAGGCCGCTTGGAAACTGGCCGCCCTGCCGGGGGTTTTCTAACGGAGAGGGAGGCGTTGGGAGCGTCTCCGATGAAACTACTGTTTCTTTTCCTTCTTCTCCCTCTTTTTGCCGCCTGCGCTGAACTCTTCGAGGCTCACGGAGCCATCGCCGTTTGCATCGAGTTTCTTAAACGCCTCGGAAGCCGCTTCGGCTTCTCTTTTGCCGCGGAATTCCTCAAGACTCAGGGAGCCATTGCCGTCCTTGTCCATTTTCTTGAAGCGCTCTTCGGCGGGGGGCTGAGGCTTCTTTTCCTTGGCAGGCGACTCTGGTTTAGCGGGTTCCGCCGGTTTGGCGGGTTCGGCGGCGGGCTTTGCTTCAGGCTTGGCGTCGGCCTTGTCTTGGGCGAACGCGGGGGCAGCAGCGAGTGCCAGGATGGCAGCAAGAGAGGAGAGTACTTTCATAAGTGTGAAACAGTGGGGATGTTTGGTTGGTATAGGGGAACTGCCACGCCTCGCGCCCGCGCCTTGGGGGGCGGGATGCCGGCGGGAAGCATGCTTCAGTTCTTGAAGGGAAAAACACCGACTGCCCTCAAAAGTTTCACTGTTTTTCAAACACTCCATCTTTTCCCGGCGTGCACCCGGACTGTTCGCCTTGCAGAAGGCCTCACAGTTCCAGAGCGATGCCCGGGAGCGCGGTGAGCAGCTGGGTGTCCGGGATCTTTGGCGCCATGGTTGTTTTGAACCAATCTACCGCGGCCGGATCGCCGTGCACAAAGACGACGTTCTTGGGGGCGGTACGCTCCAGGTAGCCGACCAGCCCCTCGCGGTCGCTGTGGGCGCTGAATCCGAAGGTTTCGACCCTGCACCGCAGCACTTCGCCGGGAATGGAGGGTGAAAGGTGGAACATTTCACCCTGCTTTGTATTGCGCAGGCGCCCTGCCGGCGACTCCGGGTCGGCATATCCTACAAAAAAGATGCCGTGCGCCGGGTTTGGTAAAAACTGGGGGGCAACCACATTCGAAAGGGTGTGCTCCGTCATCATGCCGCTCGAAAGGGCGTAAATCCGTCCCGGCTTGATGGGGAACTGGTTGATTTCGCGGCCGCTGATGGTGAAGGGGGCCACGGATTCGAGCAGGTTAAGGCCCGGATGCTGGCGGTGTGAGGCGCTGGCGAGCTTGTCGTGAATCTCGCTCAATTTGGTGCTCAACCCCCCGATGTACACGGGGCACTCAGGCAGAAGCCCCTTTTGGCGCAGGGTGTAAATCATGGTGAGCAACTCCTGTGACTTGCCCAGTGCAAAGACAGGCACCAGGACGCTCCCTCCCTGTGCAAAGATCTCTCTGATGGCAGTCGCAAAGCGTTTCTCTTCCTCCGCCCGCGTAAAACCCTCCGGCTGGGGGATGGCGCCGCGAGTGGTTTCAATGATGACCGTGTCGATCTCTTGTTCCGGAAGGCGCGCGCCGCTCATAAGCGACTGGCTGTCAAAATTCACGTCCCCAGTGTAAACCAGCCGGCGACCGTCACATTCGATCAGCACTGAAGCCGACCCGAGAATGTGTCCGGCGTCCTCAAATTGAATGGAGACGTCTGCGGTCTCGCCGACCCCGAGGCGTTCTCCGGCCAGATTGAAGCGCTGATGCAGGGGCAGGGAGCGGAAACGGCGCGTGCAGTTGGTCGCCTCCTTGTGTGAGAAGGAGGGAGTCTCGCCCTCCCCGTTTTCATGGCGTTTGGCCATCACGTTCACCGAGTTGTGCATCATCACGTCCGCCAGCTGGCGGGTCGGTTCGGTCATGAACGCGGGTACCCCAGGGTATTTCCGCATCAGCACGGGTAGCGAGCCGAGGTGGTCCTGGTGCGCGTGCGAGAGGATGATCGCGTCCAGTCGCTTTTCTCCGAGGTGCTCCCAAAGCGGCTGCGCCTTCGCACCCTCGTGTTTGGGATGGGCACCGCAATCTAGGACGATCCGGCGGTTGCCGGTTTCCAGAAGATAACAGTTAGCTCCGATTTCGACTTGGCGGGTGAGATTAGTGAGACGGAAATGAGACATGCGGGGTGCGGAATGCTGGGGGGGACGAAAGTCAGAAGAAGGATTGCCCAAGGGAGCGCCCCGGAGGGGCTGGTAGGCTCGGACCCTAGAGAGAAGGAGGGTGCGGCGGGAGACTCAGCGGAAACGTACCGCTACGGAGACGGCCGCAGTGGCTGGGCGGGTGAGGACGGTGCGGGAAAAAACTGAAGAAAAAAAAGTCAAAATGGAAATGTAAAACGGGTGCCGCCAGGGATATGCGACAAAAAGGGTCGAACTACCGTTGCTGCCTTCCGGCCCTAGCGGGGTTTGCTCGCCCTCAATCCGCAACCCCTGACGGCTTTGTCAGTATGAGGCGCTTTCTGGGAAACTCAACCTCCCCGTCCGGAATTTTTGGCCACATCCCTCTTGCTTCAGACCCAGCTTCAGAGGAATTTAGGCTCGTATTTGGTTTCAGACTCGGTAGCCTTTAGAAGTCCCCAATCTCGGCCCACCGAGACTCTCGGGTCCGCTGTCTAGTTGGCTACCTATTTGGCTACCAGCGCCTAGGGCTGGCGGCCCGATGTTTTTTAATGCTCCTTCTTGGTATCCACACCCTTCCGTCTTCCCTCTCCCTCCATCTGAGTTCCCCCGCAGTGCTCCAGTGTAATCCGATTGTGGTATCAGTGCTTTCTCTAGAGAGAAACGAGCGCCAGTTGCTTCCAAACTTGAAACGAAAAACTTGTTTTCTTGGAGGAGGCCGAAACCAAATCCACAACATGAGAGCACCGAGAAAATCCCCCAGAATATGATTCGGATTCTGTTATTCGCGACGATCGCGTTATCGCTGGTATCGGCTTCCCTTGCGTATCTGACGCGCCAGAAAGCCGAAGAACTGGCTGGTAGCTTAAAGTCTACGAGCCAGAAAGCGACTGAGACAGTCTCCAGCGCTGCCAAGCTCAAAGAGGAGAACAAGACGGCGCAGTCCAGAATCGAGGAGCTGAGTAAATCCGTCGAGGAACAGAAGGCGCAGGCGGACAAAGTCTCAACAAATCTCAAGGAAAGTGAATCCAAAGGTACAAAGCTCGAGGCTGAGGTGGCTGAAAAAGCCAAAAAAGCGGAGGCTCTGGCCCGGCAACTCGAGGAGGCCGTAGCGGCCGCCAAACCAGTCGCCCCCGCGCCGGATCCGGCGCTGGTGGATAAGATGGCAAAGTTGAGCGATGATTTAGACAAAACAAAGCAAGCGGCTGAGGCGGAACAGAAGCGTTTGATGCAGAAAGCGGTGGAGCTGGAGGGAAGGGTCGCGCAGCTCACTTTAAAAAACAAAACCGGCAACGACGGGGGAACGTCTGGCGGGAGGAGCGGCGGAATTGGGATTCAGAAAACCGTCTCGGGCACTGTGGTGGCTGTCAACGAGGGCTGGAATTTTGTAGTCGTTGACCTCGGAGACAAGAACGGCGTGACTCCGGAGACGCAGTTGGCTGTACAGCGCAAAGGCAAGGTGGTGGCAAATTTGAAGGTGACCGAGGTGCGCCCAAAGCACGTGAGTGCCGGCGTGGAATACTCTGAGGGGAGCCGCAAAGAGAAAATCCGGCTGGGGGATACAGTAGTGGTTGTGCCCAAGCTGATCGACCCGTCAGTGGCGGACGCTGGAAGTCCCAACGAATTGTTTGCGAGTCCAACTGCGGTTCCCTAGTAACAAGCCATGCGTTTATTTTCACAGCTCTTAGCAATGTCTTTGGTGTTGGGCGGCGCCCTTGGGCTCGGGGGGTGCGCCACAGACCCACGGTCTGAATCAGACCAAGTGAGCGCAATTCCTTGGAACCGTCCTGCCACTTGGGAGGGTCGCGGTCCCCTGGGTGGAATGATGATGACCCAAGGACGGTAGACACGGAGTCCGCTGTCCGCGCTTTTGCTTTGCTGGGCGTTCCCTGCAGGAACGCTCTCTGGGAACTCATTGCTTGGGACCCGACCTGCCGCCTCAGTTCTTTGAGCGACACCACCCGCAAGGCAGTCCTCGGCCTCTCCGAATCTTGCTCGGCCGCCGCAGGCCTGCGGCCCTGCCCGTCCAAAGAGCGCGCCGTCTCTCGGTTGCCCTCCTTATCCTTTGCCTTGCAGACTTGCAGGCGGCGTAGTTCTCTTGACAGCTTTTCGACATGAAGTACCGCACCTATTTGATTTTCGGAGCGCCCGGTTCCGGAAAGGGGACACAGGGAAAGGTCCTTGGCAACATTCCCCGTTTCTTCCACTGCGCATGCGGGGATGTGTTTCGCTCGCTCGATACGCGCACGCCGCTCGGTCAGGCTTTTATGGATTATTCCAGCAAGGGAAAGCTGGTTCCTGACGACTTGACGGTCAAACTGTGGATGGCGGTCATCGGTGACATGGTGGGCATGCGCAAGTTCAAGCCGGACATCGACACCCTGATTTTGGACGGCATACCGCGGAATGTGACGCAGGCTGAAATCATGAGAGACATCCTGGATGTCCGTAAAGTGTTCCACCTGAGCTGTCCAGATCAAGATGCGCTCATCCATAGGTTAAAGAAGCGGGCGCTCAAGGAAAACCGCTTCGACGACGCCAACGAGGAAACCATCCGCCGGCGGTTGGTCACCTACGAGGAGGAGTCCAAGCCTGTATTGGACTTCTACGGGCCCGGGAAGGTGCTGACGTTGGACGCAACACAGGCCCCAGTGAAGGTAACCTACGACATCTTGAGTGCGATCATCGGGACGATGGAATAGCTCCGATGCGTATTGTTTTTGCTGGCACCGGTGAAATCGGGGCGCCCTCTCTGGAGTGGCTCTTACAATCGGGTCATACCGTGTCCGGGGTGCTCACGCAGCCTGACAGGCCTGTGGGGCGGCATCAGGTACTACAGGCTTCAGCAATCAAGCAGATCGCATTGCGAGAAGGCCTCCCTGTTTTGCAGCCGCTGAAGTTGCGCGAACCAAAGGCCGTGGAGGCGTTGAGCGCGTGGACCCCTGAGGTTCTAGTCGTCATGGCCTACGGGCAAATTTTGCCCCTAGCGGTCCTCGAGCTTCCGACCCTTGCCTGCCTCAACCTGCACGCCTCTCTCCTCCCCCGGTACCGCGGTGCGGCACCAATCCAGGCTGCGATTGAAGCCGGCGACCATGAATCCGGCGTGACCGTCATGTACATGGCGGAGGGATTGGACACGGGCGATATTCTCTTGGAGCAGCGGCTTCGATTGGGGCGCCGTGAAACCGGAGGCAGCCTGCACGACAGGCTTGGATTGCTCGCTCCCAAGGCGCTGCAAGCGGCGTTGGAACTGCTCGCGAAAGGAGACGCTCCCAGAACCCCCCAGGACAATGCGCTCGCCACTTACGCTCCGAAGCTCACCCGGGAGCATGGCTTGCTTTCCTGGGAGTCGCCCGAGGCGGTGGACCGGCGGGTGCGAGCCATGAACCCGTGGCCCGGAGCCTACACAGTCCTGCCGGGGGAGGGGGCGCGAAAGCTCAAGGTTTTTTCGGTGATCCAAAGCCGGACCTCAGCGGGGGGGGCGCAGCGGGGAACCGTCCTCGGCACCGAACGCCGCGGGATTCTGGTTGCGGCGGGTGAGCGCTCCGTGTGGCTGACAGAGGTGCAGTTGGAGGGCAAAAAGCGCTTGCGAGCGGCTGAATTTCTGCGCGGCAACCCGCTTTCGGCAGGGATTGTGCTGGGCGCCGCGGGGCTTCCTTGACCGCCTGCGTGGCGGGGGCATGATCGGGGGATTATGTCCTCGTCTTCCGTAACTCCGTTGGTCCCCGAAAAAGGGTGGCACGTCCTGCATCTGTTCTACCGGGTGGAACACGGCCAGTGGGCCATGCTCAATTCAGACGAGCGCATCGCCGCGAAAACGCATCTCACGGAGTTGATTCAGGAGATCCGCGCCGTAGAGCACACGCAGTTGCTCGTCTTTAGCGTGGTTTCCCCAAAGGCCGACATCGCCTTCATGCTCCTCACCCCGGACCTGCACCAGGCTAACGCCTTTGAAAAGCGCCTCTCCCTGAGCCTCGGGCCTGATGTGCTCACACCCGTCTACAGCTTCTTGTCCCTCACGGAGGAAAGCGAATATGTCACCTCTCCGGAGGAGTACGCGCTGACCCTGGAGAAGGAACAGGATTTGCGGGCCGGTTCGGACGAGTTTGAGAAGAGCATGGAGGAGTTCAAGGTACGCATGGCAAAGTACGGAAAGGACAAGCTCTACCCGACGCTCCCCAACTGGGAGGTGTTTTGCTTTTACCCCATGAGCAAACGCCGCAACCCAGAGCAAAACTGGTACGAATTGTCCTTTGCAGAGCGCAAGGCCCTCATGGCGGGACACGGCCGGGTCGGGCGCCAGTACCACGGCAAAATCTTGCAGCTCATCACGGGCAGTACGGGCCTGGATGATGCGGAATGGGGCGTCACCCTCTTTGCGCACGATACTTATTACATCAAGGACATTGTCTACAAGATGCGTTTTGACGCAGTCAGCGTGAAGTACGCGGAATTCGGTGACTTTTATATTGGCCTGAGCGTGCCCTTGGACGAGCTCTTCCGGCGTGTCCTTCTCTAGCCTGCCTTTATGGAGCTGCTTCGGGCCAAACAAGATGCGTTGCGGCTGGCGTTACAGCGCCATGCTCCGCTGCTTGTCGCCTATTCGGGGGGAGTCGATAGCGCCTACCTTTTGGCGGAGGCCCGCCACACCCTCGGCCGGGAAGGCATGCTTGGGGTGATCGCCGACAGCCCAAGTCTTCCGCGCAAGGCGCTCGCCGAGGCGCTCGCCCTCGCGGCTGCGATTGATGCCCCCGTCGAGGTCGTCCCCACGGGAGAGCTTGAAAATCCCGATTACGCGCAGAATCCAGTCAACCGGTGTTACTTTTGTAAGGCGGAGTTGTTCGCCAACTTGGAGCGGATGGCCGAAAGCCGGAATTTCCGCGGTCTAGCCTACGGTGAGAATGCTGACGACATGCGGCAGGTCCGGCCGGGGCGGCAGGCTGCGGCGGAGTTTCAGGTGCTTGCTCCCCTGCGTGACGCTGGGCTCACCAAGGAGGAAATCCGTTCTGCCTCCCGCGCGATCGGGCTCCCCACGGCGGATGCCCCTGCGCAGCCTTGTCTGTCCTCTCGGATCCCCCACGGGACGCCGGTCACGGCACAGGCACTCGCCATGGTCGAGGCCGGGGAGGAATGGGTGCGCAGTCTGGGCTTTTCAGTCTTTCGGGTCAGGCATATCGAGCAAGAGGTCGCCCCAGGCGCCGAGGGCGTTGCGTTAGCGCCACTGGCCCGGGTGCAGATCGCCCCGGAGGAAATGAGCAAATTGCCCGAGGCTGGGCACCAGCTGGAGGCGGGGCTCCGTGCAGTGGGTTACGCGGCGGTCGAGATTGATCCCCGGGGCTACCGCGCTTCCTGAACTCTGCTTTGCAGCAAGGGGGGCATCTCGGGCCAACCCAGCGCTGCTGTCAGCGGGCGTCTGGGTTCGAAAGGCGGGGCGCGTTCACCCCTGACATCCCTTTGGGCTCCCAGCTTGAGGCTTGCGTGGAGGAGGCTGCCGGGCGGGAGAGGTCTTCAAGGAGGTGCTGCTGGCGTTCCAGAAGGACGTCGGCCCGCTCGCGCAGGGTGTCGCGCTGCCGGACCGCGCTGTCGCGTTCCCGGCGCAGACGAGCCAGCTCGCGTTCGTTGCGTTCGCGCTGCTCGGTCTCTCCCCGGAGGAGCTCGTTGCGCTCGCGCTCCAGAGCGAACGCCTGTTCGCGGGAGGAGGCTCGGGCGGTGTCTGCCGCGGAGCGCGCTTCTTCACGCTGACGCATGAGCAGTTCGACTTGTTTGGAAAACTCTTCTGTCCGGGTGCGCAGCGCCTCCCGGGTTTCCTCCAGCAGGGCAAGGAGGGTGACTTTCTCGTTGAGGAGCGCCTCCCGCTCGCGTGTGAGTTGGTCGAAGCGGCGCCGGGAGTCGCTTTCTGCGGCTGCCAGACGCGCGGTGAGTTCCGAGGCCTCGTTCCGGGAAGCGTCCAGATCCTCGCGCAGCCGTGTGATTTCGCCGGGATAGCGGCGCTCGGCGTCGGCCAGTGCCGCGCGGAGGCGGTCGCCGTCGACCCGCGCCGTGTTCAAATCCTCGCGGATCTTGGCGATCTCAAAATCCTTGGAGGCTGCCAGCGTGGCGGAGGCCTGTCTATGGTCCGCCACGAGCTTGGCGATGCGGCGGTCCCGTTCGGCGTGGGTTTCTGCAATCTGCTGGTCTTTCTGGAGCATCGCAGCGTCGCGCTCGGAAGAGAGCGTGGACACCACTCGCGCATGTTGGGCCTGCAAGGCTTCGTAGCGTGTCACCCATTCGGCGATGCGGCGGTCCCGGTCGGAAGTCAGGTTTGTGAGGCGCTGGTCGCGTTCCGCCACCGCGGAGGTGCGTTCGGCCAGCGCGCCAGCCAGCGCCTTTTCGTGCTCTGCCCGGGTGAGGGCGAGTTGCTCGTCGTGGGCCGCCTTGATGTCGGCCATCTGGCGGCTGCGTTCCGTGATGAGCTGGTTGCGTTCCGCCTCCAGCCTGAGAATGGTTTCCTTGGAGGCCGCCTCAATATCATCTACCTCGTCGTCCTTGGCTTTCCGGAGGGCGGACAGCGCCTCGTCGTGTGCCAGCTGGAGCGAATCGACGACCTGCTGGTGCTGCGCCTTGGTGAGTTCCATGGTCGCGGCGTTGGTCGCCTGCAAAGTCTCGATCGCCCGCTGGTGTTCGGCAATCCGCGTGTCCAGTTGGAGACGCACCTGCTCGATGGCCTGAGTGTGGTCGGCCTTCCCTGTGTCGAGCGTGCTTTGTAGCGCGGAGATCTCGCCCGCGTGCTGGCGGGACGCCTGGTCCAGAGCCATCCGGCCGGCCTCTTTCGCCGCCTCCAAATCCTTTGCGTGCAGTGTTTGCTCCTGCGCCAAGAGGTCTTGAAGGTGCGAAGTCGTGCGCTCGAGCAGTAAACGATGATCCTCGTTGATCTGGGCGATGGTGTCGTCCCGTTCCTTGAGCGCGTCCGCCAGTCTCTGGCCCAGGCTGGAGTTCTCGGTGCGCAAGCTCTCCAAGTCGGCTTCCAGATCTTTGCACCGGCTCTCGGCGACAGATTTGCCACGTTCGACATCGGCTGCACGCACCTCTGCCGCTGCTTTCGCTTCCAATGCCTGCAGCCGCTGGGCGTCAAGCTCCGCCAATTTCTCGGCGTTTTCCAAACGCGTCGCCACAATCGCTGACTCAGTCGCCGAACGTGCGGCGGAAAGCTCTGCGTCCGCCTTACGTTGCTCGGAATCCAGCCGGAGGGTGGACTCCTCCAGTTCGTGGCGCAGTTCTGAAAGTTGTTTTTGAAGGGTAGCCAGCTCCACTTCCAGCCGGTTTGCCTTGTCCCGCTCTGCAGTGAAAAGCCCGTTGAGTTCGCGGATGCGGGCGTCGTCTGCCGATTTGATCCCCTGCAGCTCGGCGGCCTTTGCTTCCGCTGTGGCGACCCTGCCCCGAGACTCTTCGGCTTCCTTTTCCGACGTGGTTCGCAGGCCCTTGAGCTCAGCAGCTAGCGCGTCCCGCTCCTCAGACAGCGCATCGCGCTCGCGGGTCAAGGAACTGACCGCCTTGGATTGTGCGTCAATGGACCGGCGCAGGCCCTGCACTGTCCGTTCGCTGATCGAGGAGGCGCGGTCCCCGCCCTCGCCTTCCAGGCGTCTGCCTTCCAGAAGCTGATCCCGCTCCGCTTTGAGTTGCTCTTTCTCTGATTTGACCTGTTCCAGCTCGAGGCCGGTGGCCTCCAGCTTGCTGCGCAGCAAGTCCAGCTCTTGTCGGCGGGACTCGATCTCCAAGGGGGTAGGCTGTTGCTCTCGCTGGACCGTCACTCCAGAACGGGCCTCTTCCAAC
>CAMCIN010000004.1 GCA_945874745.1 Akkermansia muciniphila | reverse complement strand
TCCGTCGGCGCGTGGTCACTCCAGTTTTGGGCAATCTGCGCACCGTTTACCCAGACGCGCACCCCGTCATCCGAGGTAGCGGCGAAGGTGTAGGTCTCGCTGAATCGCGGGGTCACCGTACCCGTCCACCGCACCGAGTAGCCGTCCTTGGGCAGCGCGGGATCGGGCGACACCTCGCCCCAGTTTTTATTGAGCGTGCCATCCAGCCTGGCCAGCACCGGTGTGGTCAGGTCGATCCTCCCGAAGTACTCGCCCTTGAGCCCGCTCAACCGCGTGGGGTCGGGGCCCGCCACGGTCACGCTTACGGTCGCCGTCGCGGTGAGATCCCCATCGCTCACGGTGTAGGTGAAGCTGTCGACGCCCTGGTACCCGGCGGCAGGCACGTACTGCACCACGCCGCCGTTCAACACCGCCGTCCCGTTCGCCGGCGTGCCCACCGCGCTGACGCGCAGCTCCGCGGGACCGAGGTCCGGATCGCGGTCGTTTCCAAGCACGCTCACGCTCACCGGCATGCCCACCGGCGTCCACACCGCGTCTCCCACCGCCACGGGCGCCTTGTTCGCCGGCGCGATCAGCGGGCCCGCAGCGCCCACGGTCAGGGCGTCGAAAGGCACCACCTCCCGCGGTTGGCTGGGACTGCTCCAGTGGAAGGTCATTTGGGCACTGCCGCCGCCCTGGAAATACTCCAGCTTCACCTCCACCGGCTGCCCGGCCACCAGCGGCAGGGTCGTCTGATCCCAGGCGCCCGCATGCGTTGACCAGTGATCGATCAGCAGCTTGCCGTCCACCCAAAGCCGGACACCGTCATCAGAAAGCGTGTACAACGTGTACGCCTCCGTGAACTTGGGCGTAAGCCTGCCCGTCCACCGGATGGAATACGAGCCGGGGTCCACCGCCGGATCCGGGGCGTTGGTGCCCCAGCTGTTGTCCACGTACGGATCGACCCGCGCAAAGGCGAGGCTGGTGAAGTCCGCATTGTTGTACCACTCGGCGTAGAGCCCGTGCGTGTCCGGGCGCAGCGCCTCAGCCGTGGCTGAAACCAGGACATTGACGACACCCGTTGCCGTGGAGAAGCCGTCGCTCACCACGTAGCTAAACGAGTCGGCTCCGCTCAGTCCGGGGGAGGCGCTGTAGACCACCTGGTCGCCGGAAACCGCCGCGCTGCCACGGGAGGGCCTGCTCACGCTCAGCAACTTCAATGGGTACGGCCCCGCCGCACCCGCCGTGTCGTTTGCGAGCACCGGAATGGACACCCCCCCTCCGCGCGGGCAGTCGGCGCTGTCCGCCACCGCCACGGGTGCGCTGCCACCCGCGACCGCCAGCCCGGAACGGTACACCTCGATCTCACGCAGATTGAGCTGATGCTCCCCGCCCTGGGCCCCCGCATCCTTCAAGTCCTTGTTGGATGCGCCGCCCCAGGTCACCTCGTTGACCAGCAGCCGGATCTTCCGCGTGGTCACCGGCGCGAAGCTGTGGGTGAACACGCAGCGCTCGCTGTAGAAACTGTCTACCGTGGTGCGGTTTGTCTGTGTGTACGCCCGGAACGTGTTGACCGGCTCCTGCACCCGCTCCAGCGACACCCACTGGCCGCCCTGCTCCACCTGCAGCTCGTAGTCCAGAATCGAGCCATCCCACTGCCACGGAATCCCCGCGTAGATCACCACGCGATCCATGGTCGTGTCCGCGGGAAACCGCAGCTCAAACCAGGCCGGGTAGGTCGCGTTGTTGCTCTCCCAAATCCGTGCGTCACGGCCCTGGCTCCAGTACCAGGTGTCGAGCTGTCCGTTGAACACCTTGGTGATCGTGTTGTTAATTCCCCCGTCAATCGGGTGCACCGTCGAGCCCGAGGCTGCGGCGCTGACCCCGCTCTGCACCGCCAGATTCGCACCCCAGTTGGAAGGCGCCACCGACAGCGTGCCGGTGTATTCCACGTAGGTGGGCAGCTCGCTGACCGCCACACTCACCTTGCCGTTGACCACCGCCAGCTGTTGTTCGCCCCCAAACGGCGAGATCACTTTCACGGAGCTCGTGCCGGTCACCGAAAGCTCCAGCCGCCCGCGCGTTTCCCCCGAGGTCATCAATGCGGCCACCTGTTTTCCAGGCCCCTGGAAAATGCTGCCCACAAACAGCTTGTTCCCCGGATTTCCGAAATCCAGCGAGGAGGCAAAGCGCGTTCCCGCCAGCTCCTCCGACCAGACCCGCAGCAGCACGCCAACCGGATTGAGCGAGCCGTCCTCGTTCTGCACCCAACGCGGCTCATCCCAGAAGCCGCCGTTGCGGTCGTACCAGTAGTGGTTGTGTTCCTTAGGGATCCCGTACTGCTCGTACACCATCATCTGCAGCATCGTCCAACGGCCCTGCATCCGGGGCTGGTAGGCGCCGTACACCGGCCCAAGAAAGCCCTGCTCTGTCTGCCACTTTTCCATGCCAGCCAGGTTGTACTTGTTGAGCCACGTGTTGACCTGGTCGAGGGACATGCGGGTGAGCCCCAGGTCGCCGTTGACGCAGTTGTACGCGTGGAACGAAAACGCATCGATGTACTTCCCTCCACCTGCGCGGAAAAACTCTTCGTTCCAGCCGGCCATCGGCGGACCGACCGTGACCGCCCCGGGCGCGAGCACCTTCAAAGAAGGGTCGATGCTTTTTACCAGCTCGTAGAACGGCTTTAGCTCGTTCTGCACAAAGGCAGTGGCGCTGGTGCTGAAGTTCGGCTCGTTCCGAGGCTCCCAATACTTCACCACCCCCTTGAAGCGCTCCACAATCTTGCGCACTCCCGCCTGGTCCCACGTGCCGTTGGGAAACACCACCAGTAGGTCGCGCTTCCGGTAGCTGTCGTAGGGGAGGTAGTATTTCTGGTCCAGCCCGAGCTCGCGTTCCAGGCGTGGGATTTCAGAATCTGCGGCGGCCGCGTTGTCCACCTTGTGCCGCTGCGGCCCGTACCCGAGCACGCCCCGCGTCACCTCGTCGACCAGTCCCTCGCCGCCGAAAGTGCCGGGCACCGGCATCTTCGGAAAGTTTGGATCGTCGCGCAGAATGCAGAACATCCCGCTTCCGACGGAGTCGCCGAAAGGCATGCCCTGGTTTCCACCGTGCAGGTTCACCTTGTACCAGCCCGGTTCGCGCACCGCCGGGGCCAGGGAGGTGCTCGAGAGTCCCCCCTGCTCGACCGTGTTGCCGTAATAGTCGCGGATGATGTAACGCGACGCCCCGGGACCGCTCAACTTGAGCACCACGGCTTCGCCTTTGTAAAAGACGTGCCCGCGGCGCGTGGACTGCACATGGACCAACACGGGGGGTTGGCTCCACTGCCAGGCGGCTTGAATCTGGGTGAGGAGTGGGAACAGTGCAGCCAGCGCACACCACAGGACAGACCATGCAAAAGCACGGCGTGCCCGGGGCGGGGCTATGGGGGGTGACAAAGGTGGGGACAAGGGCGGCGCCAGGGGTGGCACCAAGGGCGATGTAGTTTTCATTTAAGTAGGGTGGACCGACGGCCCGCAACAGAACCCAGAATTTTGAGTTGTCAAATCGGACACCCTTAAAATCATTAACGTGAATTGTTTACATTTTCTCATTCAGGCGCACTCCACTTGCGAAATCCCCCCGTACGAGCCGCAGCTTTCTCAACACGAGCAGCGGAGTGGAAACCCTAAAAACATCTGCGGAATCTGAGCCATCTGTGGATGCCTACCCGCTCTCTCCGGAGCGATAGGAAAAGGCACCCACCGAAAACAGCAAGGAACCCCGTAAAATGATGTCCCAAATGGCGCTGCCATGGGGTGCGTCGGTGCGGCTGCACGGACAGGCCCACCTCCCTCGCATCCCGGCACGCCACTCGCGCCAAAAACATAGCGCGAAGGGCCCGTTGACTTTCCGCAGCCGCTCTCTTCCTACGCCAGACTCCGCGCCACCGCGCTGAAGCGTTCCCGCATGACTTCCAAGTATTCCCGCGCTTCCTCCAGCGGCATCACCAGCGGCGGGCTGACCCGAATTACCTTGCCCGCCAGAGGACCGAGGAGGTGCACCGCCCGGCCCTGAGCGTCCCCGAGATAACAGGCCTCCACACACAAACGTGCCACCGCCTCGGCCGGCGTGGCCCCCACCGCCTTGCACTCCACACCCCAAACCACCCCTTCCCCCCGCACATGCGCCACCGCTCCGGATTCCCGCAATCGCAGCAGCCCCTCTTCCAGCACCCCCGAAAGCAACCGCGCATGGCCGAGCACGTCGCTCACAGCAAACTCGTCCAACGTCGCCAAAACTGCGGCACTCGCCAGGGGATTGGCGCTCCAGGTGTCCGAGGCCTCGCCATAGTGCATCCGAGCAAACACATCCCTCCGCCCCGCCACCGCACTCACCGCCACCCCGTTTCCGAGGCCCTTCCCCAAAACAACCAGATCCGGTTCCACCCCGTATTCTGAAAAGGCGAACAGCGCGCCGGTCCGCCCGAAGTTCGCCTGCACCTCGTCGAGGATGAACAAAATGTCATGCTCTCGGCAGAAGCGCTCCAGCAGTTGGAGGTACTCTTTTTGCGGGTGAAACGAACCGCCCCCGCCCAGATACGGCTCCGTCACCAGACAGCAAATCCGCGAACCGAATGCGTCCCAAAGCCCCTGCAACTCGGCCTCGTAGGGGGCCAGATCCAGCGCCTGTCTCCGGCGCTCAACGCTGATGCACTCCTCCCGGGGAAAGGAGATAAAGCGCACCCGTGCATCACGTTCCTTGTCTGCCTCGCTGCCGGTCACCGCATTGGAAAGCCCCTTCTTTCCATGGAACCCATGCCGGGTGCTCAAAATAATATCCTCCCCCTCCCTCCGGTCGAGGGCCGCCCAAATTGCCTTCTGCACCGCCTCGCTCCCGCTGGCGGCCCAAAGCACCTGCTCACAGCGCGCCCCGCCCGGCTGCGCCTGCAATAGCGCGATCAACCGCTCACAGCAGACCGTCTCAATTTCCGTGATCGCGTTGTACCCGTTGAGCGTCACCGATTCAAAAAAGTCCCCGGCCCCGCCCATTTTCTCGAGCCCCATATAGCCGTGCACCCGCTGCCACCAACGCGTCGGGTTATGCCCGAGATTCATCACCAGCACGCCACTGGTGAAGTCCGCCAACTTGCGCCCCTCGGGCGTCCAGTGATAGGAGCCCGCACTTTTAGCCAGCACCGCCCCGCTTGGGGTGAAGGTGCGGATTGAATGCGGCTCCACTGCGAGCAGACGGCGCCGGACTTCGTTGGAAAGGGGCTCGCCGGCATGCTGCAACGGTTCGACGGGGAGGGGCGTGGACATAAGGCTTGGAATCGGTTGAACAGGTAAAAAAGATGAGGGGTCAAACAGGCGCCGCAACGCGTCTAGCCGGGGAGTGCCTCAGCGCAGACCCTGCCTGCATACAGCACCTCGGCTGCGCTGCTGCCGGGGGTGAGCAGGACCAGGCCGCCCAGGCGGTGGTCCACTTCGACCACACAGTTGGGCGTGCCGGCGGCGTGCCTGGCGAGGATGGCCTCCATCGCCTGCACCGCGGCCACCGTCTGCCGGTCTGCCGAGACGTCGTTGTAAGAGAGCTGGCGGGCTGCCAGCAGCCTTTGCGGGCGCTCTCCAGCGGCCCCGCCGTACTCGACCCGCGCCACCTCCCGCACAAAACGTTCCAACACCTCGAGGCCGTACCCACGCTGAGACCGCTCCCCCCAGGGTTCCAAAAATGCGCCGTTGTAGTGGTTGTTGATGTTTATCTTGCGGCTCTGCGGCGTGCGCCCCTCCACCGTGCACTCGACCCCACGTTTGCGGCTGTGGGCGTTCCACACCCCGTTGTCGAAACGGAACTGCACCTCCTGGTCCACGTAACCCGGAAAATTGTCGGGCGTCACCCAGCTGGTGTGGATATCAAAAGCCGCCTCGCGTCCGTCCGCGTAACCGTAGACCAGACGCAGCTGGGTGGAATCCCAGGTGGGTCCGTCGGCCGCCCCCACCAGCCCTCGCTGCCCGGTGCAGCTCACGCTCTTGAGCCTCCCGCCAAAGGTGAAGTCAATCAGCTTGATGTAGTGTACCGCCACGTAGGTGCCCGGGTTCCGGCCGGCAATCCACTCAGCGAACTGCCCGCAGCTGATGCTTTTGGGTTCAAGCAAAGTGCAGTAGCCCGTGTTGACGTGCCGCAACTCCCCCTCGGCCACCAGCGTCCGCAGCTTTTTGTGATCCGGATCCAACAGCTTGTGGTAGACCACCTTCGCGAGCACACCGTTTTGATGCGCCGCCGCCTCCAGCGCGTCCAGTTCCTCCAGGCTCAACACCGACGGCTTCTCGATGAGCACATGCTTGCCAGCCCGCAACGCGCGCAGCGCCGCCTCAAAGTGCCGGTCATCCGGAGAAGCCACGCAGACGAAATCCACCCCCGCATCCAAAAGCCCCGCCAGCGCGTCCGGTTCCTTGCAGCTCACAAACGGGCTGATGCGCTCGCCGGCCGCCCTTTTATAGGCCTCCGCCCGCAGGCCCGTGCGCGAGGCCACTGCGCACAAAGGAACCCGTACCAAGCCGAAGGCGGGGTCGTAGACCCCCTGGGTGTGGGCCTGCTCGAAAAAGGGACGGTAGGTTTCCTCGAAAATCATTCCGAGTCCGACCATCCCGGCACGGAGTTGGTGTACGGCAATCTGGGGGGCAGGCATGTGTATTCACTTTCCTGATCCGAAGCGCCTTCCCCCTTTCAATCCCACACGGGGACAGCTAGGGTCTGGAGTCAAACGGATCAAAGTGAATCCACTTTCAGCGCCCACACCCATGCCCGTCAAGGATTCTCCTGAAGGTTCCCGTCCCGAAGCCACCCGCGTCGAGGCGGTGTATGAACAAATCCTGCTTCAGATCGTAAGCGGGGCGCTCACAGGAGGCGGGGAAATCAAAAGCACGCTGCTGGCAAAGCAACTCGGCTTGAGCCGTACCCCTGTGGTTCAGGCGTTGCAGCGCCTGGCCGCCGACGGTCTTGTTACGTTGGAAATGAACAAGCGCGCCGTGGTGCGGCCGGGGGCGGAGAACTGGCTGGTAGAACTGCACGAACTGCGCGAATGGCTGGAACCGCCTGCCGCCGCCCGGGCTGCGTTGCACCTAAGCGTGGAGGACCTCGCGCGGCTTCGCGTGCATGCCGAGGAGGCGCGCCCCCATTCCCACGCGGAGTGGCCGGCGGCCGCCCAGAGGTTTGACTTCGCCCTGCACCTCACGATTGCGGACCGCTCGGGAAACTTTGCCCTGCGGGAAACCATCCGCAAGATCTGGGCTTTCAAGCGCCTCTCGTACCTTGCCGCGCCCGAGCGTCCTGAGACGCTTGAACGCGGCTACGGGGAACACCTTTCGCTGCTGGATGCCCTCGAAAGGAGGGACGGCGAAACGGCCCGGGCAGCGATGCTCTTCCACCTCCGCTCCGCCGGCACCCTCCGCCAGAACAGCACGATTGTCTGATTCGTCAGGACCTGGGAAGCGAGGCAGGATGAAGCCTGGGCCTCACTCTTTCGGATACTATCCGCAGATCCCGCAGATTTTACAGATTTCAGATTCAACAGAGTAAGTGCTCAGGAGCATCTGTGAAACTCTGTGACTCTGTGGATCACTCCCCTGGTCATCTGTGGCTCACACCCCTAGTCGGTCACCCACTCCACCTGCTGGTCCAGAATTTCGCCGGTGAGCCGGTCGATCGCAACAAACACCCAGAGGCGGGTCTCTCCGTCCTTGATGAAATCGTTGAGCTTGGAGGCGACCGCACTGAACTTTCCAGACTGCACGACGATATCAAACATAAGGTTCCAGACGCGGGTCTGCCCCCCGTCGGCCAGTGCCCGCATAATACTCTCCCGGAGCCGCTTTGTTTTCCGGTCCTTGGTCGCGGAAAAGGCGTTGTGTAAGTCGGACGAAAGCCCGGTGAAATGCCAGTTGAGGGTGGATTTGCTTGCTGCGACGTCAGGGTTCCGGGCCGGCTCCGTGGTGGTTTTATAGACCGTGGAGGTGTACACTGGATCTGTCGCAGCAGGGGCGGGCGTCAGGTCTTTGGCGAAGAGTTTACCCACCAGCTCCGCGTTGTTTGCCAGAGGCCCCTGCCACGGCTTTGTCCCGGTGGTCCGGTCGATGAGCGCCTGGGCGGCCTTTACCGCCTCCCCACTGGCTGCCGCGGAAAGCTTGCCGGTGCTCGTGGTGATGGTCTCGTCCTTGAGGGCGCCCGCAAGCATCGCGCGAAGCACCGGTTCCTGACGCGTATTCAGATTCACCTTGCCCGCAACCAGGGGCGGCGCGGCGGAAAGCGCCACGGAACTGCCACTCACAGGAAGCGGAGGCGGCTCGCTCAAACAAAACACATCCAGCAAGGCGGCGTCCGCGGACTCGGGGAGGAAAAAGTCCACCTGCTTCCAAGGCGCACCGCGGAAGGCGGACCCCATCTCCGCGACTGCGCGGAAGGGCCGGTTGAGCATGACGGGACGGTTGGACGCCGCCGCGGTATTCCCCTGCCCCTGCGGCAGGCCCTCGATCGGAACGGCTGTGGAATACCCGCCCAGTGGAGCCAGCGCCCCCGAGGCGCGCCGCACCACATCGTCTGGATCCGCGTAGGCCTGCCGGTAGGGCGCGCTCGAGTCGTTACCAACCGGTGGAGCGGGAGCGATGTTCTCGGAGAAATCCCCGATGCGCAGAGCATCGGCATAGGCGCCGCCGGGACTGTCCTGCCAGAAGTTTGGGAGCGTACTGTCCGGCGTGACGCCTGCCCTTTTATTCGGCATGCTGGAAGCAGGAAAGGCCCCAGCCGGCGCAGGATTGGCTAGGCGAGGGAGCCAGCCGTAGTCGTAGGCATTGTTGGAGGGAAACTGGTAAATGATTTTCTTGGTGAGCGGATCCCGTCCACCCGCCCACCACTCGGCTCTGTACCCCCTCAGCGTATCCGCCGGTTTGGCTCCAATAATGTAATCGTAGACCGATCTGTAAGGCTCTCCGTCATAACTCCATATCATCCAGTTGTGCCAAAATGCAGGGGCCAGCCAGCGCGGCGTCGTGGTTTGCGCGCTGGAACCCGCGGGAAGATCAATAACGGCGCTGGCCGGGCGGTCGGTGCTGTTGTGCTTGCCGACCGAAGGGGTGGTTTTCGGGAAGAAACCGGAGTCTCCCAGAGTGGAAGGGGAAGGGTTGAGCTGTTGGAGCTTGTTGGCAGCGGTCCCGCGGATACTTTCCGGCCAGTTGTAGCCGTAGCGCATCGGGTGGCCAAACCGCGGTGAGCGCGGGTCGTAGGAGGTGATGAGCGGCGCGTTCCAGCCGATGGGGCGGCGCATGTCCTTCCACGCCACATTGCCACCACTGTCCTGCGGCGGATTGGAAACGGGGGTGATCTCGGATTTCCCGAGGACCGGCATGGAGCTCCACCGCCCGTTATCCCCGGGATCCGTTTCCATGAACCGCTCATCGTAGGTAACCCACTGTTGCGAGATGGGATCCCGGTACTGCACGCGCACCGTAAACTTGGTGTTGTTGCGGATCCCGGCGAGGGTCACGGGGAACTGGAAAAAACGCAGCTTATAATATTCGGAAGGGAAACCCGAGCCCGTGACCATGTAGTTGGGGGAGGGATCGGTGCGCTGGTCCCCGCGTTTGTTTTGAAAAACATCTTGGGCAGGGTCGTTTCTATCTACTACAAAATTCACCCTACCCCACTTGTCGTAGGCGGTGTTTTTGTCCCGCTTGAACATCTTCCCCATGGCAATGTACTGGCTGGGCACCTCTCCCATGGAAAAACCGACCCAGCTGGCTCCATCGGTGCCTTGTACCGAGCCGTTGTAAGGTTTCTTGCTGAAAAAATTGTCTGCTCCGGCCGCCAGATTGCTTCCGGTTGGGAGGCCGGGCTGGCAGAGCACCGAGGGTTCGCGGAAAACGTTGGCGTTGCCCAGACTGAAGGTCAGCTCCGTGCCTCGCATGTCCACCACCCTGTTGCTGACCTGGTTTCCAGCGCTCCACGGAGAGGGGCTCATGGGCGGGACGGTGAAGGTGGGGTTGCTCTCCAACAACACCCGCTGAACTCCGGGGCGGTCAGTCATGGCCACCAAGTACCTCCGGTAGGGAGGGAAGCTCGGCTCGGGCCCGGGGCTGTACCCTCCCGAAAAACTGGTCGCCGGAGCATTCACCTTGAGCATCGGGGCGCCGCTATAGAGGGCCAACGGGCCGGGCCCCCGCACCCCCTCTCCCACCGTGTAACTCGCGGCGAAAAAAAGTTTGAAGGGGTCGGGCGTCAGCGGCCAGCGCACCAGCTGGTAGCTGTTGGCAAGAATGTCCCAGGTGTAGGATTCCCCGTTCTTGAGCCGGTACAGGAACTGGGAGTCACCCGGATACGGAAATTCTGAGACGGAGTCCACCTTCGGGGGTTGCTTCCACATAAAGCGGCCAGAGCCATCCGGCCAGCCTGTCGGCATGGGGAGCATGTACTGCTTCAGGAAGTCGTCTTCGGTCGCGACCCCAGCGGGGATCTTCCACATCGGAGTGAGTGCGAGAAAGAGGTTTGCCACCCGGTTGGGGACGAACAGAGAGCCGGGCCCCTCCTCCAGCTTGGAGACCCCGCACCAGAAAAGCCCTCTGGAGGTGTGGTCGTAGGTAAACCCCCTCGCCACACTCGTGGTTTGGAGGCTGTCAAAAGACCAGTCCCAGCTCCAACTAGTGCTGTTAAGGTTCATGTACGCGCTTTGCGTGCTGAAGGCCTGTTCATGCAGCCAGGTTTGGGTCCACGTGCTTGCCGTGGCGTTGGGAAACATGTACGCGAAATGACCCACCGGCTGGATGCAGAAATCGTTCCAGCCATTGTTGACGAACTGCATCCACAACTTGCTGGTCAGATCCGCCTTGGGAAGGTTTCCGAGCTTGGGCAGGTTGGAAAACCCCTTGTCCAGCGGGTCGGAGGGATCCATCGGTGAGACGATCAAGTCCTGCGGCGTTTCACTCGCGGCCAACACTCGAAACTGGGTCGGCGCGAGTTTGGCGGGCACGCCAGTGCCGTTAAGCGCATGCGGATTCCACAACTCGGGAAAGCCCATAAGAAAGGTCGTCCCGCACTTGAAGCCGGCGCCGGAGTAGGCTGCCAGGCTGCCCGTAATCTCGGCAGGCGCGCCGCCGGGAAGCGGTTTGTTCGGCTTGTCCTGCGAATCCTCGATGCCCCGCCAGTGGAACCGGTAAAAGTAGGGGAGATCCTCCATTCCCCGGGCGGAAAAGAGCGGCGGAGAATAGCGGTAGGCGGCCGCAGCAAGGGAGGGGTCCGGGTTGGGCAGGCGGAGCAGCGTTGGAAAGCTGTCCGCGTCATACTGGTCAATGATATTGGCAGCGATCTCGAGCAGCTGAAAGGTGGAGTTGCGGTCGCGGGCCTGGTAATAGGTGGCCACATCCCAGGATTGGCTGGTGCGGTGCTGCACGGAGCCGGGTTTTCCAAGGGAGCCCACTCCGATGGTGGCCTTGAGCAGCTCGAAGAAGTCCGGTTCGCGCGGCAGGTTTTTGGCACCCTTGGGGGCATTTGCAGGAAGCGCCGCAATCCCAATGAGATCCTCGAGCTTGTAGACTCCCCCCTTTTTGCCGTGGTCGTACGCCCAAAACCAATAGCCGGCGGGGTCCCGCGTCCAGGTCAGACCGAAGGCATCGTAGATGGCGAGCACCGTCCCGCCCGGATTGTAGAGCTCGTCGGAAGCGTTGAGATCGGCGCTGGGGCCCTTGTAAGTCAGCCACGCAAGCCGCTCCAAAGGGAAGCGCTTCTTCACCAGCGGCTCGCCAGCCAGGGCGGCCGTTCCATCCAACCGCTTAAAGGCGGTCTTTACACGGACTTCCAGAAACCCGGGATTGATCACATCCTGCAAAGGACGCGTGTCCGGGGAGGAAGGCGCCCTCTCCTTGACCGTCCCCCAGGCGTCGTTGCCGCCGCGGTTATTGCCCAGGCCCATGTCCCAGGGGAGCGGTCCGCCCAAGGCAGTGCTTTTGCGGGTGTCGCCCATGCCCAGAATGCTGTTTGGCACCACGCTGATTGGGTAGAGGGCGTCGTCGATCTTGCCCGCGGGCGGCACGATGGTGGGGCGGGTAAACACCGGGGTCTTGGGGGTGGAGCCCGCGGCCTTGGGGTCAAAAAAGCCGGGCTTGAAGGAGGGCTGTTCCAGGCTGCGGGAAAAATGGGTCAGACTCTGGAGCCCTTCGACGAGGGTCGCCTTTTCCACGTCCGTGGTGCCCAGTTGCTGGAGATAACTCAAAAGGTTCTGGCGGCTGGAGAAAGCGCGGTTGGTCACCCCTGAGGTGCCCGTGCCTCCGGCAACCCGCAGAAAGCCAAGGTTTTTTTGGCCATCCAGCAGAAAGTTGACATAGCGGTTGCCGAAAGAGAGCTGGCCGACGGGGGTGTCCTTGTCAGCGAGGGTCGAAGGATTGCGCTCCGCGACGAGTTTCTTGAGATGAGCAGCCGTCAAACCGACCTGCGTGAGATCCGCCAGCCCGATGGAGCCCCTGCGCGCCGCCATGTCCGGCCCCACTACAGAGGTGTCCGGATCGTAGCCGGCCACGTTCAAATCCAGAAGGCCCCCGATGTCGTACATCTGGTAGGCGTACCGCGCAATGACGGGATTGGCGCCGCCGGCCTTCAGGACGGGGTCATAGGCAACCGGATTGGCCCCAGTCTTCTGCAGGTACACCCAGTCGGGAGCCTTCCATTGAAAGGCCTGGTTGGAGCTGCCCGCAAAGCGGGTTTTGCCGGTGGTGGCGGGTGTGAAGTTCAACGCGTCCGACGGTTTGGCACGTGGGAGCAGCAGCGGCCGGTTCCAGCGCAACAACGAAACCGCGCCCGCCCCGGTGTCCGAAGCCACGCCGCTTGCCCTGGCCACAACCGGGTAAAGATCCGCCTGCGGATAGGCCGGCAGGGCGCCGAGCTTGGTCGTCGCATCGTAGGCGGCTTTGCCGCTGGCGCTCTGTTTGACTAGGTTCGGCGGCGGCACGCCGGCGGTGGTCGTCACGGAGCTCCGGTCTGGGGCGGCCCCCAGTGCGGTCGCCGCGTAGAAGATTGGGGAGGGCGCTCCGGTGGGAAGGACCTCCACCGAGCCGGCCCTGATTTCCTGGAGCAGATCGGAAATGATCTGACCGGAGGCAAGCGAGGCAACTTCGGCGCCCTTGAGGTTGACCACGGCATTCTGGGACAGGTTCATCTGTCGGGACGAACTCCCCAGGTAGGCAATAACCATGACCGAGAGGAGCGCGACGACACTCAGCACAATGATCAGAGCCGCGCCTCTCTGACCGGAACGGGGGTGATCTTTGAGAGCCATAAGATCTGGAATCCGGCGAACCGGAGTTTTGTCTGAAGGGGGTGGAACTAAACGGGGGTGAGGGCATTCCAACTCTGAAAGAGCTGGAAACTTAGTAAACTTTATAATATTTTTTCCTGTATGGCTATTCTTAGTTTCCCCAAGAACCCGGTGTGCCAGTCGGCGGTTACTCCCCAGGCGGGGCGCTCCACAAGAACGGCGAGGCAAGCCCTCGGCGCGGCCTCCCGACTGACCTGTATTCCCCTGTTTACCCTGCTGCAGGCAGTCCTCCTATTGCCAGTGCCTCCAGCCCTCGCACAAAACCCCGGAGCGGCCGCCCCCGCGAGCGCCGGCGTGCCGCCCACCCAGGCCGCCCCGGGAGCCGCGCAAAGCGCGGGGGCTGCAACGGCCTTGTGGATCCGGCCGGTGGCACCGGCCGCTTGGACGGTTACATTTAAGTACGGCACCGTCGTGGCCCCGCAGCAGGCAGCCCACCGGCCTTCCATGGTCAAAGTGACGCTTCTGGGAAAGGACGCTCTGGAAACAGTTCACTTTCCAGAGCGCACCGCGGAAGTATGGCGAACCGAAGGGCAGGTCATCGTCTCGGAAGTGGGGAACGAACACGCGGGAATCCGCGTAGACCAAGGCCTCGGAAACCTCGCAGGCCTTGGGGGAAATGATACCTCGATTTCCGACGTCACCCGGGGCAAGAAAGGCGAATTCACGGCGACAGTAAACGGGACCGTGATTACCGGGACCGTCGCCCAAGAGGATCCTGACTGGGCAGAATTCAAAGAGTTCGACTGGGTGACTCCGGACCTGCTCAAGGGCAAGATTGAAATCAGCGGGGAGAAGCTGCTCGTCTACGCGGAGATGGAACCCGAAACGCCGGCGCCCGGGGCCACCGGTGCCCCCGGCAAGGGCCGAGCAGCCGCACCGGCCGCCCCCAAGTTCCCCCCCGGCCCCCTGGGCGGACTCCCCCTCAAGCCGGGCATTCGCGTGGCAGCCATTGAGGAAACGAGCAAGACCCCCAGATACCTGCAGCTAGGGGAGAACATCCAAATCTACACCTTCAGCAAGCCCCAGCAGACCAAGCTGGACCTGCCGCCCAAGATCGCAAACATCGTGGCCAAGCCTGCTCCACCTCCGGAGGGGGCCAAGGCGATTTCGCTGATTCCCTGAGCCCGACCGAGCGGGCCGACTGCTACAAAAGGTCCGGGTACTTGGAGCGGGCCAGCGTTTCGCAGGCCGCCAGGATTTGCTCGGCGGAGTCCATTTCCGCCACGGCCGCCGCCAACGCGCGACACTCTTTGGATTGAAGGCTTTGCACCGCCCGTTTGACGCGCGGGACCAGAGCCGTTCCCGTGCTCAGCTCGTCAACGCCAAGGCCGAGAAGCAGCGGGGTGAGCGCCACTTCGCCCGCCATTTCGCCGCACACGCCCACCCAGATTCCGGCGGCGTGGCCCGCCTCGGCCACCATGCGAATGAGCCGGAGGATGGCTGGGTGAGTCGGTTCATACAGATAGGCAATCCGCTCGTTGAGCCTGTCCACGGCGATCGTGTACTGGATGAGGTCGTTGGTGCCGATGGAGAGAAAATCCACTTCGCGGGCGATGAGGTCCGCACAGATCGCTGCGCTGGGAATTTCGATCATCGCCCCGACTTCCATCTTTTCGTCAAAGGCCAAGCCCTCGGCCCGCAGCTCCGCCTGGCATTCGCTGAGCACCGCCTTGGCCCGGCGGACCTCGCCCACGCCCGAAATCATCGGGTACATCATCCGCGCCTTGCCGTGGGTGCTTGCCCTCAAGATCGCGCGCAGCTGCGTCTTGAAAACGTCCGCCCGCTCCAGACAGAACCGGATGGCGCGCCAGCCCAAAAACGGATTCAGCTCCTCGGGGAGGTTGAGCGCCGACATGATTTTGTCCCCTCCCAGATCCAGCGTCCGGATGATCACGGGCGCGGGCCGCAGCTCTTCAAGCACGCTCCGGTAGGCCTCGTACTGCTCCTCCTCGGTGGGCAGCCGTTCTCCATTGAGATATAGAAACTCGGTCCGAAACAGCCCCACCCCCTCCGCTCCCGAGCGCAACACCAGGGCGGCGTCCCGCGGCATTTCGATATTGGCCGACAAGACCACATGCCTGCCGTCCGCGGTCTTACACTCCGTCTCCCGGAGCCCCACCAGCTCCTGTTCCACCTTTCCCTTGAGCCGCTCAAAATCGCCGTATTCCGCCAGCGTCTGGGCGCTGGGATTGAGAATCACCCAGCCCCGGTAGCCGTCGAGGAGCACACTGTCTCCGTGCTCCACCTGCTGGCTGATGTCCTGCAGCGCCACCACCGCCGGAATGTTGAGCGAGCGTGCCATGATCGCCGTGTGCGAAGTCTTGGAGCCCTGATCCGTGGCAAAGCCCAGCACCGAGCTGGGCAGAAACTGCGCCGTTTCGCTGGGTGAAATATTGTGCGCCACCAGCACCCTCGCCGCGCCCGCAGGCGGACTGAGCCGCGTCTGGCGGCCCATGAGGTTGCGCACCACCCGGCGGCAAACATCCTGAATGTCGGCGGCACGCTCCCTCAGGTAGGGGTCGTCAATCTCCCCCAACGTCTTCGCATAACGGCCGGCCACCGAGGCAAACACGCTTTCCGCATTCAGGTGCTCCTTACGAATGGTGCGCAGCACCTCGTCGATGAGCATCCGGTCTTCCACCACCAGCAGATGCGCGTCAAACACGCTCGCGTCCTCACTACCGATCGAATGGGCGATGTGGTGGTGGAGCTCTTGAATTTGGTGCCGCGTCTGCAGCAGCGCAGCCTCCAGCCGGCACACCTCCGCCTCCACTCCCTCGGCCCCCACATCCACCCGCGGCGGAGTTTCATCGTCGGGCCGGTGCAGCCAAACTTCGCCCCGGGCGATTCCGGGAGAAACGGGCACACCCTGAAAACGACGTTCAACGGAGGCGCTGGAATCGCTCATAACAGGCGCGGAGCAGCCTTCCGGTCAGTCTTCGTGAAACTTGTTGGCAAGCAGTTGCTCAATCTCAAGCATCGCCTTTTCAGCGTCCTCCCCCTCGCAGCTGACGCGCAGCAGCGAACCGAGCCCGGCGGCGAGCATCATCAGTCCCATGATGCTTTTCCCATTCACCTTCTCCCCGTCTTTTTCCACCCAGATTTCGCACTTAAAACGGTTGCACGTCTTCACGAACATGGCTGAGGGGCGCGCGTGAAGTCCCAGGCGGTTTTGGATGGTCAGGTCTTTCGTCACGGTTGGGGTTAAAACGCGGGAGTATAGCACCTAGGTTCAGGTTGACGACCCCTTTTGCTGCATTAACGCCAGCAGCCGCTCGTTGAACTCCTGCGCGCTGTGGTGCCCCATCCCCTTGAGCTTCTGATCCAGCGCGGCAACCTCCACCAAGCGCGCCAGATCCCGCCCAGTCCGCACGGGAATTGTCACGTGCGGCACCCGCACCCCCAGGATCTCAAAATAGCTTTGGTCCAGCCCGGTCCGGTCCACATCCTCCATTTCCGCCCAGTCCCGCAACGTGACCACCAGATCCAGCCGCTTCTCCAGGCGCACGCTCCCCACCCCGAAGATCGACATCACGTTGATCACCCCGAGCCCCCGCACCTCCATGTGGTGCCGCGTCAGATCGGGGGACGTCCCCAGCAACTCGCTGCCTTCGATCGCGCGGTACCGGGTGATGTCGTCGCTCACCAGGCTGTGTCCCCGCTCCAACAACCCCAGCACGCACTCGCTTTTGCCGATCCCGCTCGAGCCTCGGATCAGCGTCCCCACCCCCAGAATGTCCACCATGGAGCCGTACTCGCTCTTGGAAGGAGCAAACTCGTGCGAAAGGGCGATCGTCGCCGCATTCAAAAAGTTCATCGTCACCATCTGGCTGATGAACACCGCGATGCCGGCCGCCGCCGCCTCCCCCAAAAGATAGGCCGGCGGCTCAAACCCCCGCGCAATCACGATGCAGGGAATCGGGCGCCCGCACAACGAACGGCAACGCCCCTGGGCTTCCACCACGTTCAAGCTCCCCAAATACGACAGCTCCGCGGCCCCAAACACCTGAATCCGTTTTTCGGCAAAGTAGGTGAAGAAACCCGACAGCGCCAACCCCGGCCGATTAAGCGTCGGCTCCCGGATTTCCCGTTCCATGCCGATCGAGGAATGGTCCAGGCGCTCCATTTTCAGAGCCGCCCCATGGCGCTCGAAGAACGCTCCCACGGGGATGGCAGAATAGACGGGGTCGGGTTTGTCCATGGAAAGAGCCTCCACGCCCCCCGCCCCTCCTGCAAGACCAAGCGCTACCGCTGGGAACTGCCGCACTCGGGGAAGTCCCGCCCGGCGCTCCGGAACGCCCTCGCGGCGGTGCCTGCTGCGGGGCGCCACTCCCTAGGTCCTTGCCGTCGGCCCTTTCTGAATAAACCGCTGGTTCCCCGCTGTTTTCGGTGGGTATCCACTAGCTCACTCCGAAAGCTCACTCCAAATGGACCTGGCAGTCATCCTCAGATGAAAGGGCATGTTCTCTGTTAATTAGCCCCGAGTTTAGGTGGGGGAACTCGCAGTTGCCCAAAAAAGCCCGTAAAACCCTAACTCAGAAATTTACGCTCAAAACCTACAGATTTAAAGCAGTCGGGAAAACCACGAAAGAACATCTGTCAAATCTGCGCCATCTGCGGATCACCCCCTAGAGTCCGTGGCGGATCCTGCGCTTGAACTCCTCGGCGGGCAGCGCGAGCAGTTCGTCGTACTGGATCCCGCTGATCAGGCCCATGGCCAGAATCGATTTGACCATGGCCTCCTGGCCGTGGCCGCCTTGCCCGTCATCCGTCTGCTCCCCAAAGAGGAGCACCATGAGCGTCTTGCCCACAATGTTCATGAGGATCCCAAAGAGCACCAACCCCAGCAGCATAGTGACGCCGGCAACGACCCGGCCCCCGAAGCTGACCGGATACATGTCCCCGTAACCGGTCGTGGTGAGCGTCACAATGCACCACCACATCGCCGCCGGAATCGAGGTGAAGAAGTGTTTGTCCACGGGCACCGGTTGCCCGCCGACCGGGTCGCTGGGAACAAACTTTCGCTCCTCCTCGGGGAGTTCCTTAGCGGCAGGATCCTGCGCCAGCTTAGCGTCGAGCTCCGCCTGGCCTGCCTCCATGACTTCCTTAGTGTAAAGCCCTCCCTCGAAGTGATACATGAGGGTGCTCGAGATCATCATGACCGAGAACAGCGCGATCAGATAGATCCGGAGGTTGGCCACGATCGGGTTGCCCTTGTTGCCAGGAATGCTCATTTGCTGGAGCGCCATGCGTGCAATCTTGAGCACCCGCAGCACCCGGACCACGCGCAGCAGGCGGAACACCTTGGCCCCGCGGAGGGCGGTGAAATCCATCAGCAACAGGTAACTGGGCAGAATGGACAGCAGATCCACCATTCCCCAAAAACTGAAGAAGTACCTTATCCTGTCCTTGGCGAAATAAAGGTTGGCCAGGTAATCGAGGGTGAAAAAGGCGACGGCCACGACCTCCACTCCTGTAATGAACCAGGCCTGCTCCGTGGCGAAAGGTTGGACCGTCTCCAGCGCCATGGTGACGCAAGAAACAAAGATCAAAAAATTAAGAAAACCCTGCCAACGGAGAAAGTTAGAATCCGTGTAATCGGTGAACATCGAGCGGAGGGACGACTTCTTCGGGGCGATGGTGTCACTCATGGAGCAGTTTATCTTGGGTATGTGAAAGGTCGGGAACGGGGCCATGCGAAGCAGCGATCATGCCAGAATGCGGCCCGCAAACACTCGGCGCGCTGGGCCGGCTCAGGCCCAGGCCAGCGCCACCGCCGAAGGCGTCAGCGCCCCCGGCAGGAGAAACCAACCGGCCGCAGCCCGCAGCCACCAGCACCACCGGCACGATGCCCTGTCATTCTGGCGCTCACGGGTTCTGGGGGAAGCTCCGGGGGCTGCCTTCGGGAAGCGACTCGCCGAGCTTGCGGAGAAAGTTTCCGCACAGAATCGTCCAGACGTCCGTGGGGGAGTAGCCCCGTTCCGCGAGCACTGCGGGGAGCCGCGTCAGGTCAAAGATGGTATTCAGATCCCGGGGCGTCTGTTCGGTGCCAAAGCAACCGTCCAAATCCGACCCGATGCCCACGTGCAGCGCGGAGCCGACCACCTGGCAGATGTGGTCGATGTGGTCGGCCACCGTCTGGAGGCTCACCCCGGCGGCCTCGGGGGTCGTCTGCCCCCGCACCCAATTGGGAGCCAGCATCCAGGCGTCAAACGCCACGCCGATAACGGCGTCGCGCCGTGCCAGAGCGAGGATCATTTCATCGCTGAGCTGGCGGTTGTGGGGGACAAGGGCCCGGCAATTGTGGTGGCTCGCCCAAACAGGGCCCTGATACAGGTCCATAGCCTGGAAAAACGCGTCATCACACAGGTGGGTCGCATCCAGAATCAACCCGAGCCCAGCCGCCTCCTGCAGCAAGGCGAGCCCCTTTTCGTTGAGCCGGCCCGTGGAGTCGGTGCCGTTGGCGTACACACCCGGGCCGTAGTGGGCGGGGCCGATCGCCCGAAGCCCGTCAGCGTGGGCGCGGTGCAGGTGATCCAACGAGACAAGGGAATCTGCCCCCTCCAAAGAAAGCACGTACCCCACGGGCAGCTTTAGGTGCGAGCCGTCCTTGCGTTCCAACGCGGCCTCCCAGTTGGCGACCTGCGCGGTGAGGGCGGCGGCATCCCGAATCTGGACCATCTCCCCCGCCTCCTCCATGGCGCGGTACCACGAAAGCTGGGCCTGCGTCATCGCCCAGGCCTGCGCCTGCGAGCGCCAACCCTTGATGGGACTCCACGCATCCAGCTCGACCCGCGCCAACTGCGTGGCGACACACACCCCGATCCCGGCCCGCCGCAACTCCGGCAGACTGACCGTCCCGCGGCCGCGGTCGGGCTTGTCGGTCAGATGCGCTTCCGTCGCACGGATAGCGTCCACCGGGCAGGTCAGGTCTCGGTTCCATTCGATGGCGTTGATTGCGAGGTCCAGATGCGCGTCAATGAGGAGCATAGTTCAAAGGGGGGCTGAGGCTTTCAAAGCTGTATCCGCAGATCGCACAGATGCCGCAGATAAAAAAACATAAAACATTTCTCACATCTGCGAAATCTGTGGATCACACCTCTGCCTCAGCGGAGGACACCGAGAGGACACCTTAAATTGTGATCCTGCGGGCGCGGGCAACCACCGGCCAGGTGTCCGAGGCGAGGCCGGCGCGGGCGACAACCACCTCGCTGTGGAGGGCGACCGTGGGACAGATGTGCCACGGAATGCCGTGCACAACGGTGCCCACCGGGAACTGCGCGGCGCGGGCGGTGTCGACCACCAGGTGCTCCTCGCTGTGCATGACGGCCCGGGCGTCGGGCAGGTCGGGGAAGACCACCCGGGGGTGCGGCATTTCACTGGCGACGGCCTTGTGCCCCAAATCGAGGCAGAGCCTGGCCACCCCGGGCCGGCTCACCACCCGGGCCAGGAGCGTGGCGGCTGGGAGAAACTCCAAGTCCGGCAGCTTTCTGGAGTAGCCGGCGTCCCAAAGCACCGAGGTACCCGGACTGCATTCCACCCCTTCCCGGCGGGCGTGCATTGGGAAAGTGGGAGTGCCTCCGGCCACCACTTTGGCGACCGAAAAACCGGAGGCGAGCAACTGGCCGCGAAGCCATTCGACCGCCTCAAAGGAACGGTTGCAGGCCTCGGTGCGGTCCCCGACGTCGCTTTGGTGAATGTGGCCGTCGTAGGCGTGGAGCCCGCCGACGTGAATTCCGGGCAGTTCGCTCATCTCGGCGTACAGGGTGGCGGCAAGGTCGCCGCGCAGGATTCCGGAACGGCCCATGCCGACATCCAAGTCGAGCAACGCCTCGATTCTGATGCCGGCTTCGAGGGCCGCCTGGTTGAGCTCGGCCGCCACCAGCGGGGAATCGACAATCACAGAGAAATGCACCTCTGGAAACGCGCGGATCAGGTGCAGAAACCGGCCGACGGCCGGTCCCACGGGCTGCAGCGCCAGGAGGATGTCCAGCGCGCCTGCGGTGGCGGCCATCTCGGCTTCCGCAATGGTGGAGCACTTGCACTTGGTGATGCCCATGGCCACTTGCATTGCCACGATCTGGGGAAGCTTGTGGGTTTTTACGTGGGGCCGAAGCGTCGCCGGCCCGCTGCTCATGGCCAGCATCTGGGCGAGGTTGCGCTCCACCCTTTCCATGTGCAGCACCAGCGCCGGCGAAGGCACCTCGTCCTCATTGTCCAACCGCATCCATTCAGTCCAAGGCGTCATACGAGTTCAAAGATCACTTCAATTTCCACCGCGATGTTCCCCGGCAGCGGCCCCATGCCGACCGCACTCCGCGCTCCGATGCCGTGTTCCTCCCCGAACACCTGGGCAAACAGTTCGCTGCAACCGTTGATGACCTTGGGATGTTCGTAAAATTCAGGAGCGGAATTGACCATGCCCAGTACTTTCACCACGCGGGCAATTTTGTCCAGAGAACCAAAGTAGGCCTTGAGCGTGGAAAGAATCGCCAATCCCACCTGCCGCGCCGCGGCGTAGCCCTCCTCGAGGGTCAGTTCCGCCCCCACCCTGCCCTGGATCAGGCTCCCGTCCAGACAGACGGGGCCGTGGCCCGAGACATAGGCCAGTTGCTGGCAGACCACCAGCGGCCGGTAGACGGCGACGGGCTTTGGCGCTTGCGGGAGTTGGAGTTGAAGACTGCTAAAACGCTGTTCGTGGGTCATGATGAAAGTTTACAATGACGGGCTGCCCGCGCGGGGCGGCCGGGCTTGAAGCCTGCGCAAAAGGGCAAAGCAAGTTTCGGGCTAGGGGGGAGAGCGAAAAACCACCCCCTTCGGAACCAATTGCCCTGCCTCTGGCGTTTACACGGTGAAGCCGATTCGCAAACTTTAATACACATGAACGATCTGAGCCAACGCATCGCCGAAGCCGTCCAAACCGGCGCCCTCCTGGAAAGCAGCGCAGCCAACCTGCAAAAACTGCTGTCGACTTCGGCAGATCCAGTCGTGCATGCAAGCGTCGCCGAACTGGTAGACTCCGGGGCCTGGGCGGAGCTCAACGACCGATTTTTCCGCACCCTCGCCTTCGGCACCGGCGGCTTGCGCGGGCGCACGATTGCCCGGACGGTCACTGCCGCGGAACGGGGCCGGGAACAGGCGCTCGGCCGCCCCGAGCACCCCTGCGTAGGGACGAACGCGATGAACAGCTTCAACGTCTCGCGCGCCACCCAGGGACTGGCCGCCTACATCAAAGAGTACCACGCCCTCTCGGGAAAGCCGGGCCGCCCCGCGCTGGCGGTCGCCCACGACACCCGCTTTTTTTCGCCAGAGTTTTCGGCGCTAAGCGCAAAGGTGGCTTCTGAAAACGGAGTGGATGTTTTTCTGTTCGCCGGGGCCCGCTCCACCCCGCAGCTCTCCTTCACGGTGCGGGAGCAAAACGCGCAGGCGGGCATTGTCCTGACCGCCAGCCACAATCCGCCGCACGACAACGGGTACAAGGTGTACTTTGACCAGGGAGCGCAGGTCGTCGAGCCCCACGCCAGCGGGATCATCGCCAAAGTCAACGCGCTCGACACCGACAGCTATACCCCCCTGCCCCTTTCCGAACAGGGCACCATCACCGTCCTCGGGCCCGAGGCGGACGCCGCCTACATGAGCCGGCTCGAAAGCCTGGTGCTGGACCCGGCCCTGATCTCGGCCGCCGGCAAGCTCCATTGTGTCTACACCTCCATCCACGGCACAGGCGGCACCATCATTCGTCCCATGCTCACAAAACTCGGCTTCCACCACTCGACGGTGGCGGCGCAGGAAGTGGCCGACGGGCGCTTTCCCACGGTCAAAAGCCCAAATCCCGAAAACGCCGAGGCGCTCGCGCTTGCGATCGCGCAGGCCAGGGCGGAGGGGGCGGATCTGGTCATCGCCACCGACCCGGACTGCGACCGGATGGGGGTGGCGGTGCGCAACCGGGCTGGCGAAATGGAGCTCTTGAGCGGCAACGAAATCGGCTCGCTCATGGCCTATTACCGCGTGCTCAAGCTCAAGGAACAGGGGGTGATCACCGCAGAAAACGCCGCGCGCTGCGTACTGATCAAGACCTTCGTGACCACGGACCTCCAGAAGCAGATAGCCACGGCCAATGGCCTGCGTTGCGTGGAGACCCTCACCGGCTTCAAGTACATCGGCGCCAAGCTCGGCAAATACGAACACGCGCTCCCCGCGGAAATCCGCGCCCAATACCGCTCGCTGCCGGAGGCCCGGACGCGTGCGGCCAGGCTCGAGCACTCCAGTTATTACGTCTGCGGCGGAGAGGAAAGCTACGGCTACAGCGCCGCCGACTTCGTCCGCGACAAGGACGGCAACGGCGCCACCATCGTTTTTGCCGAAGTGGCCGCGTACGCGCATTCGCGAGGCCTGACCCTCCCCGAACTGCTGGACGAGGTGTACGCAAAGCACGGCTACTTTAAGGAGCAGAACGGCTCACTCACTTTCGAGGGCGCGGAAGGCGCCGCGCAGATCGCCCGCCTCTCGGCTTCCTACGCCGGGCACCCGCCGCAGGAAGCAGACGGCTCCCGGGTCGTCGGGCTGCGCAACTTTGCGACGGAATCCTTCACCGACGTGGAGGGGGATCCCATCCCCAAGGAAAACATGCTGATCCTGGAGCTGGCCGACGGGCGGCGGATTGCGGTGCGTCCTTCGGGGACTGAGCCCAAGATCAAATTCTATCTGTTTGCAAAGGCGCTGCCCCCGGCTGGCGCCAGCCTGAGCGCGGAGGATCTCGCGGCCTTGAAGCCCGCCGTGCGCGCCCAGCTTGAAAGCCTGTGGCAGTGGATTCAGCAGGACGCCGCGGCGCGCTTGGGGAACGCCTGATGCAGTCTGAACCCGCTTCCCTGCCCACCGCCTTCGAGACCCTGGGCCTGCCCGTGCGCCCTTGGATCGAGCGGGAAACCCTGCAGTCCCGGTTTGTCAAACTTGCCGCCCATTGGCATCCCGACACCAATTCGGATCCGGAGGCTGGGACTCGGTTTCAAGAACTGGTCGGGGCGCATCTGTTGCTGCGCGACCCGGTCAAGCGGCTGGAATGCGTCCTCCATTTGGAATGCCCCGACCGCACGGCGGCACAGTCCGGGACACAGCTTACCGACGCGCTGACGGACCTGTTCATGAGCATCGCGACCTTCGACCGGCAGCTGCAGGCCTTTCACGCGCAGCAACCCGCCACGCAATCCCCCCTGAGCCGTGCGCTGTTGCAGTCCGACCGCCTCTCCCTCGGGCACGATCTGGAGCAGCTCAGCCAAAGGGTCGAGCACCACTGGCAGCGTTGCGAAACCCAGATTCACGCGGCGGACACCATCTGGGAAAGAAGGACGCCTGAGCTGCTCGACTCGCTGTGGAAGGTCCTTCGTGAAATGGTCTTCCTCCAGCGCTGGCGGGTCCAGTTACGCGAATCCCGGGTGCGCCTTGCCCAATCGGCTGTCCAGAGTTGAATCCGCAGATGGTACAGATTCAACAGATTAGAAGAAACCATAAAAAACATCTGCGGCATCTGAGACATCTGTGGATTCCTACCTTTTTCATGAGAAGCCCGCGCAAAGTGACCTGCTGGGAACACTGTCCGGGGGGCGCCCGTTTTCGTTCGTGCCGCTTGGGCGTACTGGGTCTAAGGTGCCGGGATGATCGTTCCCGGCAAAACGTGGAGTCTCACCGCACTCAGAGAAGCGCCCCCGGGCCTGTACCTGGACGGGCTTAATCTGGGCGAGATTCTGCTGCCGGGGGCCCAGATTCCCGCCGGAACCAAGCCGGGCGATTCGGTGGAGGTTTTCGTGCACCACGATTCCGAGGACCGGCTGGTGGCCACGGTCAAAAAGCCGCTGGCCCAACTCAACCAGGTCGCCGGTTTAGAGGTCGTCGGCGTGCGGCCGGGCATCGGCGCCTTTCTCAACTGGGGGCTGGACAAGGACCTGCTCCTCCCGCTGCGCGAGCAGACCCGCAGCCTGCGCACGGGCGAATGGGTGGTGGCCATCGTCCTTCTGGACAAGGTATCGGGCCGGTTGGTCGCCTCCTGCCGGCTCCACCGGCACATCCACCTGAGTTTTCCGGAATACACAGAGGGCCAAGCCGTTTCGCTGGTCATCGCCGAGGAAACCGACCTTGGGTTCAAGGCGGTGGTCGACCACGCCCACTGGGGACTACTCTACCGCACGGAACTCTCCACCGACCTCGTCCCTGGGGACGAAATCGAAGGCTACATCCGTTCGGTGCGCGACGACGGCAAGATCGACCTGCGGCTCGACCCGGCCGGCTACCAGCGGGTGGCGCCCCTCGCCCAGGAAATCCTCACCGCCCTCACCGCGGCCGGCGGCACCCTGCCCTTCGACGACAAAAGCACGCCGGAAGCGATCCGGGACAAGTTTGCCACCAGCAAGAAGGCCTTCAAGCAGGCCCTGGGCGTGCTGCTGCGCAAAGGACGCATCCACTTCGTCGAGGGCGGTTTCGCCCTCGGGAAGAAGTAGCGGGGGGAAAGTTGGTCTGGCGTGGCAGGCTTAAACAGCGGCAACCGCCCGCCTGCTGGAACGCTTCGCGCCGCGCAGGGGGACGAACCGAATCTCGACGCGGCGGTCCAATGCCGCTGCGATACGGTTGAGCAGCGCCAAAGAATGCCCTTCATAATCGGCGTCCTCAAGTCGGCAGATGACCGAGGCAGTCGTACCCACCAGCTTTGCAAGGTCCCTCTGCGAGAGGCCCGCTTCTGTGCGCAGCGCGACAATTTTTCTCGCGACCGCGTCGTCAGCGTGCAGTTTTTCCAACTCCGCAAGCCGGTGAGGTTTCCCCTCAAAGAACCGCTTCCGAATGATTGCACTCGCATCGGTCGTTGGCTCTTTCTGTTTCATCTCAAATTTCCTCCTCATAGGTGTGTCTTTTCGGATTCAGTTCAAACCGCTTCCTCCGCTCAAGGGCCCGTTCAATCTCTTTCGGTGGCACACCGCTCTCCTTGACGAGGCCATGCGCAAGAACAGCCGCGATGTCATCGAGAAAAAAGTACAGGATGCGGTAGTTTGCTCCCTGTAAGCCCACTCTCAACTCGTAGATTTTATTCCGTAGAAGGTCGGCTTCAGGGCGGCGCAGTTCATGACCGAGTTGTTGTAACCGCTCAATTCTGACCAGACATTTGGCGACAGCCTTTACGGGCAACCCACCCAGCCACTCAAGCACCGGAACGGAACCGTCTTCCTCTCTATAGAACACGACTTTTGTTTTGGGCACGGCCTTCCCTCCTCTTCCATTGTTCGCAAATTTGCGAACGGAAGTCAAATCCCTTGTACGGTTCTAAAGACGCCCGCCTTCAGTACAGCTCCACCGGCGAACGCTTGCCATCCTCCGGGCTGCGCTGGTCCGCGGCCTCCGCCCCCAGCGTGTCGGCGCGCAACTGGCGCACCTCCAGATCGCGCCGGTGAAACTCCGCCTCATCCCACGGGTCCGGGGGCGTCATGCGCGCCTTGAAGCGGGCCACGCTTTCCAGCGCGCGGTCCAGGTCGGCGGCGGGCACCCGCTGCAGGTGTCCGAAGGCCTCCTCCACACAGGCCACACGGTGGCAGATCATCGCCATGTCGTTGCCGGCGGTGATCGCCAGCCGGATGGTTTCCTCCAGCCCGTGGTGGTTGAGAATCGCCCCCATGTCGAGGTCGTCGGTGACCACCATCCCTTCGAAGCCAATGTCCTTGCGGAGCAGGTCGCGGATGATCCGGCTCGACAGCGACGAACACAGCGCACCCTCGCCCAAGCCCGGATACAGGCCGTGCCCGACCATCATGCCGTCGACCTGCTTTGCAAAGTGCCGGAACACGCTGAGTTCGTGGGCCTCCAAGTCTTCACGCGAGTTGGCGATCACGGGCAGTTCGTGATGCGCGTCCAGGGGGGCGCGCGAGTAGCCGGGGAAATGCTTACCGCAGCTCAGGATGCCGGCTCCGCGCAGCGCGTCGTTGAAAAGGGTCGCGTTGCGCACGACCTCCCCGACGGAGTTGCCGTAGCAGCGGCCGCGCAGGGAATTGTCCGCCTCGTCGTCAAAGGAGATGTCGAGGACGGGGCACAGGTCGAAGTTGAAGCCAAACATGCGCAGCAGGTCGCCGGTGATGCGGCCGTGGCGGGTGATGAGCTCGGGATTACGGGCGTCGCGTAGCTGGTTGGCATTGGGTGGCTCGTGGCCGATGAGCCGCAGCCGGGAGACGCGGCCGCCCTCCTGGTCGATCGTGACGACCGGCTCCACCGTGCTCAGGGCGCGCAGCTCGTCGATGAGGGCGCGCAGCTGGGCGGGGGATTCGATGTTGCGGCCAAACAGAATATAGCCGCCGGGCTGGATCCGGCGGAAGGTAGCTGCGGTCTCGGGGTCCAGCCGGGTGCCGGGCACGCCGGTGAGAAGAAGTTGGCCAAGTGCGCTCATGTGTAGGGAGGGACTCTCCCCCGAAGTGGGCGCGAGCTGAAGCAGGATTTTCGCTTGCGACACGGAATGGAACCTTGGCAGCGGGCTTCTTTTTCCTTTGGCAGCCCGCCCCCCGTGGTTCTCAATACGGGTCCTCTTCTCCATGAACACTTCCTCCCCCCAGCTGCTCCGGCTCCACGAAGCAGACAACGTCCTCACGGTCCTCTCCACGCTCGAGCCCGGAGACGCCCTGCACCTCGGCCAGACCGTGCTCACGGTCGGCAAGCGCCTCCCCATCGGACACAAGGTCGCCGCCCGGCCCATCGCGGCCGGAGAGAAAATCTGCAAGTACGGGGTGCCGATCGGCTCCGCCGTCTGCGCCATCGCCGAAGGGGAGCACGTGCACACGCACAACATCAAGAGCGACTACCTCCCCACCTTCGAACGCGAAAACCAGCACAGCTACTTCCAGCCCACCCCATGAAAGGCTTCCTCCGCCAAGACGGCCGTAAAGGCATCCGCAACATCACCGCGGTGGTGTATCTGGTCGAGTGCGCCCACCACGTCGCGCGTGAAATCGTGTTCCCCTTCCGGGACCAGCAGGTGCATTTGATCGGTTTCCCTGGGTGCTATCCGAACTCGTACGCCTACCGCATGGTGCGTCAGCTTTGTACACACCCCAACGTGGGCGCCGCACTGCTCGTCTCCCTCGGGTGCGAAGGCTTCAACCGGGCCGCGCTGCTCGAGGAGATCCGCGCCTCCGGCCGACCGGCGGATGCCATCGTCATCCAGCAGGAGGGCGGCACCCGGAAGACCATCGCCGAGGGGCACCGCTGGATCCGCGCGGCCCTCGAACAGCTCGCCGCCACGCCCACCACGGAAATGGGCGTCAGCGACCTGATCATCGGGACGGTCTGCGGCGGTTCCGACGCCACCAGCGGCATCACGGCCAATCCGGCGGTGGGACGCGCTTTTGACCGGCTCATCGCCGAGGGCGCGGGCGCCATCTTCGAGGAAACCGGCGAGCTCATCGGCTGCGAGGCGATCATGGCGGCGCGGGCGGCACGGCCGGAACTCGCCCCCGAACTCCTCGCCTGCGTGGACAAGGCCGCGCGCTACTACACGGCCCTTGGGCACGGCAGCTTCGCGCCCGGCAACGCCGAGGGGGGCCTCACCACCCAGGAGGAAAAGTCCATGGGCGCCTACTGCAAAAGCGGCAACTCCCCCATCGACGGCATCCTCAAACCGGGCGACGTCCCGGACCGTGGCGGCCTCTACCTGCTGGATGTCGTGCCCGACGGCGAGGTGCGCTGGGGCTTCCCCAACATCAGCGACGTGCAGGAAATCGGCGAGCTCATCGCGTGCGGTTCGCACATCACGCTGTTTACAACGGGGCGCGGTTCGGTGGTGGGTTCCGCCATTTCGCCGGTGATCAAGATCTGCGCCAACCCGGAAACCTACCGCCGCCTGAGCGACGACATGGACATCAACGCCGGCAAGATCCTCGAGGGGGAGGCCACCCTGGAGGAGGTTGGAAACGAGATTTACGCCAAGATCCTCGCAGTGGCCGCCGGCGCCCAGACGGCCAGCGAAGCACTCGGCCATCAGGAATGTTCGATCGTGTACAAGAGCTTCGAACCCACCGGTCCCGCCTGCATGCCCGCCTGACCCGTCTTTTCCTTCAGCCTTCTTCCCGCTTCCTCCCCCACACCCCTTCCTATTTTGAAACCCATGTTCTCCCTTCGCAATAAAACCGCCCTCGTCACGGGCGCCGGTTCCGGAATCGGCGCGGCCATCGCCGAAACCTTCGCCCACGCCGGCGCCTGGGTCTTTGTCACCGACCGCGACGCTGCCGCAGGCACCGCCACCGCCGAACGGATCGCTGCCTCCGGAGAACGGGCGACCTTCCTTCCGCTCGACGTGCTGGACACCGCCCGCTGCGACGACGTCGCGCGCTCCATCGCGGAGGCAGCCGGCCACCTCGACATCCTGGTGAACAACGCCGGTATCGGACACGTCGGCACCATGGAAAACACCACGGGCGAGGACATGGACCGGGTGTACGCGGTCAACGTCCGGGGGGTGTTCAATGTAACCAAGGCGTTCTTTCCCTCGATGCTCGCGCGCAAGCACGGGGTGATCGTCAACATCGCGTCCATCGGCGGCCTTTTTGCGGTGCGCGACCGGCTCGCCTACACCGTGAGCAAACACGCGGTGGTTGGACTGACTCGCGCCATGGCCATCGACCACGCGCGGGACGGGATCCGTGTGAACGCGATCTGCCCGGGGCGGGTCGAGACGCCCTTTGTCAGCGCCCGCCTCAGGGAATACCCGGACCCGCAGAAGGCCTACGAGGAAATGAGCAGCACCCAGCCCATGGGCCGGATGGGCAAGCCCGAGGAAATCGCGGCGGCCGCCCTGTACCTGGCCAGCGACGAGGCCAGCTTCCACACTGGCACCACCCTCACGCCCGACGGCGGCTGGAACGCCCAATAGTCTGGCGCGCCAAAAACCCACGCGCTTCTTTTTACCCCATACAGCACCCATGAAACTCATTCGCTTCGGCCAACCCGGCCACGAACAACCTGGTCTAATTCTCCCCGACGGCCGCCGCATCGACGCCTCCGCGTTCGGCTCCGACTACGACGAAGCCTTTTTCGGCGGCGACGGTCTCACCCGACTCGGCGCCTGGGCCGCCACGCACGCGGCATCCGCCCCCACGGTGGATCCCTCGGTTCGCCTCGGCCCCTGCCTGGTGCGCCCGAGCAAGATCGTCTGCGTCGGCCTTAACTACGCGGACCACGCCAAGGAATCGGGCATGGAGCCGCCGCGCGAGCCCATCCTGTTTTTCAAAAGCACTTCCGCCCTCGTCGGACCGGACGACGACCTGCTTATTCCACGCGGTTCCCACAAGACCGACTGGGAGGTGGAACTGGCCGTCATCATCGGCAAAAAAGCCAGCTACGTGTCGGAGGCCGACGCGCTGCAGCACGTCGCCGGCTACGCCCTGCACAACGACTACAGCGAACGCGCCTGGCAGCTCGAACGCGGCGGCCAGTGGGTCAAGGGCAAGAGCTGTGACACCTTCGCCCCCATCGGGCCCTTCCTCGCCACGCAGGACGAGATCCCCGATCCCCACCACCTCAAGCTGTGGCTGACGGTCAACGGCAAGACCTTCCAGAACAGCACCACCGCGCAGATGATTTTCGGGGTGCCGCAGCTGGTGAGCTACATCAGCCAGTTCATGACGCTCCTGCCCGGCGACGTCATCAGCACCGGGACTCCTCCCGGGGTGGGCCTGGGCATCAAACCGGAACCGGTGTTCCTCAAGGCGGGCGACGTGGTGGAACTGGGCATCGAAGGCCTCGGCTCCTCCCGCCAGCACGCGCGCAACGCGCCCTAGTTTTCTCCACAACGCATTCAGCCCAACCCACCCTCTACTTCTCAAACATGTCCACTCCTCTCTCTATCGCATTCATCGGCACCGGCGTCATGGGACGCAGCATGGCCGGCCATCTGCTCCGCGCCGGCCACTCGGTGCACGTCTACAACCGCACCCGCGAGAAGGCTGACGCCCTCGTGGACGCCGGCGCCCACTGGCACGCTTCCGCCGGTGCGGCGGCGGCAAACGCCGACGTGGTGATCTCCATGCTGGGCTTCCCCAAGGACGTCGAGGAAAACTACCTCGCCGCGGGTGGTATCATCGAAAGCGCCAAGCCGGGCGCGCTGCTTATCGACATGACCACTTCCAGCCCGCTGCTGGCAAAACGCATCGCCGAGGCGGCCGCAAAACGCTCGCTTTCGTCGCTGGATGCCCCGGTCTCCGGCGGCGACATCGGCGCACGCGAAGCCCGGCTGGTGATCATGGTCGGCGGGGAGTCCGCCGCGTTTGAGCGGGCCAAGCCGCTCTTCGAACTGATGGGCAAAAACATCGCACTGCATGGCGCCGCCGGGGCGGGCCAGTACTGCAAGATGGCCAACCAAATCGCGGTGGCCGTCGGCATGGTCGCCTGGTGCGAAGCGCTGGCCTACGCACAAAAAGCCGGGCTCGATCCCTCCGCCGTCCACCAGAGCATCAGCGGCGGGGCGGCTGGCAGCTGGGCGCTCACTACGCTGGCGCCGCGCGCGCTTTCGGGCGACTTTGCGCCGGGCTTCTACGTAAAGCACATCATCAAGGACATGGGCATCGCGCTGGAAAGCGCCGCCGAAATGCAGCTGAACCTGCCCGGACTGGCCAACGCCAAGCAGCTCTACGACCAGGTCGCCGCCCGCGGCTGGGAAGACAACGGCACCCAGGCCCTCTTCAAACTCTTCCTCTCCTAATGAGCACGCAGCCCCTCTTCCGCAACCGGGTCCTCGCCGGCGACTGGCTGGCCGGGACCTTCATCAACCTCGGCTCCCCGCTCACCGCGGAAATCGCCGCGCGCTCGGGCTTCGACTGGCTCATGCTCGACCAGGAACACGGCCCCGGCTCCGAGGAAACTCTCCTCCAGCAGTTGCACGCGGTTTCCGCCTCGGGCGTGGCGCCCATCGTCCGGATCGCCAACAACGAGCCGGCCCGCTTCAAGCGCGTGCTCGATTTGGGCGCCGGCGGCGTGATGGTACCCTACGTGAACAACGAGGAGGAGGCGCGGGCGGCCGTGGCCTCCGTGCGCTATCCTCCACACGGCCACCGCGGCGTGTCCAAGTTTAACCGGGCGGCCGGTTTCGGCCAGGACTTCGACGAGTACTACGCCCACTGCCACGAGCGCCTCGTGACCATGGCGCAGATCGAGACCCCAGAATCCCTCGCTCACCTCGACGCCATCGCGGCGGTTGACGGAGTGGACGTGCTCTTCATCGGCCCGCTCGACCTCACCACCAACATGGGAATCCAAGGCCAGTTTGAGCACCCGCGCTTTCTCGAAGCCCGCCGCGCCGTCGCCGCCGCCGCCCGCAAGGCGGGCAAGGCCGCCGGCATCCTCGCCACGGCCCCGGCCCAGATCCCGGTGCTGCGCGAAGAAGGTTTCTCGGTGCTGGCCTTCGGTTCCGACGGAGCAGCCGTTGTCGCCGGTCTGCGCCAGTCCCTCGCCGCCATGCGCACCGCCTGAGCAAGCGCCTCCTGAACCCCTAAAAACAGTCTCCGCAACCCGCAGCCTTTCTCCTCATCCTCCCTATGCGCATCACAGAAATGCACATCACCCCGATCGCCCTCGGCGATCCGCCCCTGCTCAACGCAGCCGGCCTACACGCCCCGTACGCCCTGCGCACAGTGGTCGAACTGGTCACGGACAACGGGCTGACGGGCCTCGCGGAGGTCCCCGGCAGCGTCGCGGTGGATGCGCTCCTGGAACAGTCCCGCGCCGTCGTACTCGGTTCGGACCCGCTCAACTGGCATGCGCTGAAGGTAAAACTGGGCCAGCATTTCAAGCCCGAAGACTCCCTCGCGCGCGGGCAGGCGCCCTGGGACCAGCGCAAGGTGGTGCAACTCTTCAGCGCCATGGATGTCGCCTGCCTCGACATCGCGGGCAAGGCCTTTGGGGTCCCGGTGGCGACGCTGCTGGGGGGGATCGTCCGCGAACGGGTCCCCTACTCCGCTTATCTTTTTTACAAGTACGAGGGCGCCGGCGGAGAACTCGCCTTCGGCACGGATCCCAATGCCACGGGGTGGGCCGCCGCCCGGCAGGCCGCCGCACTGGATCCCGAAGGCATCGTTGCCCAGGCACAGGCCATGGTCCGCGAATTCGGGTTTCAATCCATCAAACTCAAGGGGGGTGTTTTTGAGCCCGCCCAGGAAGTTGCCGCACTCAAGGCGCTCCGCTCCGCCTTCGGTCCGGATGTCCCCATCCGGCACGATCCCAACGCGCTTTGGAGTGTCGAAACCTCCATCAAGTGGGGACGGGAACTGGAAGGCGTCCTGGAATACTTCGAGGACCCCACCCGCGGTCAGGAAGGAATGGCCGCCGTACGCAAGGAGGTCAAACTCCCGCTGGCCACCAACATGTGCACCACCTCCTTTGCGGAGTTGCCCGGAAGCGTGCGCCACGGGTCGGAAGACATCATCCTTACCGACCACCACTACTGGGGCGGCTTGCGTGCCTCCATGGAGCTGGCCGCCTTCTGCCGCACCTTCGACAAGGGCGTTTCCATGCATTCCAACAATCACGCCGGCATTTCCCTCGCCGCCATGACCCATCTGGGCGCCGCCATGCCCAACCTTACCTACGCCCTCGACACCCACTACCCCTGGCAGTGGGAGGAAATCATCGTCGGCGGCCGCATGCCCATCGAGGACGGCTGCGTCGCTTTGCCCAAGGGCCCCGGCTTGGGAGTGGAACTTGACCGTCCCGCCCTGGAGCGCGCCCACCAGAACTACCTCCGTTGCGGCCTCACGGAACGCGACGACGAACCCGAAATGCAGAAGAAGGTGCCCGGCTGGAAGTTCCAGGCCACCCGCTGGTAACCGGCAGTCCGTCCGCCTAGATCGCCTCGTTCACTTCCGCGCGAAGCAAATCCTCCAACGTTTCGCGCCGGGAGATGAGCGAGGTGCTGCCGTCAGCCTCCAGCCACACCTGCGGCGCTCTGCCGATGGAATTGTAGTTGGAGCTCATCGCGTAGCCGTAGGCGCCCGCGTCGTGCAGCACCAGCAGATCGCCAGCGACCGGCTGAGGCAGGTCCCGCGGCACCAGAAGTTCGGCGTCGTCCCGCGTAAAAACATCCCCGCTTTCACACAGGGGCCCCGCCACCACAATCGGCCCAACCGCGCGCTCGCCCCCGTCCTGTGCGACCACCTCGATCCGGTGGTAGCTCCCGTACATCGCGGGCCGCACCAAGTCGACAAAACCGGCGTCCACCATCGCAAAGGTCGCCCCCTGTCCCTTTTCATTCGTCGAGGTGGTCTTCACATCGGCCACACGCGCCACCAAAACGCAGCCCGACGCCACAAAATAGCGCCCCGGCTCGATCTCCACCCGGATCGGACGGCCCGCTGCCCGGCAAAGCGTCTCGCGGCAGCGCGCGAACAGTTCCCGCAGAGGCGCCAGAGGAATCTGCGCGTCGGCCTGCCTGTAATTGTGCGGGATTCCCCCACCCAGACTGACCCCCTGCAGGTGCGGAAACTGCGGCAACAACGCGGCAAATTCACCGGCCAAACGTTCCAGATTCTCGCAAAGCTCTTCAAAACGCGGCCCGCTCCCGATGTGTGCGTGCAGCATCACCACCCGCAGTCCCGCGGCCTCGGCCTTGGCCGCCACCTCCCCCAGTTGCTCCAGCCAGATGCCGTGCTTCGAACTGGGCCCGCCCGTGTCGCACGAGTTGACATGCCCGTGTCCGAACCCGGGGTTCACCCGGATCGAGACGTCCCCGCGGTACCCCGCCGCCGCCAAGTCCGCCAGCATTCCTGCGGAGCCCACGTTCGGCAAAATTCCCTGCTCCAGCACTACGGGCAGGCCGTTGTCCCGGAAAACGTCGCTCGTGTAGAGGATCACGGGAGGCTGCTGGCCGCCCGGATGCCCTGCATGCATCGCGCGCAACACCTCGTTTCCGGACACCGCGTCTATCCAGATCCCAGCCTTCTGCATCTCCTCAAGCACGCGGGTCGCCGGACAACTCTTCATCGCAAACCGGGCCTGCACCCCGTCCGCAGTCACCTCGCGGATCTCGGAAATCCGCTCCCGAATGGTGGGTGCGGAGTACAGCCAGAACGGGGTGCCTACCTTTTCGGCTAGGCTTCGGAGCAGATCGCTTTCAATGTGCATGGATTTAAGGGGTGGGAAATCAAACCGGTCGACTAAGGCAGCTTTCGGGGCACTCAAACCCACGTTTGGGTAGGGAAACTCGCAGGCTCTCCAAGAGAGCACCTAAGCCTGTTGTTCAGAAGTCTATCCGCAGATGTCACAGATGGAGCAGATGAGAAGAAACCATACAGGGTCTCCTCTGGCACCTTTTCCTTGATCTGTGGCATCTTTTTCATCTGCGGATCACTGCCTTTTTCATGGGAAATCGCGAAACGGTACCCTCCGTGAACCCTTCCTAGTCTAGGGTGCGGATCTCGCCCGCTTCCTCCTGGATCCGGCGCCGGTCCATCAGCCAGACGATCCAGATGCAGATTTCGTAAATCGCGATGACGGGCAGGGACAGACCGATAAAGGTGAAGGGGTCCGGGGTCGGGGCGATGAGAGCGACGAGCACCAAGATCGCGGTGATGGCGTAGGGGCGCGTCCTGGCCAGCATCGGGTAGTTGATGATCCGGAGGGCGGCAAGGCCCAAAACGCCCACCGGCAATTCACACAGCAACCCGCAGGCAATAGTCAGGTGAGAAACGAATCCAAAGTAGATCTTGGCGTCGAACTGCTGGGTGATCCCCATCGAGGTGTTGTAGTTGGTGAACCACTGCAACGTGGCGGGGAGGATGTACCAGTAGCTGACCACGGCGCCGATGGCGAACAACACAAAGCCCGCCCCAATGGCCGGCAGGAGGATCCGCCGCTCCTTGGAGGTGAGGGCGGGGAGGACAAACTCTGCCAGGAAATAAACCAAGAAAGGAAAACTCAGCACAATCCCCGCATAAAACGCAATCGTTAGAGAGATCATGAAGCCGTCAGTCACCCCGGGCATAAACAGCTTCACCCCCAGGTCCGCGACCGGTTTCATCACCAGGGCGGTGACCTCCTTCACGAAGGAAAACGCCACGATCATCCCGAGGACCAGAGCCGTGCCCATCTTGATGGCCGTCCAGCGCAGGTCCTCGAGATGGTCGAGGAAGGGCTTTACTACGTCGCCGTGGGTTTGTTCGCGGAATTGGAAAATCTTGCGAAGCCAGTTCATGAAGGGAAGGAAAACACAGGTGGAGTTGGCTAATGTATGCTGGGACGGAAGAGACGGCAATCCCCGCGAAGGTGCTCTGCCGAGATCCGCCCCTCTGAGAATCAAAATTCGTGCCAAAACGGGCGCCCGCCCACTCAAAAAACTCGGTTTCTTTGGCTTGTGGTCTCTTGACTTCAGACCGCCACAAACCACTATATGTTGCCTGTTCTTTTCCAACAGCCCCCACTAATAGTGGCGGCGCCTGCTCCAACCACCCTCGATCGGCCCCACCTCAAAATGGTCCCTCCGGTTGTTCGGTCAGATTTCATTCCGATGGGTTTAGCTGGGTCTCAAGCCCGCAAAACCGCCTCGAAACGGCTTCTGCTTCGCCCGGGGCATTCGGCGCCTGGCTTTACTTTCCTCTAGATACCTACCGTCCAACACATTTTCGACCGCTCCGCTCCAGTTCCCTGCCCCTTCGACAGTTCACAACCACTCCGTTTTTCGCCGAAGCCAAAGCCCCATTGCCACATCGTATCCTATGAGTTCAGCTCTCCTCGCCCTCGACCCAGACCTTGTTTCCCTCAGTCCAGCAGACCCCCTCAACTTCACCAGCATCCATGGTGACGTCTCCGCAAAGGAGGAAGGCGATGTTGTCGTCTACCAGTTTCGAAACAAAACCTTCCGGCTCGACAAGACCAAGGCGAGGGAACGGCTGGCCGGAAAAATGGTCATCAACGGCCACCGTTCCGCGGAATTAAACGTCCTCCCGCTCAAGTACACGGAGGCCTACCGCATCTACAAGCAGATGAAGGCCAACCACTGGGAGCCGGACGTCATCGACATGTCCAAGGACGCCCACCAGTGGAATACCAACGCCCTCTCCCCCAAAGAGCGCTGGATCATCGAGATGAGCATCGGCTACTTCTCCGCCGCCGAAGGCATCGTGGGCGACTCTGTCCTGCACGTCATCGAGGACAACCTGACCGCCGCAGAGCTCAAGCACGCCTCGCTCCGTCACATCGCCGAGGAATCCATCCACATGGACTCCCTCCTGCACATCATCGGCAGTCTCAACATTGATCTGGACGAGGTGACCGCGAAGTTTCAGGACATCCCGTCCATCCGGAAGAAAAACGCCTTCATCACCAGGCACATGCCGATCCTGAAAATGGGCATCGACCTGACCCAGACCGTCAACAAGCAGGCCTTCGCCAAAGCGCTTTTTGCCATCACCCAGGTCATGGAGGGCACCCAGTTTTACGCCCTCTTTGCCATGGTCCTCTCCCTGCACCGGCAGAATAAGATGACCGGCATCGGACAGATGTTCCAGTACACCCTCCGCGACGAATCCAACCACATCGCCTTGGGCCGCTACATCCTCACGGAGTTGATCAACGAAAATCCCGACATCTGGACTGAGGCTTTCCGCGCCGAACTCGTTGAGTTCATGCGCGAAGGTGTCGAACTGGAGAAGGAATTCGTCTGCGACTGCCTGCCCGAAGACATCGTAGGCATGCGCCAGCAGGAGTTCCTCGACTACGTCGAATACAACGCCGACCGCCGCCTGAGCAGCCTCGGACTGCCGGTGCTTTCCCGCGTCCGGAACAACCCCTTCGGCTGGCTCGATGAGGTCATCTTTCTCAAAAAGGAGAAAAACTTCTTCGAGACACGCGTCACGGAGTACCAGACCAGCGGCAGCGTTCGGAACTCCAACGAAGACGACTTGATCTGACCCGTATCCGGCGTCCCCCCGCCAGCTCTTCCATCGTCCTCAGCCCTTTTTTTCCGCCTCGCCAGTCGTCCTCACGCATCCGCCTCCAATGTCCTCTGTTTTTACTTTGCACTCCGAACCCACGGACGCCCACCTAGGGGCCCTCCCCTCCGATTCCGCAGATTTTCCCCGGGTGATCCGTCGCGACACACCTCAGTCGCTCCAACAAAAACCGCACATTGTGCCCTGGCTGGGGCACAAGATTGAGCGTGCAGTCGCTGCTGCGTGCGCCTCCGTACAGGTGGACGAATCCGTTGGCCGCCAGGTGCGGGCCGAGATTGAATTCAGAGTGCGCAAGGAGAGTCCGCTGTTTGTCCACATCGAACAGATTCAAGACATGGTCGAGGACATGCTCCTCGAACTGGGGCACAGCCGGGTGGCCCTCGCCTACGGCAAATACCGCGCCAAGCGGGCCGCCCTGCGGGAGTTTACCCGTGACCAGTCCTACCAAGACGAAACCGAGCAGCTCGAACTCGCCTCGCACGAACAACTCACGGACATCAGGGCCCGTGTCTCCTTCGCTTTGATCGGTCTCAAGCTGGACATCTCCGAAAGCGCCCTCATCAGCCGCCTGCTCCGTTCGACCTCGCTTTCCCTCTCCGCATCGGAGCGGCGGGAAACGATCATCCTCAATTCCAAGGAACTCCTCGAGCTGGAGGCCGACACCCGCTTTGTCGCCGGCCGTATTCTTCTGACCTACATATACGAGGAAACCCTCCCCTGGAAGATCACCGACGGCCCCCAGGCCCTCAAAGAAGCACACAGGAAAGCCTTCCTTGCCTACATCCCCCTCGGCATCGAGCTAGGCCGCCTAGACCCGCGCCTTGCCGCCTTCGACCTGCGCAAGCTCGCCGACGCCCTGGACCCATTCGCCGACCTCCAGTTCGACTTCCTCGGCATCCAGACCCTCTACGACCGCTACCTCATCAACCGGCGGGACACCACCACCGGCCAGAAGCTGCGCCTCGAGTCCCCCCAGATTTTCTGGATGCGCGTGGCCATGGGCCTCTCGCTACTCGAATCCGACAAGGAGGCCCGTTCCGCAGAGTTTTATTCCCTCTACAAGACGCGCAAGGCCTGCTCCTCCACCCCGACGCTCTTCAACTCGGGCACCGTCAAGAGCCAGCTCTCGAGCTGCTACCTGCTGTACTGCGGCGATTCCATCGAGGAAATCACCGAAACATGGAACCGTTTTGCCCACCTTTCCAAGTGGGCGGGCGGGCTGGGCTGCTCCTGGACCGCCGTCCGCGGCACCGGCGCGCACATCCACGGCACCAACGGGGAATCCAGCGGCGTCGTGCCCTTCCTCAAGGTCTCCAACGACATCGCTATCGCTGTAAACCAAGGCGGCAAGCGCCCGGGCGCCCTCTGCAGTTACCTCGAACTCTGGCACGCAGACATCGAGGACTTCCTCGATTTGCGAAAGGAAACCGGAGACGACCGCCGGCGCACCCACAACATGAACACGGCCCAGTGGATCCCGGACCTGTTCATGAAGCGCCTCAAGGACATCTCCGACGGGCGCCTCAGCAAGGAGGCCACTTGGACGCTCTTCCGTACCAACGAGGTCTCCGACCTACCGGAACTCCACGGCGCGGCGTTTGAAAGACGCTACGTCGAGTACGAGCAGATGGCTGACGAAGGCCGAATCTACGGCCGCAAGGTCCGGGTGCTGCAGCTTTGGAAGCGGATGCTCGAGACCCTCTTTGAAACCGGCCACCCCTGGTTGACGTTCAAGGACCCCTGCAATGTGCGCTCCCCCCAAGACCATGTCGGGGTGATCCACAACTCGAACCTGTGCACCGAGATCACGCTCAACACCTCCACCGAGGAAGTGGCGGTTTGTAACCTGGCCTCGGTCAACCTCTCTTCCCACCTGACTCCGGAGGGGGCCATCGACCATCCCAAGCTGCGCCACACCGTGGAACTGCTCATGCGGATGCTCGACAACGTCATCGACATCAACTTCTACCCTGTCGAAGCCGCCGAGCGTGCCAACATGCGCCACCGTCCGGTCGGCCTGGGGGTGATGGGCTTGCAGGACGCCCTTTACATGAAGGGCATCCCGTTTGACTCGATCGAAGCCGTTGATTTCAACGATGAGATGATCGAGGCCGTCGCCTTCTACTCCTACTGCGCCTCGGCGAAGCTGGCCGAAGAACGCGGTGCCTACTCCACCTTCAAGGGCTCCAAATGGGACCGGGGGATGCTCCCGCTGGACACCCTCGACCTTCTGGAAAAGGAGCGCGGCATCCCGGTGCTCACCGACCGCAAGCAGCGGATGCCTTGGGACGAACTGCGCGCCCTCATCCAAAAGCACGGGATGCGCAACTCGAACTGTCTCGCCATCGCGCCCACGGCGACGATCTCGAACATCTTCGGCTGCACCCCCTGCGTCGAGCCCACCTACAAGCACATCCACGCCAAGTCCAACCTGTCGGGCGAGTTCGTACGCACCAACGACCTCCTGCAGCGTGATCTCCAGAAGCTCGGTCTCTGGGATGATGAAATGCTTTCGGACCTCAAGTACTTCGACGGCTCGGTTCAGATGATCGACCGCGTCCCCGCACACCTGAAGCGTCTGTACAAAACCGCGTTCGAAATCGAACCCACCTGGATCCTGCAATGCGCAGCGGTCCGCCAAAAGTGGATCGACCAGGCCCAGAGCACCAACCTCTGGCTGGCCGAGGCCGACGCCCGCGCCGCCAGCTTCATGTACCGCGAGGCTTGGGAGCGCGGCTTAAAAACCACCTACTACTTGCGCACCCTCAACAAGAGCTCGATCGATAACGCCTCTCGCGACCGCCGGCCCGCCAAGGAACCGACGGAGGCAGAGCGCGCCGCCTGTTCCATAGAGGCGATGCGCAACGGCGGCAACTGCGAGTCCTGCCAGTAGGCGCGCAACGACAGACGGAGCTCCCTCTCACACCCGGCCGCCTGGACCCGTTTCAGGCGGCCGCGCTGTTTTCCGGAACAGGCCGTTTCCTGAGGCGACCCTTCCAGCAGGCCGCCATCTTTGCCTGCGCAACAACTCTCTGCCCGTACTGCATCCTTGGCCCTCCTCCGCTTGCTTGACTGGTGCCGCTCCGACTGACCACGCGTAGCGTCCGAATTCGGCTAAGTTTTCGCCCCGCCAGCCGCCCCGCTTGCCCCCGGAGGGGGCGGAGAACCTGCTCCTTGCCCCGCGAACCGGACGAGGAGGGGGTGCCCTCCGCTTCAAGCCAGCCACCAAAGCACAACGACCGTCCAGAAAAGGAGCCCCACCAGCGCGCTGGCACT
>CAMCIN010000003.1 GCA_945874745.1 Akkermansia muciniphila | reverse complement strand
TGGGGGTGAGGGCGTTGACGGAGGTGCCGTTGGCGAGCTGACCGAAGTTGTTGTAGCCCCAGCCGTAAAGTTGCCCGTCCTCACCGGTGGCAAACACGGTGGAGTTGCTCGCAGAGATGGCAGTGGCCCGCTTGGTGGCGAAAATTCCGCCGACGAGCCCTGGCGAGTTTAACTGAGTAGTCATGGAGCTGTTGCCCAGCTGGCCGAAGATGTTGTAGCCCCAGCTGTAGATCTGGCCGGGCGCGGTGAGCGCATAGACCGATTCGTCGTTTACACTCGTGGTGTTGGCGGCGATCGCGGTGATCGTTTCAGCAGAAAGGGCGCTCACCAACAGCGGTACGTTGGAACTGCCTATCCCCCCATTGCCCATGCAGCCGGAGCCGCCCCGGCCCCACACAAACACCTTGCCGTCGGTGGTGAGCGCCACCGAGACGCTCCCGGCGGCCGCCACCGAACAGAAGCGCTTGCCCACCATGCTGGGGGTGCCGGCCACGAGGACCGGCAGGGAGGAGTTGGTGGCGGAACCGACTCCCAGCTGACCGCTGGAGTTGTCCCCCCAGGTGATGAGCTGGCCCTCGCTGGTGAGGGCGATGTTGTGGAAATAGCCGGCGGCGAGCGCCACGATGGTCTTGCCGGCCAGCGCCCCGCTGTTGGCAATGCTGGCGGGAGTGGGAGAAGGCACCAGGGTCCCCTTCCCCAGCTGGCCGAACGTGTTGGCGCTCCCCCAGGAGTAGACCTCCCCGTCTGCGGTAAGCCCCAGGGCGTGCATCCTGCCGCCGGTAATCTGGACGAGGGTCTTGCCTCCGAAAAAGCTCTTGTCCACCGCGAGGGGCATCGCCTCCGTCCAGGGCACCGGTCCGGAGGAGATTGGGGTGCCCCACCCCAGCTCCCCGTAGGAGTAGTCGCCGACGGTGTAGATCTCACCCGCGTCGGAGATGAAGGCGCTGGCAAAGCGGTTGGCGGCAGCCGACACAAAGTTTTTGCCGGCAGGGAGCACCACCGGCGTGGGTAGACTGCAGGAGTCAAAGAAACCGGTGCCCAGCTGGCCCTGGGCGTTGTAGCCGGTGGCGTAGAAGCTGTTGTCAGTGGTCTTAAACAGATAGAAACCGCCGCCACCGGCGACGTCCGAGACGGTCTTTCCCCCAAGCGGAGTGAGGTCCACCGCGACCGGGGTGAGCGCGGTGGTGGTCGTGCCGTTGCCCAGCTGGCCGTAGAGGTTGTACCCCCAGGTGTAGACCTGGTTGTCGGAGGTGAGCACCATGGTGCTGGTGTCATAGGAAAAGAGCTTGGCGATGGTCTTGCCGGCGAGGGCGCCGGTCATGTCCACCGCGGTGGGCACCAGAGAGGAGTTGGTGGTGCCGTTGCCCAGCTGCCCGTAGCCGTTGACGCCCCAGGCGTAGAGCTTGCCGTCGGAGGCGAGCGCCACCGTGTGGCTGCCGGCCGCCCCGGCGGACTGGCGCGCGGCATAGGCCGCCACGATCGTCTTGCCCGCCAGCACGCCCGTCATGTTGACGGCCACGGGCACGTTTGACTGGTTTCTGGAGTTGTTGCCCAGCTGCCCGTTGTCGTTGAGGCCCCACGCAAACAGCTGCCCGTCGGTGGTGCGCGCCACGCAGTGGTAGCCGGCGGAGGAAATCGCCGCCACCGTCTTGCCAGCCAGCACCCCGGTCATGTTCACCGCCACGGGCACCTGGGCCAGGGCGGTAGAATTGTTTCCCAGCTGGCCAGAGCCGTTCGCGCCCCACGCGAAAACCTTGCCGTCGGAGGTGAGCGCATAGGAACTCTCCAAACCGCAGGCAATGCCGATGACCGTTTTACCGGCCAGCACCCCCGTCATGTCGACCGCCACGGGCACGTTGGAATTGTTGGTGTTGTTGTTTCCCAACTGGCCCGAAGTGCCCCAGCCCCAGGCGTACACCAGCCCGTCGGAAGTGCGCGCGAGAAAGTGGCCCTGCCCGCCGGCCATCTCCACCACGGTCTTGCCCGCCAGCGTGCCGGTGGTCACCACCATGGCGCCCGTGTACCCGGTGCCGTTCCCGATCAAACCAAACGACTTTGCCCCCCAGGCCACGTACCCCGGGCTGCCCGTGACGCTGAGCACCTGCGCCGGGCTGGTGGCGGAACCGAAGCTGTTGGTGACCGTCAACGTGTAGCTGCCCGCGGAAGAGGCATCGACAGGGGCGATGGAGTAGGTCATCCCCGTGGCTCCGGGGATGGCGACGCCGTCCTTTTTCCACTGGAAGGTGCCCACCGGCGTGCCCGGGACCGAGAGCAGCACCGTGGCCCCGGTGGTGAGGCTCAGGGCGGGCAGCGAGCCGACACTAAAAGACGGCACTCCCTCCAGCCCGGTAACCGTCACAATCTCGCTGGTCACCGAGTCCAGATGGCTGTCGACCCGCACGTAGTAACGGCCCACGGAGGAGGCGTCAGCGGCCGCCACGCTGAGCACCGGCAGCGAGCCGCCCGACACCGGCAGCCAACGCTTGTTGCCGTCCGCCTGGGGGACCTCCTGCCACCACTGGTAGTTTACGGCGACGCCCTGCAGGTTGACCGCGCAGTTCAAACTAAAGGGGCTTCCCATGGCCACCGAGGTGCCTTGGGGCTGGAGCAGCAGGTCCATTCCCCCGTTGTCCCAGGCCATCGCCGAAGTGCCCAAAGCCGCAATGCTGAGCAATTGGCTGACGGTCCCGTCGGTGTAGGAAAGCTGGACCGGGCTGGCACGGTTGGCGGTGAAGCCGTCCCCCACCTGGCCGCGCTCGCCCTGGCCCCAGCCGTAGACGCGGCCGTCGGAGGTCAGCGCGTAGGAGGAGTTGCCCTGCGCGGCGATAGCCACCACCGAGCCGGAAATTCCCGTGACCTGCACCGGACTGTTGTTGTTTGCGGTCGAGCCGTTTCCCTGCTGGCCGTTCGCACCCTGCCCCCACGCAAACACGAGGTTGTCGGCGCTCAACGCCAGCACGTGGTCGGTGCCGGCGGCCAGCGCCACGATCTTTCTGCCGGAGAGCACCCCCGACGTGTTGACCGCCACCGGCACGTTGGAGTTGGCCGAGGCATTGTTTCCCAACTGGCCCGTGGTCCCACTGCCCCAGGCGTACACGAGGCCGTCCCCGCTCAAAGCGTAGCTGGTTCCACCCAGAGGGGAGTTGGTGGCTGCGACCGCCACGATGTACTTGCCGGCGAGCGAACCGGTCGTGACCACCGCGGCGGGAATGTTGGTGGCGAGGGTGCCGCCGGTGCCGAGCTGGCCGACGCCGTTTTGGCCCCAGCTGAGCACCCTCCCTTCGGTGGTCACAGCCAGCGAACTCAGCGCTCCCGCAGCCACCGCAATCACCGTCTTGCCCGCCAGCGAGCCGCCGGTCACCGCCACGGCAGCGGTGGCATTCACGGTGCCGCCGTTGCCAATCTGGCCGCCGCTGCCGCCGCCCCAGGCGTAGGCCTTGCCGTCGCGCCCGACGGCCAACGCATGGGCGCCGCCCGCGGACACGGCGCTAAACAGGGTGCCGGCCGTGATCGGCACCGGGACGGAAGAGGAGGCCAGTGTGCCTTGGGCGATCTGGCCCCGGTCATTGCGCCCCCAGCCATAGGCGATGCCATTGGTGGCAAGGGCGATCTGGAACGGCTGGTTGGTGTCGTAGGCCACCGAGTTTGTCGGAGTGCCATGTCCGGCCACAATCGAGACCAGCTTTTTGCCAGAGAGCGTCAGCGAATCCGCTGCGGAGCGCGAAGGCCTCAACCCATCCAACCCGTTGCCCAACTGCCCGAGCTCCCCCGCCCCCCAAGTGTTCACAAAATTGTCCGAGGCTGCGGAAATGGAAAAGCCGTCGCCCCCCGCCGCACTGACAAAACTGCCGGTGGCGGAGATCAGGACCGGCTCGAGGGTGGTCCCCCAGCCGCCGTTGCCCAGCTGGCCGAGTCCGCGGCCGCCCCAAGTGTAGAGTTTGTTGTCGCTGGCGCGCACGATGGTCGCCAGCGAAGTGGAGCCCGCATACACCTTGGTGACGGTTTTGCCCGCCAGTGCACCGGTCATTTTGACGGCGACGGGCACCTGGGAGGAGGTCAGGTTGCCGGTGCCCAGCTGGCCGCGGTCGTTGACGCCCCAGGCGTAAACCAACCCTTCGGAGGTGCGCACCACCGTGTGGTTGTAGCCGGCGGCGACGTCCGTCACCGTCTTGCCGGCGAGCACCCCACTGGTGGACACCGCCACCGGAGTAGTTGCCTGCGTTGTGTTGCCGTTGCCCAGCATGCCGCTGGCGTTGTCCCCCCAGGCGTAGAGGGAGCCGCCGGCGATTGCATAGCTCCGGTTGCCCGCGGCGGCAATCACGGTGGCCGTCCTGCCCGCCAACACCCCGCTCATGGTGACCGCCACGGGCGAGGTCTGGCTGACGGTGGTGGTGCCGTTGCCCAGCTGGCCGTTGGAGCCTGCGCCCCAGGCGTACAGAGTCCCGTTGGAATCCAGTGCCAGCGAATGGTTCAGCCCTGCAGCCACGCTGGTGAGGGTTTTGCTCAAAAGCACTCCGGTGCCCAGAGTCGCCACGGGTGTCGACCGTTCAACCTGGGTGGTGGTATCCCCCAGCTGCCCGTTGAGATTGGAGCCCCACCCGAACGCCTTTCCGCCCGCAATGGCGACGACGTGCCGTTGGCCGGCGGCGATGGCCGTCACAGGGGTCTGCGCAAACTGGCCGGAGGCCGTGAGGGTGGCAGCCGAGGCCGTCCCCGTGGCGGGGGCGCTCAGCTCGAAAGTCGTCCCGTTGGTCACGGTCTTGACCGTGGCGCCGGCGGGGATGCTGGCACTCCCGGTAACCGCCATGCCCGCCACCACTCCCGTGGTACTTGCCACGGTGACCCGGAGCGAGCCGGAGGTGATCGAACCGCCAGTCAACGAGATGGAGTTGGTGTTGAGCGAACCGCCCGCGATGGCCCAGCCGAGGTTCGAAGGCGTGCCGGACGCGTTGTTCCCCAGCTGGCCGGAGTTGTTGGCCCCCCAGGTAAACACGCTTCCATCGGAGGCGAGGGCCGCGGCAAAGTCGCCGCCGGCGGTGACCTGGGTGAAGGTTTTGCTGTTGAGCTCCCGCCCAGCGACCGCCACCGGCGTGCCAAAGCGCTCCAGACTAGAGATGCCCAACTGGCCGCTGCCGTTGGCGCCCCAAGCCGCAATTTTGCCTGCGCTGTCAAAGGCCAGCGTATGGGAGGTTCCCAGGGCATAGGAGGCCGGCAGCACCGTCTTGCCTGTAAGGGCGCCCGCCAGCACGACGGGGGCCGGCGTGCTCAGGGCGGCGGTGGAGTTGTTGCCCAGTTGGCCGCTGCCGTTGGAGCCCCACCCGAAGACGGAGTTGTCGGTCGCCACCGCGTAGTTGTGGTAGGCTCCAGAGTAAATCGCAGAGAGCGTCTTTCCCGCCAGTGCCGTCATCGTGACCGCCACCGGGAGGTTTGACGAAACCGCGTTGCCGTTCCCCAGCTGGTTGCTTGTGTTGTCCCCCCACGAAAAGAGCTGGTTGTCGGAGGTGAGGGCCAGCACGTGAGACATCCCCGAACTGATTTTGCTCACGGTTTTGCCGGCCAACACCCCGGTGGTGTTCACCGCCTGCGGGACATAGGTGTAGCTGGGCTGGTAGGGCCCCGTGCCAAACTGGCCGAAGTTGTTGTAGCCCCAGACATAGACCGTCCCGTCCTGCAGCAGCGCCACGGAGTGGTAGTAACCGGCGGCGATGTCCTTGACCGGCTTGGCGGAGGCCACCCCCACCCCGGCAAACAGCGTCGGAGTGGGATTGACTGAACTGTAATTTGTTGCGGCCTCCCCCCAGCCGCTGTATCCCCAGCCAAAGACGTTTCCCTCTGAGGTCAGCACCAGCGTGTGCCCGCCGGAGCACGCCAACCGGGTGAGCGTCTTGCCCGCCATCCCCCCCATGAGCGTGGCCACAGGAACCGTGCTGCGGGTGGTAATGGAGCCCGTTCCCAACTGTCCGTAGACGTTCTGGCCCCACCCAAACACGCGGTTGTCCTGAGTCCGCACCATCGTGTAGGAGACGGCCGCGGCAACCTCCACGATCACCTTGCCGGCCAAAACGGAGTTGAGGTCGTTCACCGCGGCAGGCAGCAGGCGGTTGTCCAGGTCCCCAGTGCCCAGCTGGCCCTCGGCGTTTGAGCCCCAGGTGTAAATCGTGTTGTCGTCGGCCACCGCCACGGAATGGGAGGGCCCGACAGCGAGGAGTTTTATCGTTTTTGAGGAAAGTCCGACAGAAATGCGTTGGATCGAGGCCGGCACCGCGCGGCCTTCGGACTGGCCGTTGCCGAAGTGGCCCTCGGAGTTTGCCCCCCAGCTCAGAATGGAACCGGAGTCGGGCATGGCGACGCCCCAGACGGCCTTCTGACCGGCCAGAAACAGGGCGGCTACAGAGAAAATGACCAGCAAGAACCAGCGCCGGGCGAGGGCGAGGCGCAGCCGCCGGAAGCGACTTTCAACTGGACAGGGGGAGGACATGGGGGAACTGGTACGGGGGGTGTTCCGCCTCATCAGAGGAAACCCCCAAAAACTACACTCCAATTATAAGCAATTCTTAGGCCAATCTCCTAGGGAACAAGTAGGGGAAGCCCCGGGGTGTCACAAAGAGTTCACACGCAATTTACACAGTAGCGCTGGCGTTGAAACCCAAGCTTGGAAAACGCAATCCGCGGATTCAGAAGTTTATCCGCAGATGTCTCAGATTTAAGAGATGAACAAAATATTAAGCACCATCTGTGCCTCTCTGGGACATCTGTGGATAAAAAATCATCTGCGGATCACGCTCGCCGCCGGGCGCTGACTCCATTTGACTCCCCTCCCCTATGTTTTCTCATGTTGTCATTTTCTGGACCCGCCCCGAAATCTCCGACGCCACCGAGCAACTGCTTGCCGGAGCCGAGCGCTATCTACGTCCGATCGAAGGCGTGTTGAGTTTTCACGTCGGCCGGATGTCCCCCAGTGAACGGAGCGTTGTGGACCAGAGCTACCAGGTCGCGTTGAACCTCATTTTTCCCAGTAATGAAGCGGAGAAGGCCTACCAGATCCACCCGCTCCATTTGGAGTTTGTCGAAAAAGTCTTCAAGCCCTGCTGCCAGAAGGCTGTCATTTACGACTTCGAATAGCCCAGCAGACCGCCCACTTCCACCTGCCCTCCCTGGCCCCTGTTTACTTAAAGCTTCTTATGTCCACCCACGCCTCAGTCACACGGATGGAGAAAATCGTGAGCCTTTGCAAAAGGCGCGGTTTCATCTTCCAAAGCAGCGAAATTTACGGGGGCCTCAACGGGTTCTGGGACTACGGCCCGCTGGGCGCGGAGCTCAAGCGCAACGTCAAGGAACTGTGGTGGAAAAGCATGACGCGCATGCGCGACGATATCGTCGGCCTCGAGGCGACCATCATCATGCACCCCAAGGTCTGGAAAGCCTCCGGCCACGTCGACACCTTCTCCGATCCGATGAGCACCTGCCGGGCGTGCAAGAAGCTCGTCCGCTCCGACCAGGTCTGGGAAATGCTCGAAACCGTCCCCTGGGCCGACGCCATCCGCGCCGCGGCGCCCGAAGGCAAGCCGGACGCCGCGGCGCTGCTCAAATGGGCCACCGGCAAAGGCCAGCGGATTGCCCCCAATCTGGCCCTTGTCCAGCAGCCGGCACCCATTCTTGCCCGGCTTGCGGAACGCGCCGCCGAGGCTGAGGCTTCCGTGCACACGCTCTTCCAACTGTTGTGCACCGTCTCCGCCGAGGGACCCCTGGCGACCCCCTGCCCGCACTGCGGCGGGGAACTGACCGAGCCGCGCCCTTTCAACCTGATGTTCAAGACCTACGTGGGCCCGGCCGCCACGGAGGAGGACGTGGCCTATTTGCGCCCCGAAACCGCGCAGGCGATCTTTGTGCAGTTCAAGAACGTTGTGGAAACCAGCCGGGTGAAGGTGCCCTTTGGGATCTGCCAAATCGGGAAGGCGTTCCGCAACGAGGTGACCCCGCGCAACTTCACGTTCCGCTCCCGCGAATTCGAGCAGATGGAACTCGAGTTTTTCATCAAACCCGACGAGGTGGTTGAGGTGCAGACCGGCCACCTTGCCAAGCTGGCCCCCGGCGAGGTGCCCTCCACGCCCCAGCCTGACTGGGGCTGGGAGCTTTGGCACAAGTACTGGGTCGAAGAGCGTTTCCGCTGGTATGAATCCGTCGGCCTCAAGCGTTCCTCCCTCGAGGAGTACTGGCAGAAGCCCGACGAGCTGGCGCATTACGCCCGCGCCACGGTCGACATCCTGTACAAATTTCCCTTCGGCACCCAGGAGCTCGAAGGCATCGCCGCCCGCGGCAACTTTGACCTCACCCAGCACCAGACGCACTCCGGCAAGTCGATGGAGTACTTCGACCAGGAAGCGGCCGTCAAATACGTCCCCCATGTGATCGAACCGTCTGCGGGAGTGGACCGGCTGATTCTGGCGCTTCTTTGCGAGGCTTTTGAAGAAGAGGAAGTGACAGACGAAAAGGGAAACAAGGAAGTCCGCACCATCCTGCGCTTCAGCCCGCGGGTGGCCCCGATCAAGGTTGGCATCTTCCCGCTGCTTAAGAACAAGCCGCCTCTGGTAGCCAAAGCGCTCGAGATCCAAAACCTTCTGCGCCCCCTCATGAACGTGTTCTACGACGACAGCGGCGCCATCGGCCGCCGTTACCGCCGGCAGGACGAGGCTGGCACCCCGTTTTGCGTGACCGTCGACTTCGAGACCATCGGCGAAAACGGTCCTGAAAATGAGGGAACCGTTACCCTGCGCAAGCGCGACGCCATGACGCAGGAGCGGGTACGCATCGCCGATCTGCCCGCGCTGCTGCTCGCTCAGATCTCCTGAGTCCACGCCGCGTTTTTTCCGCGTCCCCACCGCTTCCATGGCCGGCTTTGATTTTGATTTCGCCGTGCTTGGAGGCGGCAGCGCGGGCTACGCCGCCGCCTCCCTTGCCGCACGCGCGGGCCTGCGCACCGTGGTCATCGACGGAGGCGCGGAGGTCGGCGGCCTTTGTATCCTGCGCGGCTGCATGCCCAGCAAAACGCTCCTGGCCACCTCTGCCCGGGCTGAGGCCGTCCGGCAGGCAGCCGAATTCGGAGTGCGCGCCAGCTTCGGGGGAGTTGACGGCGCCGCCATGCAGGCCCGCAAACGCAGGCTGATTTCGGAGTTCGCCGACTACCGGCGCGGCCAACTGGAATCAGGGCGTTTTGTATTTCTGAGGGGAAGGGCCCGTTTCACCGGCCCGCATTCCCTCTCGATCGAAAGCCTGGACGGCGGAGCGGACGTTCCGCCCCCGGCATTAAAGACCCTCACCGCAGGGACTTTCCTGCTCGCGACCGGCTCTCGCAGCCACACGCCGCCGGTGCCCGGGCTCGAGGAATGCGGTTTTCTCGACAGCGACCGCTTTCTGGAAAGCGAACGCCTCCCCGCCTCTGTGACTGTCCTTGGCGGGGGCGCGATCGCCTTGGAGGCGGCCACTTTTTACGCGGGCGTCGGCTCCCGTGTCACCGTGCTGCAACGCTCCGAAAGGATCCTCAAGGAGGCGGATCCGGAGGTTTCCGAGGCGCTGGCCGAGGGCCTCCGCAGCCGCGGCATCCGTGTGGAAACGGGCACGCAGCTTTGCTCGGCCTTTGCGGGGCCGGAGGGAAAGGTAGTCGTCTTCAGGCAGAGCGGCAGCGAGAGACAGGTCGCGGCAGAGGAGATTCTTTGTGCCCTTGGCAGGCAGGCTGCCACCGGTGGTCTGGGTCTGGAAACCTGCGGCATCTCGCTGACCGGCTCGCGGGTCGCTGTCTCCGCCACACAACAGACCAGCCTACCGCACATTTTCGCAGCAGGCGACGTGTGCGGTCCGCTGGAGGTGGTGCACCTTGCGATCCAGCAGGCCGAGACGGCCGCGCGCAACGCGGTGCGCCTGCTGGGCGGCGCGGGGGAACCCCTCGAGGAGACCGACTACCGGCTCAAGCTTCTCGCCATTTTCTCGGAACCCGGCATGGCGATGGTGGGACTTACGGAGGCCGAGGCGCGGACGGGCGGAATCCCCGTTCTGTCGGCAAGCTATCCTTTCAACGACCACGGAAAGTCGATGGTGGAGGGGCACCTGCATGGGTTTGCAAAACTGCTGGTGCAGGCCGAGACCCGTGAGATCCTTGGCGCCTCGGTGGTGGGGCCCCACGCGGCCGAGCTCATCCACGAAGTGGTGGTGGCCATGCATTTCCGTGCGACCGCCGGCGACCTGGCGCGCATCCCGCACTATCATCCGACCCTGTCGGAGATCTGGACCTACCCCGCCGAAGCACTCGCGTAAAAAAAGGGCGCAACCGCAGCGGTTGTGCGGTTGCAGCACTTGCGCCGGGGGGTCATCCACAGATGGCTCAGATTTCCGCAGATGTTTTTATGGGTTCAATTCATCTGCGCAATCTGGGGATGTATCCCTCAAGAATCGGTGGCTCCGCTTTCTGGAGGAGACCGCCAGCCCTACAGCTGGCCCTGCATGACCGGCAGCATGTCGGAGAAGGTGCGCCCGGAGCAGTTTTCACCGATGGCGTGCATTTTCCATTCGCCGTTGTGCCGGTACACCTTGGCCATCACCATGGCGGTGTGTGACCCGTTGCAGCTCAGTTCGTAGCGGGCGAGCTCCACGTTCGAACTCCCGTTGAGCACGCGGCAAAAAGCGTTCTGGATGTCCGCAAAGCTCTGGCCCGTGAAGCTGTTGACCACGAACACCAGCGACTTGACGTCGGCAGGCACCCGGGTCAGGTCCACGATGATCTGCTCGTCGTCGCCATCCCCGTCCCCCGTACGGTTGTCGCCCGTGTGCACGATGCTGCCGTCCTTGCTCTGGAGCTGCACAAACCACACCGCGTCCTTGATCTTTCCTGTCTCGTCAAACAGGACGCAGGAGGCGTCCAGATCCACCGAGGTCTCGCCCCCCCCAAAAAAGCCGCCGCTTTTCTTCGCGTCCCAGCCCAGCCCCATCACGATCTTGGCCAGCCCGCCGCCTGCCTCCTTCTCCAGCGAGATCTTCTGCCCCTTCTGTAAATTGATAGCCATAGTGTCTTTTCTGTAAGGAAAACCGGCCCCCTCACGGCGGCCGGTCTTTCTGCTGCAAGCTTTGTACGAACCTGTTTGGGTGCGGTTACCGGAGCCTAGATGTTGACCCCAAAGTTTTTGGCCAGCGACGGAAGCCCGCCCTGAAAACCCTGCCCCACCGCGCGGAACTTCCACTCCGTGCCGTTGCGGTACACCTCTCCGAAAATCAGCGCCGTTTCGGTGCTGAAATCCTCGCTGAGGTCGTAGCGGACGATTTCCGTGCCTGTTGCATCGTCAAGGACGCGCACGAAGGCGCCGCTGACCATGCCGAAGTTTTGGCGGCGCGTGTCCGCCTCGTGGATGGTCACGGCCACGGAAATCTTGGCAACATCGGCGGGGACACCCTCGAGGTTGACCTTCACCACCTCGTCGTCACCGTCGCCTTCGCCGGTGAGGTTGTCGCCCATGTGTTTGACGGAGCCGTCGGCGGAAGTCTTCTGATTGAAGAAGATGAAGTCTGCGTCCGAACGGACCTTTTCGGTAGCGGCCAGCAGGAAGGCGCTGGCATCCAAATCGAAGGCGGCGCCGTCGGTGGCGCGCACGTTCCAGCCGAGGCCGATGTGGATTTTGGCGAGGTTTGGGACGGTCTTGGAGAGGGACAGATTGCCGCCTTTGGAGAGGGAGATGGCCATATTTGCGAGGAGTGTTGGTGGGTTGGTTGGGTAGGTAGGTACGACTGAAAAAGAAACGCTGTAACGCCTAAAACGCGCCCGGCGCCCGGGCTCAAAGATCGAACTCAGCGGCGGGAATCCCCACTGCGTTGCAGGCCGCCTTCACGACAGCCTTTTCAGCGGCGTCAAAATTGCCGTCGGCGCCACCGATGACGATGCCGATCTGGAGAACGGCGCGCGCCTGGTCGGGCTTGCCCTTCAGCTTGGCGACGGTCTGGAGCGCCTCGATCCTGCCGAAATCAAAATCGGCAGCCAGTTTGTCGCAGAAAAAGTCGAACTTCTGCTTCAGCTCGGAGGCGGGAAACACCTTGAGGGTTTCGTTGTTTAGAATGAGCGTGGCGATACGGGTCTTCTCCGCCCCGCTGACGGAGCCGTCGGCGGCGGCAACCATCGCGCACATTGCCATGCAGCCGTTGGCGAACTCGGCGTTCTTAAACTTGGCCACGTTTGTTTGCAGCCCGGCGTTGAGCGCCGCGGCCTTTTCCTTCAGATCATTCCAGAAGCTCATAGTATTTGTTTCGTGCGGCAGGCTGCTTTGCAGTGTGGGGCAAGTCCGAAGGACGGACGATTGTCGGCCGGCCACCGGCTGTGGGGCTACTTCCCTACCAGCGAATCCGCCCGGCCGGGCGCGTCCTTCTTGGAGGAGAACAGGCGCAGCAGAAAGGTAAAGGGCCAGAACAGGACGGTGAGTACAAAACCCACCAGATGGGAGACCAGCCACATCAGCGGGGAGAAGACCTTCAACAAAGGCCGGAGCACCTTCTGGAAGGCGAGGGACTTCGAGTACAAAATCGAGACCGCCATGATGAGGACGATCCCGATGAACTTCTGCAGGGCGCTCACATGCACCGGTCCAGGCAAGACCTGCAACCCGCTGGCCGGATCGCTCAAGAGCTCAAAAACCAGAATGAAGCCGACGTAGCCGATGAGCAGGAAGGCGGTTTCCTCCAGAATGGGAAACTTCTCGATCAGCTTCAGACAGAAGCCCGCGACAAAACGCAGGGCCAGAATGCCGATGAACACGCCGGTGCACACCACCCACAGCTTGGGGCTCATGGCAACGGCCGCGACCACGTTGTCTACGCTCAGGCTCAGGTCCATGAGCTCGATGGAAAAAATCGTCGCGATCAAGCCCTTGGCTGCAACTTCGCCGACGCCCCCCTCTGCGCCCTCCTCCTCCGCGTCGGAGAAATGCTTGCACATGAGATAGACCAGGTAGACGGCGCCTCCGATTTTGAGCCAGGGGTTCTCGATGATCCACGCGGCAAAGGCCATGCACAGCCCCCGGAAACCGTAGGCGCCGATGATGCCCCAGCGGAGGGCGAGTTTCTGCTGTGCTTCCGGCAGGTGGCGCGCCATGGCTGCGATTGCCAGCGCGTTGTCCACGCTCAGCAGGCCTTCGATGATGATCAGGGAGACGATGACCGGAAACGCTTCGCCCAACTCTGCAATCGTCGGCATGACTAGGGTCGCAAGATAACTCATAAACAGCTTCACCTCTCCCATACAAGAGGGAGGCAAACAAGGTTTATCCCTAACACCTCCCAGCGGTGCCCAAAACTACGCGCCGGTCCGTGTTGCTTTTCCACCGTTCCTTGTTGAGCCTCTGGGCCTGAGCATGGGTGCCGCCTTTCAAACCTTTCTGTCCCGCTCCTTGAGCACCCTTTCGCTCTGGGGGCTTTGCGGCGCCATCATGTACAAGGGCTACGAACCGGGGCTGTGGCTGTTGGTGGCCGGCCCCCAGATCTGGGGGCTCTTTGAGTTCCAAAAGCTCCTCGCCCTAGCCCGCCTCCCTCATTTCCGCTGGACCACCCTCCTGCTCGGGACGGCGCTCGTCCTGGGCGCCCTCGCTTCCGCGCGCTTCTTTGGCCACGAGGCCGCCTTCAATCTGGAATGTGCCGCGCTGTTGGGCGCCACGCTGGTGGTCTTCATCCGCCAGATCTTTCATCGCAACCCTGAAACCCAGCCTTTGGCAGCCATCGGCTACACCCTGCTTGGGCTGATCTACGTCCCCTTTCTGGGCTCCTGCACTTCCAACCTGCTCTACCTCACCCCGGCCGCCCCTGACGGCGCCATGACCGGTCACTTTTACGTGCTCTATCTGGCGCTGGTCACCAAAATGTCCGACTGCGGCGCCTACCTCATCGGTTCCCTGATAGGCAAGCACCCCATGATCCCGCGGATCTCCCCCAAAAAGACTTGGGAAGGTTTCGCCGGCGCTCTCGCCCACTCGACGGCCGCCTCGCTTCTACTGGTCTGGCTGTTGCCCACCCAACTCTCGCTGGTGGGCGGTCCGCTGCGCGCCACCCTTCTGGGGGCCTTCCTGGGACTGATCGCCGTGCTGGGCGACCTGGCCGAGTCGGTGCTCAAACGCTCCACGGGCGCCAAGGATTCGGGCCACTCCCTCCCCGGTATCGGCGGCGCACTCGATCTCATCGACTCGCTGCTCTTTACCGCGCCCCTGCTGTATTTGTTTCTGCGTTACGCCCCCAGCCTCTGATGCAAACCCCTCCTCCTTCCCACCCCCCGCGCCGCCGCCGCGTCGTCATCCTCGGCTGCACCGGTTCCATCGGCCAGTCCGCCCTCAAGGTGGCCGCCGACATTCCGGAGCGCATGGAGATTGTCGGCCTCGCCGCCGCCCGTAGCGTGGACTTGTTTGTCGAGCAGGTCCGCACCTGGCGCCCCCTTTGCGCGGCGCTGGCGGAGCCGCAGGCTGCGGCCCACGCGCGGACAAGCCTCGGCCCGGAGGGGCCCGAGGTCCTCGAAGGAGAAGCCGGCCTCTGCGCCCTGGCCACCCTGCCGGAAGCCGACCTGGTGCTTGTGGCCATCGTGGGAACCGCCGGCTTGAAGCCGGCACTGGCGGCGATCGAGGCGGGCAAGGACATCGCCATTGCCTCCAAGGAAATCCTGGTGCTGGCGGGTGAAGCCGTCATGGAGGCGGCCCGGCGCAAGGGGGTCCGCGTCCTGCCGGTCGACAGCGAACACAACGCGATTTTCCAGTGCCTTGAAGGGCGCCGGCCCGAGGAGGTTTCCCGCCTCCTGCTGACCGCCAGCGGCGGCCCCTTCCGCACCTGGCCGGCGGAGCGCCTCGCAGCCGTCACCCCGCTGGAGGCGCTCAAACACCCCACCTGGGAAATGGGCCGCAAAATTTCCGTGGATTCGGCCACGCTCTTCAACAAAGGCCTCGAGATGATCGAAGCCCGGTGGCTCTTTGACATCCCGATGGCCCGCGTCGAGGTGGTCGTCCATCCCCAGAGCATCGTCCACTCCATGGTCGAGTTTGTGGACAGTTCGGTGCTGGCCCAGCTGTCGGCCACCGACATGTGCTTCCCCATTCAGTACGCGGTCACCTGGCCCGAACGCGTTCCCAACCGGCTGCCTCCCCTGGATTTTGCGCGGCTATCCAAGCTGGAGTTTGAGGCCCCGCGCACCGCCGACTTTCCCGCGCTCGGCCTCGCCCGCTGGGCTGGCGAAACCGGCGGCACCCTCCCGGCGGTGCTCAACGCCGCCAACGAGGTCGCCGTGGCCGCCTTTCTCGAGGGCCGCTGTAGTTTCCCCGCGATCTGGCGGACCGTAGAGGCCGTCATGCAAGGGCACGCCACACTCCGTCAGCCAAGTCTCGAGGCGCTTCTTGGCGCCGACGCAGAAGCCAGGACCGCGGCGCACGCACGCCTCGCCTAAGCGGCGGGGCCACCGCACGTCCCCCCCATGAGCCCCGTTTGTTTTGCGGCATTGGCATCTGCGCCCCCGGTTTGGATGGTGGTTCCCTTTGCCCTGCTGCTTTTTTTGATCGCCGCGGCGCCGCTCCTTTTCCCGCGGCTCTGGGACAAGTACCATGCGGCGGCGGCCGTGGGGCTGGGCCTGTGGACGGCCTGTTTTTACCTCTTCGGCCTCCACCGGCCGGCGCCGCTGGGACACGCCGCCTCTGAATACTTCAGCTTTATCTCGCTGGTGGGAGCCCTCTACGTGGTCAGCGGAGGCATCCTCCTGAGGGTCAAAGGAGAGGCCACTCCCCTGGAAAACTGCCTCTTTCTGTTTCTGGGCGCCCTTCTGGCCAACGTGCTCGGCACCACCGGCGCCTCCATGCTGCTCATCCGCCCCTGGATCCGGATGAACAAGTACCGGATCACCGACTTCCACATCGTTTTTTTCATCTTCATCGTCAGCAACGTGGGCGGCTGCCTGACGCCCATCGGAGATCCTCCGCTCTTTCTGGGCTTCCTGAAGGGCGTCCCCTTCTGGTGGTCGCTCCAGCACTGCTGGCGCCCCTGGCTGCTGACGCTGGGCGCGCTGCTCGCCGTCTTCCTCCTGCTGGACCGCAGAAACTTCCTCCGCGCCCCGGCCCAGGTCCGCGAGCAACAGACACGGGAGGAGGTCTGGCAGGTGGACGGCCTCTGGAACCTGCTGCTCGTGGCCTGCGTCCTTGGCGGAATCCTCCTCCCTTTTGGCTGGAGGGAGGCCCTCATGCTTTCGGCCGCGGGCGCCTCCTGGGGCTGGACCCCCAAACGCATCCACGAGGCCAACGCCTTTGACTTCGCCCCAATTAGGGAGGTGGCCTGGCTGTTTGCCGGCATTTTTCTAACCATGCTGCCCGCCCTCGAAATCCTTGGCGCCCACGCCGAAGCACTCGACCTCCGCTCGCCGCTGCAGTTCTTTTGGTGGACGGGCGCCCTCTCCGGGGTCCTCGACAACGCCCCCACCTACCTGGCCTTCCTCTCCACGGCCTTTGGTCTGGCGGGGCTTGAGCTGGACTCGGACATGCCCGCTTTCCTCGACGGGCACGCCCCCCTGCTCAGGGCCGTTTCGCTGGGCGCCGTCTTTTTCGGGGCGCTGACCTACATCGGCAACGGCCCCAACCTGATGGTCAAGAAGATCGCCGACCAGCAGCGGGTGCACACTCCCTCGTTTCTAGGCTATGTAGCCCGGTTTTCACTCCCGGTGCTGCTCCCCGTGTTCGGACTCATCAGCCTCCTGTGCTTTTCCAAGTGGCGGCTTTTCTAGGCCGCGTTCAGGGCGGGTAACGTTTTTTGGACTCCTCGTGGGAAGGGTGGTGATCCGCAATTTTCGCAGATGCCACAGATTTCTTAAGGGTTTTGTCTTATCCGTTGAATCTGGCCCATCTGAGTATGTAGCTCTAAATTAGTATTTTATGGGACTTTCAGAGGAGGGGCTGCGGGTCTCCCCTCCCGGACTTGGATTCTGTGGAGCGTTTACACTCCGAAGCCCGACGGACGCCGTCTTTTTTTGGCCATTTTCGCAGGCCTGCGCGTTTTTCTGCACCTTTACGCCCACCGGGCAGCACTGGCTAGTTTTGAGCAGCTTGTATTTTTTTGCTCCAGGCTGGCGCGTCGCAAGAGTGCACTTTTGGCGTATACCCACTCATTTGCAATGACTTACATTGCGTGGCACGGCCGCTGCTTAATGAAGCTCGAAGCTCAGCGGTCCCTCAGGGGCCACAAAGCAGCCACACATCCCAAACTCATAACACTATGAAGATCCGAACCACACTCCTCTCCGGGTGGCTACCCATGGCAGTTGCCATGGCCGCCCTGCTCTCACCCCTGAGTCCCGTACAAGCGCAGGACACACCGCCTGCGGCGCCCGCCCCTGCAGCCGCGCCCGCGGCACCGGCCCCCGCCCCGGCGGCACCGGCCGCCGCCGCCGTGGAAGCCACCCTCGAGATGCGGATCAACGCGCTGGAAGCTTATCTGCAGAACACCAGCCCGGACGCCGCCTTTGAAAGCCTCAAGATCAAGAAAAAGAACGAAGAGGGCGTCGAAGAATCCGTCTACCCCGAAGGCTTCTCGCAGAAGACCCTCGGAGTCGCCGGTCCCGGCCACAACGCCTGGATGATGACCTCCGCGGCGCTCGTGTTGTTTATGACACTGCCCGGCCTGGCGCTCTTCTACGGCGGGTTGGTCCGCCGCAAGAACGTGCTGAGCGTGCTGGCCCAGTGTCTGGCCTGCGCCGGCCTGGTGTCCATCCTCTGGTGGGCCTTCGGCTACAGCCTGGTCTTCGGCAAGAGCTTTGAAAGTCCCTTCCTTGGCGGCTCGGAATTCTTCTTCATGAAGGGGGTCGATTCGGCTCCGAACACAGACTATTCCTACTGGGTCTCACACAACGTGTTCTCCATGTACCAGATGATGTTTGCCATCATCACCCCGGCGCTCATCGTCGGGGCCATTGCTGAGCGCATGAAGTTTGCAGCGATCATGACCTTCATCGGCGCCTGGATGTTCCTGGTGTACTTCCCGATGGCCCACATGGTGTGGGGCGTGACCGGCTTCATGAACGGCGTCTGGAACAAGGACGCGGTGATCCCCGCGATCGACTTTGCTGGCGGCACCGTCGTGCACATGACCTCGGGCTGGAGCGCCCTGGTGCTCTGCATCATCCTGGGCAAGCGGCTCGGCTTTGGCCGCGACAAGATGGCGCCCCACTCGATGGTGCTTTGCATGGTCGGGACCGGGATGCTCTGGGTTGGCTGGTACGGGTTCAACGCCGGTTCTGCGCTCGCCGCGGACGGGATCGCCGCCAACGCCTTCACCACCACCACCCTTGCCGCCGCTACCGCCTCCTTCACCTGGGCGCTCATGGAGCGCGCCATGCGCGGACACGCCTCGATCCTTGGCTTCTGCTCCGGCGCTGTCGCCGGGCTGGTGGTCATCACCCCTGCCTGCGGGTTTGTCGGCACGACGGGTGCCATGGTCATCGGCGTCCTTGCCGCAGTGGTGCCTTACATCTTTGTGATGCACCTGAAGGCCCGCTTCGGCTACGACGACGCGCTTGACACCTTCGGCGTGCACGCTGTCGGCGGCACCCTCGGGGCGATCATGACGGGCATCTACGCCGACAAGGCAGTGAATGCAAACCTCGCCACCGCGGTCACCGCAGCCAAGGACGCAGCGGAACCCGGCAACGGCCTGGAAAAACTCGTGGTCGACGGCGGCCTTCTGGGCGTGCAGCTTCAGGCCATCGGCCTGACCCTGGTGCTCTCCATCGTGGCAACCCTTGTGATCGCCCTCGTCCTGAAGGTGGTTATGGGCCTCCGCCCGACGGCCGAAGTCGAAGACGCAGGTCTCGACGTGAGCGAACACGGCGAAGATGGGTACATCCTTTAGTGGATGTCCGCTCCTCAAAGGTTTAATCCTGCAACACACTTAAAAGACACGAGACATGAAAAAGATCGAAGCAATCATCAAGCCCTTCAAACTTGAAGAAGTGAAGGACGCCCTGGCGGAAATCGGGGTGGAAGGAATGACAGTCACAGAGGTCAAGGGGTTCGGCCGACAGAAGGGCCACACCGAGATCTACCGCGGCAGTGAGTACACCGTGGACTTCCTGCCCAAGATCAAGCTGGAGGTGGTCCTCGCAGACGCCCTGGTGGACGCGGCCGTCGCCGCGGTGGTCCGCGCCGCCAAAACCGGCAAGATCGGTGATGGCAAGGTGTTTGTGAGCGCCGTCAGTGAGGCGGTCCGCATCCGCACCGAAGAGACCGGAGACCGGGCGGTGTAGCCCTCCTTCCGAAATTGCAGTCAAAAAAGTGGCCGGTGGCTTCCAAGCCCCGGCCACTTTTGCGTTTGCCCCCCAGAGCCCAGAACGCAGGTTTCTTCAAAATCAGGAAAACTTTGTCCAAAAAACGGGCGGTCCGTGGACTCGTCATAGAGCCCCCCTGTCCTCCGGCACAAGGCGGCCCAATCCCAGGACACTTCCAATTTCCATTAACCTCACAGGCAACGATGCATCCGCAGATTTCAAAGCTGAAAAAACAGGCGGGAGCATCGCTGCACCTTTGCGTCCTCTGCGGATAACCAGCCCACACCATGAGCAGCCCCAACGTTTACCCGAAAACCGCAGCACCTTTGCCCCGTCACTGGGCGGCGCTGCTCTGGACGGCGACCTTTCTTTTGAGTCCCGGGCCGGCGCCCGCCGCGGCCGGTACGCATGCGCAGTTCAAGGAGGAGCACCGCGCGTTTCTTAAGGACTACTGCCTCGAATGTCACAATGAGGAGAAGCAAAAGGGGAAGGTCCGGCTCGACCAGCTCTCCTTTACGTTGGACTCCGTACAGGGCGCGGATCTCTGGCAAAAAATCCTCAACCAGCTCAACTCCGGCGAAATGCCCCCGGAGGATTCCAAACAGCCCGAACGCGGCGATAAGACCGAGTTCCTCGACTCGCTTTCGCACACGCTCATGGCCGCCCGACGCTCCCTGGGGGATTCGGGAGGCAAAATCACCATGCGCCGGCTCAACCGCCGCGAGTACAAGAACACCATCCGCGCTCTGCTTGGCGTCAGCGTCGATGTGCGGGACCTCCCGGCGGACGGAGGAGCAGGAACCTTCGACACCGCAGGCTCCTCACTCTTCATGTCGAGCGACCAACTCGAGCAATACCTTTCCCTCGGCAAAAAGGCGTTGGATGAATCCTTTGCCCGCTTCATCGCACCGGCGGGCGGCGTGCAAAAAACCGAGAAACTCCGCAAGGAGCCGGAGGAATGGGCCAACAAATACCTGCCCATCTACACGGAGGGCTACGCGAAGAAATACGCCCGCTTCAAGGCCTGGTGCGATGCCGTGGACGAGGCGGCGGCGAAGCCCGAGAACGCCGCGGTGGTAGGAAAACTGCGCGAGGAGCCGCGGCTCAAAACACAGCCGCACCTGTTTTACAGCCGGTTTGCCGAGATTCCGGGGGCCCCTTCCCCCACGCAGTTCGAGTTCCGCGATGTAGAGGACGCGCAGTTCGCCCGCAGCGAGTACGCGTACCACCACCAGTACCACGCCGACTACCAGAAGCTGCCGCAGCGCGAAACGGGGGCCTACCTGATGCTCTACAGCCTCGGCCGCTACACCGGGGTCACCGCGCCCACCTCCTGGCCGGCGGGTCGCTACATGCTGCGGGTCCGGCTTGCCGCGACCGCCGAGTCGCCCCAGGAACGACGCTTCATCGAGGTGGGCACGGGCAAGGCCGACGCCTCGGACTTCAACGTCCTCAGCTCGCATCAGGTCACCGGCACGCTTGCGAACCCGCAGCTTCTTGAGATCCCCGTCGACATCAACGCCAGCGGAGACCGCAACTTCGCTCTGCGCGACAAGCGCCCCAACAATCGGGCTGCGGAATACGCACTCTTCCGAGAGGCGTGGGACAAGACCGGCAGTGGCCCGCGGCCGTGCATCTGGGTGGATTACGTGGAGCTGGAAGGTCCTTTGGGTGCGCCTGCACCCGCGGCGCAGGCGACTGTGTACAAGGAGCGCAGGGAGGTGGAGTTGCACGCGAACGCAATGGTCGGAGGCACTTACAAGGGGTACTTCAAAGGAGGCTACGAGACGGCGAAGAAGTTTCTGGAGACCGGCATGCCGCAGAAGGGGATCCCCGATGAGCAGGAGGCAAAGTTCCGCGTCAAAGCGTTTGAAGAACACGGCCCGAGTTTTGAGCGCTACTTGAACGATCCCCTCACCAAGACCGGCGCCTACCTCACGCTATTCAATGTTCATACGGAGGAGGTGCTCACGCTGCCTCCGGAGCAACCCTCAGGCTGGCTCAAGACAAAGCACGCAATCGAAACGGCTCCGCCCGGCGAATACATGCTCCGTATCCGCATTGGTGCGACGGACGGCGTGCCGGCAGAGCGGCGCTTTCTCATGTTTGGGAGCCGGAGGGAGAAGGACGATTTCACCCTCCTCCAGACCTTCCAAATCAGCGGAACCACGAGCGCCCCGCAGACCCTCGAGGTCCCAGTAAGCATCACTGCGGACGGACCACACACCTTCGTCCTTCGCGAAAGGCGCGATCCGAAACAAGATCATGCGGTTTACACGGAGGCCCGAAAGGCCACCGGTGTCGGTCCGGTTTCCGCCCTATGGATTGACTGGGTCGAATGGGAGGGCCCACTGGCGAAAGCAACGCAGGCGCCACTCACCAAGACCGAACACATCGAGCCCGAATCCAAAACACCCGAGATCCAGCGCATCCATGACCGCGCGCGGATCCAGTTTCAAAACTACGAGAAGTGGCAGGCGAGCGGCGGTGAGATCGCGCGGCTCTCAGAGTTCGGCTTCCGCGACAAGGAAGCCGCGGAATTTCACAAGTACGTCTGGGAGCAAAACAACCGCTGGTTCCAACAGTATCTCGACTGGCCGAAGGCCCAAACCGGCTTCTATCTGGACAACACGGTGAACGAGACCTCCGAGTTTGCGCTCAACCTGCCGCCGGACGCCGCCACCGGAGACTACGTCCTGCGCGTCAAGGTCGGTCGGGTTCCGGACATGCCTCCCGAAAGGGCCTTCCTTTCCTTTGTCGAGGCCAGCCCCATCGACAAGGACGACCGCACCTTCCTCGCCAACCGGCAGGTAACGGCGAACCTGGAACAGCCCGAGATCCTCGAGCTGCCCTTCCGCATCGTCCCCAACGGGCCCCGGAAGTTTCTCCTGATGGAGAAGCGCCCGTTAAAGAAGGAAGGCATCAGCCTCCCAGGGCGCACCCGCATGCTGAAGGATCCAAAGCAGCGGGACCCCGCGCTGTGGCTGGACTGGGTCGAGTGGCAGGGTCCGCTCCAGACCCCCACCGAGGCCGTCTCGCCCCCGGTTCTGCAGGCCCGCACCCAGGACAGCGCCGGCGCGAGGGAGGTGATCGAAAAGTTCGCCATCCGCGCCTTCCGCGACCAGGCCCCAAATCCGGAATACCTCGACAAGCTGGTGCGGCTTTTTGAAATGCGCCTGAAGGCGGGGGACACCTTCCAGACCGCACTCAAGGAGCCGCTTAGCGTGGTGCTCGCGACGCCTCGCTTCCTTTATCTGAGCGAGCCTGCCGAGGAACAGAAGCCGCGTCCGCTCAACGCCCTGGAGCTTGCGACACGCCTCTCCTACTTCCTCTGGAGCGCTCCGCCCGACGACACGCTCCTGGCGCTCGCACGCAGCGGTGAACTGCAAAAACCGGCGGTGCTCGCCGCACAGGTGGACCGCCTCATCGACAGCGGGAAGTCGCGCGAGTTTGTCAACGGCTTCACGCACCAGTGGCTACGCATGGAACGGCTGGATTTTTTCCAGTTCAACACGCAACTCTTCCGCGACTTCGACGAGAGCACCAAGGCTGCTGCGCGGAACGAAGTCTTCCGCACGATCGAGCACCTGCTACGCACAAACGCCAGCGTGCGCGACTTGCTGAAAGCCGACTACGTCGTCGTCAACGGCCTGCTGGCGACCTTTTACGGACTCGAGGGAGTGAGCGGTGATGAGTTTCGCAAGATCAGCCTTCCGGCAGATTCGCCGCGGGGCGGCTTGCTTGGCATGTCCGCGGTGCTGGCCATGGGCAGCAATGGCGAACACACCAGTCCGGTCGAACGCGGAGCGTGGGTGCTGCGGTTTTTACTTAACGCCCCGCCACCGAACGCACCTCCAAACGTGCCGCAGATCACACGGCTTAACGGCCAGCTCCTGACCACACGCGAGCGCCTGCTGGCACACCAGGAGCAGCCGCAGTGCGCAAGCTGCCACCGCGCGATCGACCCGATAGGCTTCGGCCTTGAGAACTTCAACACCGTCGGCAAATGGCGCACCGAGGACAGTTTTCAGGCCGTGGACACAAACGGAAAACCCAATCCAAAGCTGATCAAGCACTGGACCATCGACCCGGCCGCGGCGCTCCACAAGGGGCCAGCGTTTAAGGACTACTTTGAGCTGCGCGACATCATCGCCTCCAGACCCGAGGCCTTCGCCCGGGGGCTGGCAGAAAACCTGATCGCCTACGCACTGGGGCGCCCGTTTGGGTTCACAGACGAGGCTTTGGCCGCGGAAATAGTAGAGCGGGTAAAAGCAAAGAACTTCGCGATGCGGGAGTTCGTCCAGGTGCTGGTGGGCAGCAAGGAGTTTAAGACAAAGTAACCCCCCTTGCTTGGGTGCGTATCGGCCTTGGGTTTTGGCATGTTTCTTCCACAGCCACCATCCGACTCTCGCCTCCACGTACCATTGCAGCTTGGCGAGCACTCGCATCCCTGCCTGCTTGAAAGCGGCCCACCGCTGTTTTTGGCCAGACCGGTGGCGGCGCTCGCGGGGCTCGCTTGCCGACCGGCTAGCTATCGGCGGGCCCGCAGGGCCCGACAGACGGGGCCCGGCAGACAGGGGTAGTTTTTCAGAAAAAGGGAGCCGAACATTTGACTGATTTGCGGGGCGAGGTGTCTAAATAAAAGGCCCACTGGCCCTATTGAGGAGGCCCGACGGCGTCGGACACTGCGTCCTCCAAGTCGAGAGCCGTTGCTGGCTCATGCCAGTTCCCGAAGTATCACGTCTCGCTTCCCAGAAGCGCTCACCCACTGAAAGTAGCGAGACGCCAAAAGCAGCGCTCCCTTGAGCAAGTCGCCCCTCCCGCGGCAACAGTGCCGGATCCACCCCTTCCGCCGGTCCGCAAATCCGCAAATCCGCTATGCTGTGGCCTCTAGCGGGCTGCTCTCCGCGCGGCTGTAATAGCCGTAAGGTGCAACGGGGTTGGCGTAGTTGAAGACGATCCCCTCCACCGGCGTGCCGTGGTCGTTGAAGAGGTGGAGGGCGCGCAGCGCCGCCTTGCGCGGCGTCGCCGCATAGCGGACCACAAGACAAACCGTATCCACGGCCTCGGCCAGCAACAGTGCGTCACTTACGGACTGGATGGGTGCAGAGTCGACCACGATGCAGTCGTACTGCTCCCTTGCCGCGCCCAGAATGGAATGGATTCCCTTGCGGGTGAGTAGCTCGGAGGCGTTGGGAAGGATTTTTCCGGCGGGCAGCAGGTGCAGTCCCTGTACGTCGGTGACGCAAATGGCCGAGGAAAGCCGCACCCGCCCCTCGAGCACGTCCGCCAGCCCCACCATCTTGACCGAACCGAGAACGATTCCATCCAGCGAGGGAGAGCGCAGGTCCGCGTCAATGAGGAGGGTACGCACTCCCTGCCTCGCCAAGGTCAGCGCATAGCCGAGCGAGCAAAAGCTTTTGCCGTCGTTTGGCAGGGCGCTCGTAAAAAGGAAGCAGTTCCGCCCCTTTTTGCGGGCACCCAAATGCAGAGCGGTCCGCAATGAACGGAACGCCTCGAGCGCCTGCTGGCTTGGATCCGAAAGGGCCTGCAAGATTCCCGTTTCGGAGATCCGCCCCGAAAGCTTTGGCACTGCGCCAAGCACGGGGAGTCCGGTGGCCGCTTCAATCTCCTCGGCCGTCCGCCAACTGCCCTCCGTCAGATAGCTGCCCAAGATTACGACGGTGCCGATGATCATTCCGGCAAACATGCCCAGCGCGAGAAACTTGAGCGCGGACTGCTGCGAGGGCCCCCCCGGCAGGATGGCGGTTTCAAAGACGCGCAGGTCGCTGAGCTGTACGCTACGGGCCACGTCGGTTTCCTTGAGCCTCCGCAGAATGGACTCGTAGAGGGCCCGGTCGGTCTCCACGTCGCGCGAAAGCACCTTGAACTCGATGGACTGCCGGTTGAGGGCAAGCGCCTGCTTTTCCTGTTCCTTGAGCGCCGCTTCAAAGGCGTTCTCGGTGGCCAGGGCCCGCTCCAAGTCCGCTTGCAAGGTGGTGGGAATCTGGGTGGCGGTTTTTTTCAACGCAATCTCCGCCTCGCTTAGCTGCATGACAGCCTGAACCATCTTGGGGTGCTTTGTTGTGTACCTGAGGCGGAAGGTAGAGATCTGGCCCTGCAACTCGGAGATCTGTGCGCGCGTGCCGACAATGAGCGGGTGTTGGGAAATGCTCACAATCCGCAAGAGGGCCTCCGGATTCCCCTGAAAACGCACCATGTCGGCGAGGTCGCTTTCAAGCCGGATGCGCGTGGAGCGGGCTTCCGCGAAATTGTTTCCCTGTGCCTTGAGCGAGGCGGTGACGGTGTCCTGCCGGTCCTCGAGCGCGGCGGCTTGGTTTGTCTCCTTGTAGGTCTGCAGCGCCTCTTCGCTGCGCTGTAGTCTTTTCTTAAGCCGATCGGCCTCAGCGAGTAGAAACTCCAGGACGGCACGCGCTCCGCTTGAGCGCTGGTCTAATTGCATCTGGATAAAGGCATTGGAAACTCCGTTTGCCAGCTTGCAGGCCGTCTGTGCCCGCCCGTGGCGCGCCACAATGTCGATGAGCGAGGTGCTTTTGCGCTGACGCACGTCCAGGCAGCCCGCCAAAAGCCCTTGGGCTTGCTCGATGGAAAGGGTGATTGGAGAAAATTCGCGGTCCTCCTGCAGTTGCAGATCGCGAACTGCCCGCTCCAGCAGGGAACGGCTTTTGAAGGCTTCCAGAATCGTTTGCAAGGGGGGCTCGGAAGAGGGCTGCGTGCTGTTTTCCGCGTCCAAACCCAGCACACGCCCGTGCGGCTCAAGCTGGAGAACAGCGGTGGACTGGTAGACGACGGGAAGCCTGCGGATGTAAATGCCGGAGGCGAGCAGGCCCGCTACAATGCAGACTAGAAGCACCCAGTAGCGTTCGCGTAAAATCAGCACGAGCTGCTGTAGATCGGGTGTGGAAGCCCCCTCGGAAGGAAGGGAGCCGGGTGCGTTTGAATTGTGCATAGCTAAAACAGGCTCTCCTCCACCATCACCGTGTCGCCCGGCTGGAGTTGGAATCTGGGCGCATTTTTGCCGCGAGCCATCTGGCGGGCGTCGAGTTTGAAGACCTGCTCCGCCGTCCCCGGCAGACTGCGTTTGACCGTGACTCGGGAGGAATTGGCGAGCCTGGTGTATCCCCCGGCCAGGCCGATTCCCTCCAGCAACGAAAGGGGAGCGTCGTCGGGCAGGTCGAAGGTGCCCGGACGGTTGACCTGTCCAAGCACGGTAAACTTCCGCTTTGTGTATTCCACCACCCGCACCGCCACCTGCGGGCGGACCAGGTATTCCTTGAGCGCAAGGGTCACCGCACTCGTGGTTTCTGGAAGCGTTTTGCCTCCCACACTGAGGGTTCCCAGCATGGGGAAGGGAATGGTGCCGTCCCTGCCGACCCGTGCGACGGTTTCCAGTTCGTCCTCCTGAAACACCCTGATGTGAATCAGATCGTTGCTCGAAAGGCGGTACCCCGAGCTGACACTTGCGACCAACTCCACTTTTTGCGGAAGCCCCAAGGGAGGCGCCCCTCCTTTTTGAGCGGGCGCCTTTTCCGCGAGGCCCGCGGGACCCAGGCACAGAGTCGGTACAAAAACGGAGGAGAACAGGCTCCTGCGCAAAAGCGAAAGGAGGCGACAGCCAGGCCCGGCATGCGCGAAAGAGTTTCGCATAGATTTAGAAGCTGAGACTGACCGAAAGGCCGGCCCGGTTGCGCTGAAACGGATGCCCCTCCGGTCCTTTGGAGAGGTTCTTGCTGAACTCGTAAAAAACACCCAGCGAACAGTTTTTCAAGACAGCCCAGTCCACGCTTGCGCGTGTAAAAACAAAATCGTCCCTGCGGGTGGACTGCACCGTAGTGGTGGCAGCTTTATAATCGGCTCGCTCGGTACCAAGGGCTACCGTGGCGTCGACGGTGGCCGCCAGCATCTCGCGGGCGGAAAGGGTCAGGTTTGTGGACTCGTAGTTCTGACTCCCCAGTGAGGCTGAGGAAAAGACCCGGCGGCGGCCCTCCAGCGAAAAGCTGGTCTGTCCGGTCGCCTGCCAGGAGACGACCGCGTTGTAGACTGGAGTGAAAGTGGACTCCAAGCCGGATTCAAAGTGCCTGTGTTCCATCCCGGCGGACGCGTTCACCCCGAGTTTGGCCGTGGGCTGGGCAACGACACGAAGGAGGGCCTGCTCGTAGTTTTGCTGAAGACCGCCGTCGGGCCGGAGCAGACCCTCGGTGGCACCCAGGCCCAACTGCATTTTTGGGGTGAGCTGATAGCTCAAATACTGCTGGGCGCGGTACTCCCGGGAACCGAGCAAGGCGTCAAATTTGGCGCGGGTGACATCCGCGCTGAGTTCGCCGCTGAGTTTCGGAGTGAAAGGGTAGAAGGACGTCAGCCCCCAGTAGAAGACCTGCCGTCCGACCCGTTCACCAGCGTCTGCGGAGCCGCTGCGCGTGCTTTGCACCCCCATCCTAAAGCCGAGTGTAAGACGGCTTCCGGACCAACCGCCGTCTATGCCCAGGTTTTGTTCGTAGGCGCGCTGCGCGGGAGTACGCACAAACCAGGAGGCCGCGCCGTTGTAGCTGGCACCGAGGCGAAGCGTGGACTCATCGCCCCCCAAAAGGACGCGAAGAGCCGGCCCCATTGCAAGGTGGAGATCGCCCCGCTTGTCCCTGGTGGCCAGCGTGATGTTGTCGTCGTAAATGGAGGAGGTGTTCAGCCTGAGACTGTAAGACAGCGGGCCTTTGCGGTGCATTTGCGAGTAGCGGGCCATCTCCGCGTAATTTTCAAACGGGGAGCTATCTCCCGTGCTCGGAGGCACCGCAGCCTGCCAGAAAAGGAGATTGGACCCCTCGCGCTCGCTCTCCGCGGGGAGGACGTCAGCCAGGATCGTGGGGTAGACCTCTTCTGCGGGCTGAGGGGGAAACAGGGCCTCGTATCCGCGGGCATTCAGGGCGGAGAGAATAGCTTGGTCGGAGGCCGGGTCGAAGCCGGGCGATTCCGTGGGATCCGGCAGGGGGCCGCTCCAAGGTGGGCGCAATCTCTGGCCAGGCGAGGAGGAAAGGTCGAGGCGGCTCTCCTGTCCAAAGAGCGGCAGGGTCGGCTCAGGAAAGCCGGCGGCCGGGGGCGGCACGCTCGCCCCAGTGGAGTGTGCAAGCACAAGGGGCACAACGAGTAAGGTGATGGATGTTTTCTTCAAGGAGTTAGGGTTTAAGCGTGGGAGTCTGCTGCAGTTCCGGAGATACCTCCGGCAGTCCAATCTGGTCGGGACTTGGGGCGGTCAGCAGGGCGGCGCGCCGCCGGCGACTCAGGTCGAAGGGAGCCTCCCCGCCAGTGCCAACCGCTTCGCGCGCCTCCGTAGGGAGGCTGGCCTCGCCCGGCGTCTTGGCACTGGAAAGGCGCAGCAGGCCCCGCTTGTGCTCCAGTCCTTCCGGGCTTTCATCCAGCAGCCCCAGCCGGGGTGGGAGGCCGCTGGCGATCCGCAGGCTTTTGCCTGCGCCGACAAAAATCACGGTGCGTTCCTGCGTGCGCACCTTTACCTGGCCTTGCAACACGGTCAGGAGCGCTCCTTGCGAGGGCGCGGAGGTGATGGCAAACACGGCGCTCCGGGCATCCACCTGGAGGTGGGGACAGGAAAGCGAGAGGGGCCGTTCGCCTATCTCAGCCAGCAGAGTGCCTTCGCGCAGGTTAAAGACCGAATCGGAGGCCCTGACCGTTCCCCCGGTTGTCCCGGGCTTTAAGAAAGTGTGCACCTGCTGGGGATCCAGCGGTCGCGACATTGCAGCCAGCTCGGTGTCGCAGCGGCCCATGAACTCCAGCCGCATCCCGCCCCCGAACAGGAGAAGGTGTCCCCCTTCGGCCGTCACAGCGCGCCACGGCGCAGCGGCGCCCTGGCCTGGCGCCAGCGGCCCGCGTTCCTGCTCGGAAACCCAGCGCTGCGCCCCGCTTGCCTCGCCCACCCTGAAGGAGCTGGCCTCCACCCCTTGCCCGCAAAGCGCGGCACACGCTCCCACCAGCAGTCCCCTCACCTGGCGCCCGCCAACGCAAAGCACCCCCCACACCCGCCTTCCATTGAGCTTCATGCGCTCATTCAACACCCTTTTGAAAAGGGCGTGAATCAGCGCAAGCCTGAGTCTAGCTGGGCGAATGGCGCGCCATCCCCCGCCAATCCGAAGGGCTCACTTCCGGCCGTGAAGCCTACTGCTCAACCGCGCGTACCAGGGCGACCGTCGGGGGCTCCGCCTGCGAGGCAGGCAGTTGGCCCGGGGATCCCCCCGAATGGAACCGCTTGATGTCACGCAACATCTGCGCGACATGGGCATACTTCGCGGCGGGCTTCATTTTCTTGTAACTGGCCCAGGCGTCGCCCCAGCGAATGACTTCAATGCGCTCCTGCCGCAAACCCCAGGCGTTCATCGCGCCGCGCGAGGGCTTGTACAGGTCGATGGTGTTGCGCCCCGTGAGCGCCCAGCCATAGTCGTCCACCTGGTAGATTTCGCCCGTGCTGCAGATGCGGAAAACGGTGCCCGCCGGCCAGCGCGCCCAGTCGGCGGCGGCGCTGTTGATGGCGCCCGAGCGCAGGGTCGTGCCCAGCGCAGACTTGCGGCCGTAGACGAGGTGGTCGGACTCAGAATGCGTATAGGCGGTGGTGCGGACGCTCTGGAAACGAGTGCGGGCGATGGGCTTCTCGTACTTGGGAAGCTTCCGCGCGGGGGAGGAACAGGCTCCCAGGGCGAGGGCGAAGGCGAGAAGTAACAGGGAGTGGAGGCGCATAAAGCGAGAAAGGGGAAGGGGCTCGGGCTCAGCGGAGGACGTCGAGGAGTTGCTGGGCGTGGTCGGCGGGTTTGACCTTGCGGAAAACCGCTTTGAGCACGCCATCGGGGCCGATGACAAAGGTGGAGCGCTCCGTGCCCATGTAGGTTTTGCCGTACATGCTTTTCTCCACCCAAACGCCGTAACTCTCCACCAGTTGTTGCTTGGTGTCGCTCAAAAGAGCGAAAGGCAGGGAATACTTGTCTATAAACTTCCGGTGACTCTTTTCCGGATCCGTGCTGACCCCGAATACGATCGCCTTATTTGAAAGTTCCGCCCAGATATCGCGTAAAGCACAGGCTTGGGTGGTACAACCGGGCGTATCGTCTTTTGGATAAAAATAGAGAACGACATGCTTTCCTGCAAAGTCGGAAAGGCTGACAGCGGTGCCGTCGCCGTAGGGGCCGCCGACCGCTACGGCAGAAAAAGCTGGGGCGGCGGAGCCGGAAACTAGGATGGACATCCTTTTCCCCTAGAAAAATTCTGGGTTTTTAGCAACTGGAATGCGCCCTTCGCCGTGCTAAGATGCAACCCACGAAACACAATTACCGTGAGCAGCCGGAGGTTTCGAATGGCTTTTTAATATGGGAAAGAGAGAAAACGGCCGGAAAGCTGGAAGGAAGGAACCGTTGAGATAAAACAGAGGGGAAGAAACACTCGAAATGCGGGATGGCAGGGATTGTCTATTTGGTTGGGAGCAGCCGGGGGGGAGCGCACGAGGCGTTGGGGAGCTATGACGTTTGCAAACAAAATAACGGTGGCGAGGATCGGTTTGATTCCTGTTTTTGTGGGGTTTGCGATTTATTACAGTCAGGGGGTTGCCGCGGGGCGGCCGGAGGAGTGGCTGCGGTGGGCTGCCCTTGGGGTTTTCGCGCTGGCGGCCGCCAGTGACGGGTTGGACGGGTACGTGGCGCGGCGGTACAACCAGCGCACCGAACTGGGGGCCGTCCTGGACCCGATCGCGGACAAGGGGCTGCTGCTGGCGGCGATCCTGACGCTGAGCTTTTCGAGCTGGCGGTATGCGTTGCCGGTGTGGTTTGGCGTTTTGGTGGTGGCGCGCGACCTGATGGTGATGACGGGCGCCGTGGTGCTGGTGTTGTTGCAGAGAAAGGTCGCGGTGCGGCCGACCTGGAGCGGAAAGGCCGCCACGGCCCTGCAAATGACGGCGCTCATCGCCGTGATGCTCCAGCCAGACGCGCTGCTCGCGCAGGTGCGGTACAACGGGCGGGCGCTCCAATGGGTGTGGCTGGATCTGCCAGTGTTTCTGGCGGCCTTCTTTACTGCGGCCTCCGGGATCGGCTACTCGACTCTGGCGATCGCGCAGCTCCACTTGGGGGGACACGGCGACCCGCTGCAGGCCGCCACCCCGGGGTCGGGGAGGACGCCGGGCTCGGCCCGGCTGCGGCGGCGGGTGCCGCCCGCAGCCTCAGGGGGGCGGCCGGAAAAAGCGGGGGGAAGCCCGCCAGAGGACAAGGACCTGGCAAGGGACGATACAAGAAACAGCACAAAAGACGGGCCGAAATAGAAGGCGCGCTGGAGGAGGGAGCCTGATAGAAAGAGAGGTTCATGCGAACCGTAGCGATTGTAGGCCGCCCGAATGTGGGCAAATCCGCCCTCTTCAACAGACTGGTGCAGGAGAGAATTTCCATTGTCCACGACCAGCCCGGGGTGACCCGGGACCGGATCGTGGCCGTGTGCCGGCGCGGCCGCCTGCCCTTCCAGGTGGTGGATACCGGGGGGATCGGCGAAGGGGCCGACGCGGATTTCACCGAACAGGTTGCCATGGAGGTCGACATCGCTTTGGAAACCTGCGACCTGACGCTCTTTGTGGTCGACGGCCAGAGTGGCCTCACCCCGGTGGACGCCGAGATCGCGCGGCGGCTGCGGCGCACCGCCAAGCCGGTGTTGTTGGTGGTCAACAAGATCGACCATCTCAATCACCAGACACTGCCTGCGGAGTTTGCCAGACTCGGGTTCAACCCGGTGCTGGCCGTCAGTGCGGAGCATGATCTGGGCACACTGGAACTGGTGGACCGCGTGGACGCGCTGCTGCCGGCGCCCGAGCCCGAGGAGCGGCTCAAGCAAGGGGGCAAGCCCATGCGCATTGCGATTGTGGGCCGCCCGAACGTCGGTAAATCCTCCCTGACCAACGCGATTTTGCAGGACCGCCGCACACTGGTGTCCGCCGTTTCAGGCACGACCCGGGACGCGGTGGACATCCCCTACCAGCGCGGCGAGCAGCAGTATATGCTCGTCGACACCGCCGGGATCCGCCCCAAGGCGAAGCGGTCGGAAGCTGTGGAAATTTTCTCCGTGATGCGTTCGGAGGCCAGCATTGAGCGGGCCGACCTGTGCTGCCTGGTCATCGACGCCGAGCAGGGGGTGACCGGACAGGACAAACGGATCGGCGGCTTGATTGTGGCGGCCAAAAAGCCGTGTGTGATCGTCCTCAACAAGGCGGACTTGATCGAGAACAAGACCGCCAACAAGGAAGGGCTGCGCGAGGTGCTCGACAACCTGAAGGAGGACCTGCGCTTTCTGGCGTACGCGCCCGTGGTGCTGCTTTCGGCCAAGACCGGCGAGGACATGGACCGGCTTTTCAAGCGGGTTGAGAACGTCCGCGAGGCGGCCCGGCACCGGATTGGAACCGGCCCGCTCAACCGTCTGCTGCTTACGGCCATGACGAACCATCCGCCCGCGCTCAAGTCGGGGCGCCGGTTCAAAGTGTTGTACGGCACCCAGCCCGAACCCAAGGGGAACCGCCCCATCCCGATTCCGGAGTTGGTGCTGTTTTGCAACGACAAGGGCCTTTTGGAAGACTCCTACCGACGCTTTTTGGAGGGCCGCATCCGCGGGGTGGAGCCTTGGGAAGGCCTCCCGATCGACCTGCACCTGCGGGAACGCCCCCCGCGCGGCGCGGCGCGCTCGCGCAAGGGCGGCTCCAAGGCGACTCCCGCAGGGAAGGCACCCAAGCCGCTGGTGCGGCGCCGCAGCGACAAGGGCCGGGTGTAGGGTTTGTTTTTCAAAAAGCGCGGCGCCTCTCCGGGGCGGCCGCGCTTTTTTTTCTCACAGGCTATCCTGACAGGCCCAGCCCGAGGAAACGGTCGAAGGCCTGCGCCCATTCTTCCTGCCGCTGCGGGAGATACTGCTTCAGCTCAAAGGAGCGGCGAACCGTGTCCCGCAGGGCCTGGAGGGATTCCAGGTGGCCGAGCGCCACCGCCTGAAGGAGCACGTTCCCCACGGCCGTCGCCTCCACCGGTCCGGCAAGAACCTCCCGCCCCGTGGCGTCCGCAATACACTGGTTGAAGCACTCGCTCCGGCTGCCGCCGCCGACAATGTGCAGGCGGGTGATTTTGCGGCCTGTTACGGCTTCGATCTCCTCGAGCGTGCGCCGGTACTGCAGTGCGAGGCTTTCGTAAACGCAGCGCACGGTCGCGCCCACCGTCTGCGGAGCTTCGGCGCCCTGTTCGCCGCAATAGGCGGCTATCTTCTCCGGCATCCCGCCCGGCTTTGAAAAACGGCCGTCCCCCGGATGGATCAGGGCACCAAAGGCGGGGGCCTGCTCCGCCTCCCGCGAGAGCGCAGCGTAATCGTACTCCATGCCCTGTTCGGCCCAGCTGCGGCGCAACTCCTGCAGAAGCCACAACCCGACGATGTTTTTGAGAAACCGGGTGGTGCCGCCGTAGCCGGCCTCGTTAGTGAAGTTCAACTCGCACGCGGCGGCGTCCAGCCGGGGCGCGGGCAACTCGACGCCCAGAAGCGACCAGGTGCCCGAGCTCAGGTAGGCCCAATCCTCACCCTCTTCCGCCGGGACAGCCGCCACGGCCGCCCCGGTGTCGTGCGAACAGGTCGCCACCACCTGCAAGGACGCCCCCGCTCCCAGTTCCCCGGCCAGCGCCGCGCGCACCGGCCCGAGCACCGTTCCCGACGGGACGATCTCCGGAAAGATGTGGCGCGGCAAACCAAAGAAGCTGATGAGCCAATCCGACCAGTTGCGGGTGGCCGGATTGTAGAGCTGCGTGGTGCTTGCCAGGCTTTCCTCGGCACGCGCCACCCCGCTCAAAAGATAGTGCACAAAGTCGGCGATGTTCAGGAACCGGTCCGCCAGCAAGAGCAGCCGCGGAGAACGCCACTGCTCCGCCAGCAGCTGGTAGAGCATGTTGATGTGCATCATCTGGATGCCCGTTTCTGCAAAGATGCGCTTCGCCCCGGGCGTCTCCTGCGCCCGCTGGAAGGGCGCCTCGCTGCGCGGATCCCGGTAGTGGTGCGGCGCCGAAAGCAGCTCCTGCCCGCCCCCGGAAAGCACGTAGTCCAAGCCCCACGAATCTACGCTCACGCTTTCCACCGCCACCCCCCGCGCCAGCGCCTTGCGCAGGCCCGCCCGGATGTCGTCCCAAAGCCGGAGCACGTCCCACCGCAGGGAATCGCCCAGCCGGACCGCGACCGTGGCAAACCGGTGGATCTCCTCCAGCTCAACCCTTCCGTCCTCGAGACGCCCCAGCATCACCCGGCCGCTCTCGGCGCCCAGGTCGCAGGCCAGATAGTAGCGCGCACTCATAGCTTTAGGGCCTGCTGGCGGTAGTGTTCGTCCCGGCGGCTGCCGATCCGCTCAATTTCAGCCTCGCTCATGAACACGGGACCGCCCAGCGCCGCCGCGCCCGCGAAAATCGAGGCGGCCTTGACCGCCATGTACATCGCGGCCTTCACCGCTTCCGGCGAGGAGCCCAGCGTGATGATCCCGTGGCTTTTGAGCAGGATCACCCGCGGCGGCGCGGCCTGCTCGTCGATGAACTTGAAGGTCTGCTCGCGGATGGTCTGGGCAAGCTTGAGCCCCGGATCCATGTACGGGACAAAGACAGAACGCGGCCCGCAGCAGACCACCTCGTCGGGAAAAATCCGGCCGGCGGCGAAGCGCTCGGCGAGGGGCGAGCAGAGGATGGCGTTGACGGCCACCGAATGGGTGTGGCCGACAAACTGGATGCCGGGCAGCGACAGCAGATAGGCATGGAAGAGCGCCTCGACCGAGGGCTTCCGCGCGTTGGGATCCACCCGGGAAGCCATCAGCGCCGCGTCGACCTCCTCGTCGGCAACGGCGGCCCGGTCCATCAGTTCGAGAATGCCGGCGGCACGGCACTCCACCACCTGCGCCTCCCCGAGGGTACCCAGGTTGCTGCCGCTCGCCTTCACCAGGAAGGTGTCGGCGTCGAGTTTGGCCGAGGTGTTGCCCTCGCCGAGGATCGCCAGGTGCCGGTGTTCGGCGCCCAGTTCGTGCGAGAGCGTCAGCAGCTTTTGGAGGGTTTGTGTCTTGTCGTTCATTCGATGTTTCCGCAAATGGCGACCTCCAGTCCGAGTTCCTGCATCGCCGCCGCCTTGGTGAAAAGGCCGTGCCTGGCGGCCGCTAGGTCCGGTGCGTACACCACCTGGATGTGGTTGGACTGGTGGCGGGCCATCATCTGATCTCGGCTCACGCCCTTCAACACCGTGTGCATGATCGGCCACTGCGCCGTGGTTAGCTGCCAGCGTTCCCCGGTCTCGGCCTCCGGCAGGGAGACGACCTCCCCCAGACCCGTGTCAAACTTGAGCCGGCCCTCGGCAACGTACACCCGGCTCCACACAATCCAGCCCGGCTTGCTCACGCCCTTGAGGGTGCCACCGCCTAGGCGGAAGTACATGGATGGCTGCCGCTCGCTGCTCGCGCCGCCCCAACCCCCGACAAAGTGTGCCGGCGGCGCGGCCCCCGAGATGAGGAAGACCCACACGTACGCATCAATCCCGCCGCCGGTGTACTGCCGGCCCCAGCGCAGGTCGTGCAGCGTGTTTTCCGGCGCGTAGCCAAGCCGGCGCCAGAGCTGATAGGTCACCAGCCCATCGAGCCCCGCGCACTCGTCGACCTCGTTGAAATGCGGCAGCGCCTCGCCGGGATACAGCTCCTCGCGGGTCCCCTCCCGGTAGACGGGCGGCCGCGACACGTTGTTGAGCGTGCCCTCGGCCAGGTCCGAGGCGGGGGCCAGGTCCTTCAACCCCTGCTGGTACTGGATGCCGATGGTCGAGCAGCCGAAATCCGCGGAGATACGCACCGCGGCAATGTACATTTTGCACTGTTCGAGCACCTGCGCCTTGGTCAGCTGCTCCGCCTCGTCCGTACCGAAGTCAAATTTCAGACCGTGGCGGAGGTACCAGTCGAGCACCTCCTGGGCCTCGGCCTCTGTGACGGTGAGCATCCGCGCGTAGAGGGCCGACTGGCTCAGGCGTTCCTTGAAGACGCCGGTCTGGTGCAGCAACTCGTCGGGGATGATCGCGTTGTACATCCCCATGCAGCCCTCGTCAAAGACGCCCATGATCGCCTTGCGCCGCTTGAGTTCGAGCGCGTACTCCCGGCCGAGCGCGGCCGCCTCCGCGGGAACCCCCACCTCCGCGAGCGGCCGGGCGTGCTCGGTGTCATGCACCAACTCGCCGGTCTCCAGCCACCGCCGCAGGCCGGTGAGAAAAAACGTGTCGTCAAAGTGTTCGCTCCAAAGCGTGCTGAACTTCACCCCGGCCTTGGTCAGCGACCCGTTGAGGTTGAGCATTCCCACCAGCCCCGGCCACTGGCCGCTCCAGTTGGCCAGGGTGAGGATCGGCCCGCGATGGGTGAGGAGTCCGTGCAGAATATGGTGACTGTACTGCCAGACCGCCTCCGCCACCACCAGGGGAGCCTCCGCCGGGATCTGCTCAAACACCTGCATCCCGTACTTCTGGCTGTCGATGAAGCCGTGCCCCTTGGCCGGATCGAACCCGTGGGCGCGTCGGACGGTCCAGCCCTCCGCGGCGAGTGCGGCGGAAATTTGTTGTTCCATGGCGGCCTGCGCGGCCTCGCACTTCTGGTTGGCGGAGGTGCGCAAATCGCCGTTGGCTATCAGATAGACTGTTTTCATAAGTTGGTTTTCCGTTGTGACTTCAGGCGACCACGCCCTTTTTCAAAATGATGTTGGCGTACAGGGAACGCTCTCCCGTGGCAACGATGGCGTACGCCTCCCGCGCCCGGTCGTAAAACGCAAAGCGCTCCATAAGCTCCAGCTCCACCGGGCGCTCCCGCTTTTCGACGATCGCGGAGTATTCCTCCCAAATGGTGGGTTCGAAGTTGTCTCCCGGGACGAGGTCCATCAGCGCCACCGGCATGTCCACATAGGTGTCCAGGGGTAGGAACTGGAGCACCGCGTCGAGCAGTGCCGGAATGGTGTGGCCGTCGCAACGCACCAGTCGTTGCGCCATGGCCGCCGCCGGAAAGTTAGCGTCCGCGAGCACGATTTCGTCGCCGTGGCCCATTTCCATGAGCAGCTTCAAAAGCTCGGGGGAGAGGATGGGGGGGATTGTTTTTAACATGGGAGGGCGTGTGGGACTTTGGTTGGGGTTTGGTTGGGTTCGGGAAAAATTCAGGCCTTTCCGGCGCGGCGCGCCGCCGGTTGCGCCGCGCTTGCCGGCCCGGTTGCGGCCCCCTTTTTGCGGTTGCGCAGGGCCGCGGGCGGCAAACCGAAGGCGCGCACAAAGGCACGGTGAAAGTTGCGCAGCGTCAAAAATCCGCACTCCACCGCCACCTCTCCCATCTTGCGCGTGCTCCCCTCGACCAGTTCCCGCGCCCGGTCCAGACGGAGCCGCAGCAGGTGTTGGCCCGGAGTGCGCTGCAGTTCGCGCTGAAAGGTGTAGTGCAACGCGCGCAGCGAGATGCCCGCCTGTTTCGCGACGTCCTCCATGCTGAGGCTCTGGTGGAAGTTCCGCGCCATGAACCCCGCCGCCCGCTCGAGCGCAGGATCGGTGATGGCAAAAATCCCCGTGCTGCGGCGCACCACCAGCCCCTTCATCGGGACGATCTCCGGAGCCTCCGGCGCGGCGCCCCCGTCCATGAGGTGGTCCAGCAGCCGGGCCGCCCGGTAGGCGATCTCGGTGAGGTTTTCGTCGATGCTCGAAAGGGGCACCCGCGAACACTCACACGCCAGCTCCATGTTGGCCACCCCCAGCACCGCCACGTCCTCCGGCACGCGCAACCCCGCATCCAGACACGCCTGCACCGCGTCGATCGCAAGCAGGTCGTCCAGCACGAACAACGCAAGCGGCTTGGGCAGTTTTCCCAGCTCCCGCGAAAGCCACGCCGCCACACCGCTCCAGTCTTCCGTGCGCCGGCCGCGCCCGGGGCTCCACTTCAACAAATGGCAGGCGTGCCCCGCCTCGGCCAGCGCCCCCACATAACCGGAACGCCGTTCCTCCTCCACCAAACCCCGCTGCACGCTGTGCCACGCAAAATGCTGGTAGCCACGGTCCATGAAATGCAGCGCCGCCTCGCGCCCCACCGCCGCGTTGTCCCCGCGTACGCAAGGCAGCACCGAAGGCGGATGGTTACTTCCGATCAGGACCGTCGGCTGCAAACCGGCCTGCGCCTCCACAAAACGCGCCACACGCGGCACCGCGGTGTCGTTGGCCAGCATCCCGTCCCCACGCCAGTTTTCCGGAATCGTCGCCTCGATCATGGCGCGCATCTCCAGATGCCACCCCGCTTCGCGGGCGTAGCGGCCGATCCCCTCCATCAAACGGGGGTCGTACCACCCGAGGGTCACGAGGATGTTGCGTTTGGATTTCACTATTGCGCTAAAAGTCTCTTTTTTTGCAAAAAGTGTCTCTGGATGCAAGCGCCCTGAGGGTTATTCTGTTTGCTGTCGCGCTCCCCCCGGCTCTCCGTAGCGCTGCCCCTAGCGTCAGCTTCCCAGAGCCCTCTTCCTCCTCCCCAGCTTTCCGGCCAGATTTTCCGCCCCGCCGTCATAACCCCAGCGTCTCCAGTCTCCGGTTCCCCTCCCAGCGTCCCCCCTCCGAAAGCCTAGTCTCATCAAACCCGTTCCCCTATCCTGCAATCCCCTCCATGAAACTCCCCTTCTCCGCCTCCAGCCTGCTCGCCGCCGCCACTTTCGTGCTGCTCGCCCCCTCCGGCGCCCGGGCGCAGCAGTCCGAAACCACCCACTCCTATGCGTCCTTTGGAGGCAACACTGAGATTGTCTCGGACAAGGGGGAGGTGCTCTGGAAGTACCCGGCGGGAACGCGGGACGGCTGGGTGCTGCCCAACGGCAACCTGCTGCTCACGCTTTCCAAAAGCGGGGCCTATCCGGGCGGCGGAGTGGTGGAGGTGACCCGGGACAACAAAGTGCTCTTTGAATACAAGGGCACCCAGGCCGAGGTGAACACCTCCCAGGCCCTGCCCAACGGGAACATCATGCTGACCGAGGCCGGCCCCAACCCCCGCCTGCTCGAGGTCGACCGCAACGGCAAGGTTGTTGTGGAGTTTGCGCTCCAGTGCCAGAACACCAACGCCCACATGGAAAGCCGGATGGCGCGCAAGCTGCCCAACGGCAACTACCTTGTGCCGCAGCTTTTGGACAAGGTTGTGCGCGAATACACCCCAAAGGGCGAGATCGTCTGGGAGTTCAAGACCCCCGACGCCCCCAAGGACTGCTGGCCCTTCTCCGCCATCCGCATTCCCAACGGTAACACCGTCGTCACCCTCACCCACGGGAACAAGGTCGTCGAAGTCGATCCGGCCGGTAAGATCGTGTGGGAGTGTTCCAACGCGGACCTGCCCGACACCTTCAAGGACCCCTGCGGCGCACAGTGGCTTCCCAACGGCAACATCGTGGTCACCAGCTACGCGGCCAAGGGCGACGCGATCAAACTGTTTGAAATCAACCGGGAGAAGAAAATCGTGTGGAGCCGCCAGGACGGAAAGCCAGGCGGCATCCATGAGTTTCAGATTCTGGACACCAACGGCAAGCCGCTCGAAGGCAACGTTTACCGCTAGCCACCACCGGAGCAGCCGGAGCAACGCCTGTCACACCAAGCCATGATCCCGCACAAACCGCTTCTGCTCGCTGGCTGCCTCGCCGCCAGCGCCACGGCCGGCGCCCTCGCCGGCACCGCCGACGTTGAGTTCTTTGAGCAAAAGATCCGGCCGGTGCTGGCGGAAAGGTGCTTCGAGTGCCACAGCGTCGAGGCCAAAAGCCTCAAGGGCAACCTGCTCCTGGATTCGAGGGAGGGCCTGCTCAAGGGCGGCGACACAGGCCCCGCCGTCGACGAGGCCGCGCCCAAAAAGAGCCTGCTGCTCTCGGCCGTCCACTACGCGGACCCGGAAACCGCCATGCCTCCTAAAAAGGCGGGCGGCAAGCTTTCGGAACAGGCCATCGCCGACCTGACCGCGTGGGTGGATGCGGGAGCCCCCTGGCCGGCGGGCGGCCCTGCGAAGAAGACCTCCAAAAAGTTCGACCTCGCCCAGCGCAAACAGGACCACTGGTGTTGGTCCCCCCCGAAACAGCACGCCGCACCCGCGGTGCGGGACACCGCCTGGGCAAAGGCCCCCAGCGACCGTTTTCTGTTGGCCAAGCTCGAGGCGGCCGGCCTCAAACCCGCCCCCGCCGCCGACCGGGGCACGTTGCTGCGCCGCGTCAGCTTCGATCTCACCGGCCTTCCCCCAACGCTCGCGGAATTGGAGGCCTTTCTTGCCGACGCCTCGCCCGAGGCGTTCCCCCGCGCGGTCGACCGGCTTCTCGGCTCGCAGGCCTATGGCGAGCGCTGGGCCCGCCACTGGATGGACTTGGTCCGTTATGCAGAAACCCGGGGCCACGAGTTTGACCCGATCATTCCCAACGCCTGGCAGTACCGGGACTACCTGGTGCGGGCGTTCAACGCAGACGTGCCCTACGACCAGTTTGTGAAAGAGCACATTGCGGGCGACCTGATGCCCGCCCGCCTCAAGTCGGGCTCCGGCTCCAACGAATCCATTCTGGCCACTGGCTTCTGGTTTTTGGGCGAAGAGGTGCACTCGCCGGTGGACATCCGCCAGGACGAGGTCGACCGGCTCGACAACCGGCTCGACGTGATGACCAAGACCTTCCTCGGGGCCACCGTCGCCTGCGCCCGCTGTCACGACCACAAGTTCGATGCCATTTCGCAGAAGGACTACTATAGCCTGATGGGCTTCCTCGTGAGCAGCAGCCAGCGGCTCGCGCGCTTCGAGACGATGGAAACCGAGCGCAAAGTCGCGTCAGACCTCGCACAGCTCCGGGCCCAGGCCGGCCCCGAACTCCTGCGCGCGCTCGTCCAGGCCGTCCGCCCCGAAATCGACGGCCTTCCCGAAGTGCTGCAGACGGCGCGCACCGCTGCGCTTGCGTCGCAGGCCGCCCCCGCTGGTTCCCGTGTCGAGGCTTGGCTGGCAGAGCTGACCGCCGCCAAGACAGCAGAGGCGCATCCCCTGCACGCCTTCGCCAAAGCCTGGCTGGCTCCCCAGTTGCGCCCCATCGCCGCCCCCGTGCACGCCCAGCCCCCCGTGGCTCCTGCAGCGGCAGATCCCGCCAAGCCCGTCCGAGCCCCGCTGCTGGTCGCGGACTACACCCGCCCCGGCGCGACCCCCTTTCTTCAGGACGGGTCGGCCTTCGGCTCCGGCCCAGCCAAGCCGGGAAGCGTTCTGCCGGGCAGTACCCACGCCGCCCCGGTGGCGGGCGTGGTCACACACACCGCCGCGCGCAGGGACGTGGCCTTGAGCAACCTGGTGAACAAGGGAGACGCCGACCCAGGCAACCTCAAGGACTTCGCCCGCAGCGGCCAGACCCTGCGCACCCCCGAGGTGACCCTCGCCTCCGGCCAGCTGTGGTACCTCGTCCGCGGCGCGGGCAAGGCCTACGCCGTGGTCAATTCGCACCTCATGATTCAGGGCCCGCTCCATGGAAAGCTGCTGAACAGATGGAAGGACACCGGGCGCTGGGAATGGGTGAACCACGCGCTTCCGACGTATGCCGGCCACCGGGCCCACGTGGAACTGGTGCCGGATGGAACCGGCCCTTTTGAAGTAGCCATGGTGGTTGATTCCGAAACCAAGCCGCCCCTCCCGGATTCCTTCGCCCCCTCCACCCACGCTCCTTTGGCGGCCGCGGATCCGGATCCGCTCCGCGCCCTGCAGCTTCTGCTGCGCGAAACCCTGGACGCCGCGCCCAAGCTGGGCCCAGATTCCGCCCCGCACCTGCTGGCCCTGGCCGACTGGATCGCCCGTTCCTCCCGGCTCTTCTGTCCGGAAGGCTCTCCCGCAGCGGCAGGCCTAGCCGCCGCCTCCAAGACCTGGGTGGACCGCCACAATGCCCTGTGCGCCGCGGTGCCCAAGGAGTCGCAGGTGGCCTCGGTCATGTTTGACGGTACCGGCGCCAACGAGTTCCTGCTCAAGCGGGGCTCTCCGAAGACCCCTCAGGCGGAAGTGCCGCGCCGCTTCATCGAGGCGCTCGCGGGGACGGCCCCCCTCGGCGGCTCGGTCGGCAGCGGACGCCTCCAGCTCGCCGAACAGATCGTCGCCCCGGAGAATCCGCTCACCTCCCGCGTCATCGTCAACCGCGTCTGGCACCATCTCTTCGGCCGCGGCATTGTCCCGACCGTCGACAACATGGGGGTTCTGGGCCAGGCGCCCTCCCACCAGGAGCTGCTCGATTCGCTGGCGGTGCGCTTCGCCACCGAGCAGCGCTGGTCACTCAAGACGCTCATC
>CAMCIN010000002.1 GCA_945874745.1 Akkermansia muciniphila | reverse complement strand
ATCGTGCGCCTCTTTGAGCTGGAAGGGACCCCCCGTGAAAGCGTGCTCGCCGCCGTGCGGGTATAGGGCAGTTCCGCCCCCTGTGTAAAAATACTGCGTAAAGGCGCACCGCGCGTTGCAAACCCGCTGGGGTCTCATAGACTCCCGCCCCCATTCTTTGAACACCCCGCTGATGAACACACCCTGGGATATCAACTCCGCCATTTCTCTGTACAACATCGACCGGTGGGGCTCCGGCTACTTCACGATCAACCCGAAAGGACACATTTCCGTCCTGCCGACGCTGAATCCAAGCACGCCCATCGACCTCACAGAGTTGGTGGAGGAGGCCAAACAGAGGGGGCTGAACTTTCCGATGGTTTTGCGGTTTCAGGATTTGCTCCGCCACAGGGTGGAGCGGATCAACCTCAGCTTTGCGGAGGCCATCAGCGAGATGGGCTACCGCTCGCTTTACAGGGGGGTGTTCCCGATCAAGGTCAACCAGCTCCGGGAGGTGGTCGAGGAGATCATGGATGCGGGCAAGCCGTTCCACTTTGGAATTGAGGCGGGCTCCAAGCCCGAGCTTCTGGCGGCCTTGGCCATCCACAAGGATCCCGAGAGCCTGATCATCTGCAACGGCTACAAGGACGCCCTCTTCATCCAGAACGCGCTGCTGGGCAGCAAGCTCGGAAAAAAAGTCATCATGGTGGTGGAAAAGCTGGAGGAGCTTTTCCAAATCATCCAGGTCTCCCAGGAAATGGGAGTGGAGCCCATGATCGGCATGCGGGTGCGCCTTTCCGCCAAGGGGGCCGGAAAATGGGCCACCAGCGGGGGCGAGAACGCCAAGTTTGGCCTCAGCACCTCGGATCTTGTCGCTGCCTCCAACACGCTCAAGGAAAAGGGGCTCGCGCACTGCCTGCGCCTGGTCCACTTCCACGTAGGCTCCCAGGTGCCCGACATCGGCACCATCAAGCGGGCGGCGCGCGAGGCTGCACGTTTCTACGCGAAACTCGCAAAGATGGGCCATACGATGGGCTATCTGGACGTTGGCGGCGGACTCGGAGTGGACTACGACGGCTCCCGGACGGCGTTCGAGAGTTCGATGAACTACAGCCTGGCCGAGTACGCCCGGGACATCGTCTGGAACGTGATGGACGTGTGTGATTCGGAAAAGGTGGAGCATCCCGTGCTCATCTCGGAGAGCGGGCGGGCCATCGTGGCGCACCACTCCGTGCTGGTGGTCGAGGCCTTTGGTTCGATCGAAAAAGACAAGGCCCGGGTCAAGGCGGTCCCGACACCGAATGACCCCAAGCAGGTCTCTGACATTCTCGAGCTGCAAAAGACCATCACCGCACTCAACTGGGCCGAAACGCTCCACGACGCCCAGCAAATCAAGGAACAGAGTCAGGCGATGTTCGAACTCGGCCTGCTCGAACTCGAGAGCAAGGCAAAGATCGAACAGGCCTACTGGCAGATTGCCCAGCAGGTCGTCACCTTCACCAAGGAAGCCAAGTACATTCCCGACGAGGTGCGCGAACTCGAGATCAGCCTCGGCGACCAGTACGTCTGCAACTTTTCGGTGTTCCAGTCCCTTCTGGACCACTGGGCGCTCGGCCAGTTGTTTCCCGTCATGCCCATTGACCGGCTGGAGTGTTTCCCCGACAGGAACGCCACCCTCGTGGACATCACCTGCGATTCGGACGGCAAGATGTCCAAGTTCATCGACCTGCACGACGTCAAGGACACCCTCCCCCTGCACCAACTCACGCCCGGGGAACCCTACCTCATTGGCTTCTTTCTCATGGGCGCCTACCAGGACATCATGGGCGACCTCCACAACCTTTCGGCCGGGTCAATGAAGCCCACGTCTTTCTGGACGAGGACGAGGACAGCGGCTGGTACATCGAGGAAACGCTGGAAGGCTCCACCATTGAGGACGTGCTCAAAGTCGTCCAGTGGGACCAGACCGAGCTCATGCGCCAGATGAAGATCCAGGTGGACGCCTCCATCAAAAGTGACCGCCTCAAGCCAAACGAGGGCATGCGCCTGCTGGCCAGCTACGAAAAGGCGCTCAAGGGTTACACGTACCTGCAGTTCAACCACCCCGCCAAGTAAGGGGTCGGTGGTGCAGGTGGCCCGCTTCCGCCGCAGCCAAAGCCCATGCCTGATCTCGCGCCAGATGCCCCTCCCAACTCCGCTCCAACCGGCCAGGCCGGCTGGCTGGGGCAGATTTTCAACGGCTACCTGCTCGCCTTCACCGCAGAGGGCCTGCTGAATCTCCTCCATAGGGGGCTTCCCACCGGACTGGCCGGCACGCTGCTGGGGACTGCAAACGCCGTGGCTGGCTTTTGTTCGGTGCTTTTGGCGGTCCTCGTCACACTGCTTGTCTGCAGCTACCGCCGGACGCACTGGAAAATCCTGCTGCCGGCGCTTTTTCTGACCTTCTGGAAGGCGTTCTATTTGCTCCCGCTTTCCGCGTACTTTTCGTGGCAGAGTTTGGAGCTCTGGGGGGCGTTGGCCCAGACGCTCGCCGGATCCGGCACCCTCCTGGTGCTTCGCAGACGCTCCGGCGGCGCGTCCTTTCTCTTTCCGCGGGAGGCCACCTGTTTTGCCCAGTTCTCCTGGGTGCGCACCGGTCTAACTCTGGCAACGAAGCTGTTTTTGGTGCTCCCGGCGCTCTTTGCCTACCTGCTTCTCTCAGCCCAGATTATGGTCCGGGAGTATTCCTCTGGGTTTCTGGAGGTCACACCCGTCGGCATCTTCACCGAGGCGCGGATCTACGAACAGAACGGACGGAAAATCTACCTGCTCCCGACCATTCACATCGCTTCGCCCGCCTTTTACGAAACCCTGATGGACGGGCTTCCGGAAAAGAGTTCGGTCATTCTTCCCGAGGGGGTCACGGATCAAAAGGGGCTGATGAAAGCCGCCCTCGACTATTCGGGTGCGGCGGACAGCGTCGGCCTGACGGCGCAACCCGACTTGACCGTACAGCACAAGAGCCACGCTGTCCTCAGGTGTGATGCAGATGTGAGCGATTTTTCGCCCGGAACAGTGAGCGTTCTGAACGGGTTGGGGCGGGTCCTTAAAAACATGAAAGCTGGCGAAACAGAGGGCGTTCTTGCTGCACTGGAAGCACTTGACGGAATGGATCCGATGGTGCTCTGGAAGGACATCCTTGAAACACGAAACAACAAGGTCCTGGAAGGGCTCAAACTGGCTCTGCCCCAATACGACCATGTGGCGGTCCCCTGGGGAGCCGCGCACATGCCCGGGATTGAACGTGGCTTGCTCGCCATGAAGGCCCGCAGGATCGAGACCAAGCGCGTGGAGGTTTTCAAGTGGAAGGAACTGGAACTCAAACTCCTGCCCCAGCTTTGAGCGGCAACCGGGCCGGACAGTGCCCCTCCTCAAGTCGAAGGTGACCCTTGGATCCTCCATTCTCCGCCTGTTGCGGGAGCAGCCACACCCACCGGGCGCCCTTGCCAGCCTGCTCGATGTCCCCCGGACTCAGGTTCAGGATGCGGTTGCGCGGTTGCGGGAAGCCGGCGTCGAGCTGCCGCTGCATCCGCTGCGGGGCTACATTCTCCAGTCCCTGCCTGAAAAGCTGGTCGCCGATGATCTACTTGCCCGCCCCGGCACCGACTGGCTGGGCGAGATATGGACCCTGGAGAGCACGGGCTCCACAAATACGGTGGCCCTTGAGCAGGGGCAGCTCGGTCTTCCCGGACCTCTCGCCATCTTTGCAGAATACCAAACGGCCGGCCGGGGACGGTTTGCACGCAAATGGGAGTCTGACGCGGGAGAAGGCCTCAGTCTCTCCCTGCTACTGCGCCCCACAGCGGACCAACGGTTCTGGCCGCGGCTGACCACCCTGGCGGCTCTGGCCGTGGCCCGCTGCGCGGCGGAATTCCTGCCCGGGAACAGCGTCCAAATCAAGTGGCCCAACGATGTTGTCGCCTCCGGCAAAAAACTAGCAGGGATCCTCGCCGAGACGGGAAGCGACCCTGTGCGGGGAAACTTTGTCGTCCTGGGCATCGGGATGAACGTCAACCAACCCGATTTCCCGGCTCCGCTCGACACGACGGCCACCTCCCTGCGGCTGCTTGCGGGGCACACGCTGGAGCGGGCCGCGGTCGCCGCGAGTCTTCTCGGGCATCTCGGCCAACAGCTTCCCCGCTTGGAACAGGATTTCTCCGCCCCACTGGCCGAAGTTGTCCGCCGCAGCAGCGTGCTCGGCCGGCGGCTCACTCTGCACACGGGCACCACGGCGGTAGAAGGCACCGCAGAGGCCTTGGATCCCGACGGCCTCCTCCAGCTCCGAATGGAGGACGGCACACTCCAGAGCTTTTCCGCCGGGGAGGTTTCGTTGAGCCCAAGATAAATTTTGCCCTGTCCTCCGACAAGCCGGGACCGATCCCCGCCGCCTTTCCCCACTGGCGGGTCGTGGGCGGGGCGCCACCAGTCCCCTCTCCTGAATAGTCCACCGCCCACCCTGGCTGCTGTGTGTTGGATCTCTGTTATTTCCGATTTAGTTTCACTCTCGCATCGGCTATGTTTCGACCCACAGGTTTGACAGTCTAACGCAACGGATCCATGGCGCACCTGGCCCGGAACGGCGATCTTTAGAACCTGCCCCCTTCCGTGAGCAAAAACCTCCTTTCCTCATCCCTCGGTCTCCCGCTGCTCACCGCAGCTGCTATCGTGCTGGGCATCCCGCTGGGTCGCAGCCTGCAACAATCGTCCCAGAGGGCCGCCTCCGGTGCGGCTTCCAGCGAAAGTGCGACTGCCTCCCCGCGACTTGCCTTGTCAAAGTCCGGCCAAAACGGCGTTTCCTCCGAAGCAGCCGACGCCACGGACGCGGAGTTTTCCCGCCTTCTCGGAGAAACGACCCTCGCTGAATCCAAACGCACCCCGCTGCAGATTATGACCAGCATTTCGGCCGCTTTTGAGGAAAAGAGCGATTTGCGCAGATTTCTCGGGATCTACGAGTCCGTTTCCGAGTTGGGCAAGGAGAGCATCGGCGAAGCGCTGGAGCGCGCGCGCGCAGAAAACAACCCGATCGCCATTCGCGCCCTGGAAAGACGCTGGGCTGAAATCGACCCGGAAGGAGCGACAAAAGAGTGGCAGGAAGGCAAAGGAAAACCCCCGGGCGACGCTTTTTTCGGAGCCTGGGCCAAGGCCAATCCGGCGGGAGCCCTGCGCTGGTTCTCCAATCTGCCTGAGGGGGAGATACGCAAAGAAGCGAGCGTGGCGATTCTGGACCGGATCGCCAAGGCGGACCCCCTGCGCGCGTTGGATTTCGCCAACCAGCTGGCCGAGGGCAAGGATCAGTCGCTGCTGGTCACGCGTGCGCTTGCCGCACTGGGAACGAAGGATCCAAACACGGCACTGGCTGCCGCACAAAGCCTCCCAGACGGACCCGGACGCAAGGCAGGACTGGATTCGGTCGTCACGCAAATCGCCACAACGAACCTGGAGGAGGCCCAGAAACTGGCGAAGGAACTGCCGGCGAACACCCTCTCAGGCGCGGGCTCGGTCATTGCAGGTGCGTTGGTCAGACAGAGCCCCGAAAGCGCTCTGGAATGGGCTTCGGTGCTGCCGGATGGGACGACCAAGGCCTCCGCGTACGCCGGGATCGCCCGCGAATGGGCCAGCCGCGACGTAGTGGCCGCGGCAACCTGGCTGGACACGTTGCCCAAGGGCGCTGAACGCGATTCGGCAGTGGCTTCCTTCGCCGACCGCACGGCCCCCCGGGATCCCGAGGGCGCTGCAGCGTGGGCCTCCACCCTGCCGCAGGGTGAGCAGCGCACCGCGGTGCTCACCCAGACTCTCGCAATCTGGCAGCGGCTCAACCCCGCTGCGGCAGCAGAATGGCTGGCCAAGGCCCCCGACATGTCCGCCAGCGAACGCGAAGCCCTCTCCGAGGCCGCTTCAAAGCGCTTCGATCCGCAGCGCTTCCGCCAATTCCGCGAGCGGCGCGCAGGCAACTAACCGGCGGCCGCCCCGCGAGGCCCGCAGAGTCCGGCGCCACCGCGGCTATGGACGAGAGCCCCTCTTCGCGCTCATACTTTACCGATGCAATCCGCCACCGTACGCGTACCGGGAACCACTGCCAATCTAGGGCCGGGCTATGATTGCCTCGGCATCGCGCTGGGGCTTTCCAACGAGGTCACCGTCTCCCGCACGCCAAAAGCGCAGACCCAGACGCCTGCCGGATCCAATCCCGGGGACGCCATGGCAGCGGAGGCCTCCCACGGTTTCTTTTCCAAAACCGGCCTCGAGCCCTTCCCCTTTGATTGGACCATCTCGGGCCAGGTTCCCCCCTCCCGCGGCATGGGCAGTTCGGTCACCGTCCGGCTGGGGCTGCTTGCGGGCTTGAACGCCCTTGCAGATGGGGCCGTCTCGCGCGACGTCCTTTTTGAACTCTGCGCAGGCCTCGAAGGGCATCCGGACAATGCGGCTCCGGCAGCGTACGGTGGCTTTACCGTGGCGGGGGGCCCCGTGGTCGCCCGCTTTGAAGTGGCTCCCGAACTCCACTTTGTGCTGCTCATTCCCGACTTTGAAGTCAGCACGCCCGCCGCGCGCGAGGTCCTGCCGCGACAACTCGACCACTCCGCCGCCGTCCTGAGCTGCGCCAACGCCTGCCGCATCACCGCTGCCTTCGCCTCCCAAAACTACGCGCTCCTCCGGGGCGCCTTCCGCGACGGCCTCCACCAACCCTTCAGACACGCCCTCATTCCCTTTCTCACGGAAGTCATCGCTGCGGGGGAAAAGGCCGGCGCCCTTGGAGGCTTTCTTTCCGGCTCCGGCTCCACCATTTGCTGTGTGACCACCGAGGCGCCCGAGGGGGTTGCCGCCGCGATGTCGCAGGCGGCCGAAGGGAGCCACCGGACCCTTCTCACCCACGCGGACAACACAGGCATGACTGTGGTCAACGCCTCTTGAGTCGCAGGAACGTACCGCAGCCCCATGGCTTCCCCGAGACTCGAGGAGTTTGAACAGTTCGCGATCGAGGTCATCCTTGAGCGCCGGCGAGGCAAACGCGCAGCGCTCCTGCGCAGCTTTCTCTGGCTGCTGAGCGGCCTGTTCCGGGTGATTGTTCAGGCGAAACTGCGCCTCTTTGCCGAACGGGTGTTCCGCCCCCACAGCACGGGCTGCCTGGTGATTTCCATCGGCAACCTCACAGTGGGGGGCACGGGCAAGACACCGGTCGTGGAAAAACTGGCCCGCACCTTGCAGGATGAGGGAAGACGGGTTGCCATCCTTTCGCGGGGCTACAAGGCCAAAAAGCCGCCCCTGCTCCGCCGTCTGCAACGCAAATGGCTGGGCCTCGACCAGCGCAAAACCCGGGTGGTGCACGACGGCCAGAGGCTCCTGCTCGACAGCCGGTTCGCCGGCGACGAGCCCTACATGCTGGCAAGGTCGCTGGCCAACGTGGTGGTCCTCGTCGACAAGGACAGGGTGCGCGCCGCGCTCGAAGGCGTCCGCTCCTTTGGTTGCGACACGCTCCTCCTCGACGACGGCATGCAGTACGTCACCCTCAGCCGCCGCATCGACATCTGCCTCATCGACTGCCAGGCCCCCTTCGGCAACGAGCATCTACTCCCCCGCGGCACCCTCAGGGAACCGCCGGAAAACCTCGCCCGAGCCAACTACATTTTCCTGACCAAAAGCAATGGCACCGACCAGGGCGCCCTTGTAAAGCGGATCCGCCGCTACAATCCCACGGCAGGAATCATCGAATGCACGCACCGCGCGCTGCACCTCAAGAACCTCTACACCGGAGAAGAGCTCCCGCTGGAATGGCTGCAGGGCCGCCACGTGGGGGCGCTTTCAGGAATCGCGAGGCCGGAAAGCTTTGAGGACAAACTCACCGATCTGGGCGCCAAGCTCAACCTCACCGCCCGTTTTGCCGACCACCACCGCTTTGTGGATTCGGAGCTCAACGACTTCATTTCCCGCTGTGTCCGGAGGGATCTGGACGCCGTCATCACCACGGAAAAGGACAGCGTGCGGTTTCCCCACCGGGCGCCGGAGATGGATGTCCCCGTCCTTTTTCTCAGGGTCGAAATCGAGATTCTCAAAGGACACGCCGTCTGGGACGACCTGATTGGCCGCATCTGCGAGCCACCCCCTATCCTGCTCCCGGACCTGCTCTTTGCCTGAGGTCCAAGGACAGGGCCGCGCGGACAGGTTAATTATCGCCGAGGTTCTCCGGCACGTCCGTGAGAAACTCAAACACCGGACCGTGCGTGCGCACCAGTCCCTTCCAGAGCACTGGGAGGAGGTCCGGCTCCAAGAGACTGGGCCCCGGGGAATGCACCACCCAGGTGGTTCCCGTCAGCTCCTTTTCGAGCTGCCCCTTGCTCCAGCCGGAATAACCGGCAAAAACGCGCAGCACCGTGCCTTCCTCCTGCACCATCTCCAGAGCGGTCTCCAGCGTCAAATCATGACGCCAGGACCAGGAACCCCCACCGGTGGCGGCGTCCTCATGCCAGCGAAAGGCCGCCAACAACAGCTGGTCCGACCCCACTGGCCCGCCCAAATAGACGGGCACCATAGCCAGTTCGCCCAGCTCTTCGTTGGGCATCAGCTCGTTTAAGCGCTTTCCACTGGGTCTATTAAGGACAACGCCGAAGGCTCCGTTCTCTGCGTCCTGCATCGACAAAAACACGACGGTCCGCTCGAAGTTAGGATCACGGAGACCGGGATGGGCCAGCAACACTGACCCCGCCAGCGACTCGGATTGAGGCTGAAATTCACGCACCCCGACAGCCTGCGATTTCTGCGCCGCGAGGCAAGAAGTCTCCCACATTAATCGCCGGAGTTTTTCGCCCCGCTTTCGCCGGGGGAGGCGGCCTGCGCCGAACGCCACCCCTTGCCCCCCACCCTGGGCGTCCACTCTGATAGACTGAAGCAGGGCGACATGTCATGCTGCCGGCCCACCCCGATGGAAATCGCCCGCCAATACACGCTCGAACTCGTCTGCGCCCTCCTGTTCATCCCGGTTTTACTCTCCACCGGGCTTGCTGTACGCAGGGTGCTGGTCAACCGCTACCGCGTACCGCTGGGCATCCGGTACAAAATCGCGTGCGCTGCCCTCAGCGCGCACCTGCCCCTCTACATCTACCAGTGGACCGTTGAGTCGCAGTTCGCCGCCCGCGCCAAGACCCCATCGGATGTGGCAATGGACAACGCCACCGCCCCGGTTCATCCCTTCCTATTTCCGGAGGCTCTGCTGCAGGGCCTTCTTGCGGTCTCCATTCTTTTCTGCGCCCTGACCCTTGTGCAGTTGGTGCGCAAATATTTCTGGGACGACTGGTTTGAGCGCACCATGGAGGCTGAGGCCCCCAAGTTTCTGAGCGACATTGGAAGCGCCTGCATCGTGGGCCTCTCACTGGTCCTCATCGCCACCGGAGTGTACCACAAGGATCTCAGCGGCCTGGAACTCGGCTCGACCGTCTCCGTGGCGGTGCTGGGTTTTGCCAGCCAGGACCTTCTGGGCAACCTGCTCTCGGGAATTGCCCTGCAGATAAGCAGTCCCTTCAAAAAGGGAGACTGGCTACTCATAAACTCCAGGCGACTGCAGGTACAGGAGGTCAATTGGCGCTCCACCCGGATGCGCTCCCCGGAAAACGTCCTGGTCGACGTCCCAAACAAGTCCATCGCCGGTGGCACAATCGTCAACCTGTCGGCCCCCACCTCCGAGCGGGCGCTACGCGTCACCGTCGGGTTTGACCACGGTGCCGCCCCCGAGGACGTGAAGGCTTGCCTGCTGAGCGCCGCGAATTCAGCGCGCAACGTCCTGTCCACTCCGGCGCCAAAGGCCGCCTTGAAGGACTTTGCAGAAGCCGCCATCCACTACGAGCTCGTCTTCTGGGTGGCCAACGAAGACTCGCTCATGGAAGCTTCCGACTCCGTCCAGACCGGTATATGGCACGCGGCAAAACGCTCCGGCCTGAAGCTGGCCGTTTCCGCTCCTCCCACCCCCGCCCCACATCCACAACCCGCCCGCTGAGATTCCCATGCGCCCCCTCCGCCCCGCCCTTGGGCTCCTCGCCATCTTCCTCTCCCTGCCCTCCGCCCTCCCCGCCGCCGACTACTTCCCGCCCCCGGACAGTAAAGGCGGCTGGCGCACGCTTTCTGCTCCGGCTGAAATCCGGGAAAAAGCCGGAATCGCACTGGACCGCTTAGAAAAGGCCTACCAGGTCTGCGAACGAGGCACCCCCAACGGCGGCCTGCTTGTTGTGCGCAAAGGCTACCTGGTGTTTGAAAAGTACTTCGGCAGAGCCAGCCGCAACGCCAACCCTGACATGGCTTCCACTGGCAAGGCCTACACCAGCATCGCCTGCGGAGTGATGCTGCACGAGTTCAAGGACCGCATTCCGGAGGGCCTCGACACAAAAGTCTTTACGGAAAAGTACCTGCCTCAGGCGCTCCCGCTCAACGACCCGCGCAAGGCCGACATCAAGCTCGGGCAGCTGCTTTGCATGAGTTCCGGCTACTGGGGCGAAGGCCAGACTCCCTCCGGCTTCGTGCTAGGCAAGAGCCAGCCGCTCAAGCCGGTCCCCGGACAGAACATCCGCGACCTGGACCGTTCCTCGCTGGACGTGCCCCTCTGGTGCGCGCCGGGAGAGGGCTACTCCTACTCCTCGCCCGCGCCGCACATCGCCTCCATCGTGCTGCGCAACATCGCCGGGATGGAGCTGCAGGACTACATCCGCACGCGTCTGGGAAACCCCATGGGCTGGGAGTCCTGGGGCTACTGCCTGCACCGCGGCGACTTTGACATGCCGCACGCCAACGGCGCCGGCAGTACCGCCATCCACGCCACCGACGCGCTGCGCTTCGGCTACTGCCTGTCCAAGGGCGGCAGGTGGGAAGGCAAGCAGCTCGTCCCAGCGGACTATATCCGCAAGTGCCAGGAAATCTCCCCCTACAACCCACACACCCCGTTCACGCTGCAGTTTGAAACAAACGCGGACGGCCACGTTTTGGGCGCCCCCCGGGACGCCTTCTTCAAGTCCGGCGCCGGCGGCTTCGGGATCCTCATAGTGCCTTCGCAGGATCTGGTAATCTACAAACTCGGCGGCAAGGACGGCCAATACGATCCCGCTCTAACCGGCCTGCCGCAACCCGAGTTCACCGACCATTCGCGCGAGGGCTGGCAGCCCATCCCACGCAGCGCCTACAACGAGGGCAGCCTCGGCGGCGACGACGGACTCCGGCGCGTCCTGGAACTCGTTTCTCTCGCGGTGCTGGACTGAGCCTTCACCTGCCGTCGGCCCCGGAAAGGAAGCACATCACCCGGGGTCCGCTGCCGTCGCGGCCGCGCTCGTTCTGCATCACCAACAATCGCCGGTTCGCGAGGACGGGTGTCGTCCAAGTCTCGGGAGCGTCGACCAACCGCGTGCGCTGCAAAACCTCCGCCTTGGCGGCGCCCGGCTTAAACCGAACAAGTTCCCCAAACTCCCCAAGGGCCAGCAATCCGGCCTCCCCCAGATCCACCAAGCTGCCCCGACCGAACTTTCCCCCGAAGTCCTCGTGCCACCGCTCCTCGCCGGTCTTCGCATCGAGGCACACCAATTCCGCAAGCCGCGGATTCTGACCGTCAAAACCAAACAGCAGACCGTCACGGAACACGGGCGTATGAAACTGGGCGCCGAGCCGGGAACTGCCCCAAAGTTTCCGCAGGGAACCCTCGGCCGAAAGTTCGCTCAAAATGCCGCCGCTGCCGTAGGCCTCCGTCGTGAAAACCTGGTTCTCGCCCACCAGCACCGGGGACGACGCATTCACAGACTCCGGAATCTTCGCCCTGTGGGAAAGCTCCCCCAGCACCGCGCCGCTGGCCGTCTCTAGGCAAAGCAACCCGCCCGTCGCCGGCCGGCTTTCGCCGCCCGTAAACAAGAGCACAGCACTCTTGCCGCTGGAGTCCCCGCCCAGTCGGACGGGAATTGCGGACGAGTAACCCGCTCCCCACTCGTGCTTGGCCACCCAGACCTCGCGGCCGCTTACCGCATCCAACGCCACCACACAACGCCCCCCCTCGCCTCCCACCGGAGCGAGCACCTTCCCCTCGAGCACCAGCGGCGTGGAGCCATGGCCGAAAAAGTTGTCCCGCATCCCGTAGTCCGCGTGCAGATTCCGCCTCCACAAAACGGCCCCTGTCTCCAGATCCAGGCAGTGCAGCAGCCCGGTGATTCCAAGCGCGTACACCTTTCCACCCGCAATCACGGGGTTCGACTTGGTGCCGTCCCCGGAGCCGTACCTGTCCCGGTAGGGCGCCTCGTAAGCTGTGTGCCAGAGGGGCTTTCCGGATTTCAAATCCAAACAGTCGAGCACCTCCTCGGAGCCCACGCGGTGAAACACCACCACCCGCTCCCCAACCACCGCAGGACACGACCACCCCTTTCCCTTCGGAAACTCCCACGCCTTGGCAAAGCCTGCCTCGGGCCAGAAGCCCGCCACGTCCTCCGCCGCCGCCCGGCAGTCATTCCCTACACCCAGGAACCGCGGCCAGTCCGCTGCGCTCAGCTCGACGGCCGCCGTGGCGCAGAGAATCGCCGGCACCCCATGCCGGATCAGACTCCCCACCCAGTTCCCAACGGCAAAGACCGAAAGGTTCATGCCGACAACGCCTCCTTTGGGGCGCGCCCGTGGGTGAGCGGCTCCGGCAAATCTGCAAACTCCGCCACGCGTGCAAAGAGATCGCTGTAGTCTTTGCCGTCTACGTCGCCGATCAGGCAGTCGGTGAGCTTGCCCCGCATTTCGGGGTACTTCTTCAACATGTCTGCAAAACTGAAATTCCTGTCGTAGAAGGCGTAAACAAGGTTTCGCATGTTCTCGATGGATTCGCACAGCCGCTCCCCATACTCCTGAAAAAAGGAGCCGCTTACGGTGCCCGCGGACAGCGCCGCGTCCACGGCGTCCGCCGCCATCTCGCCGCTTTTGAGCGCGAGGAACACGCCGCTCGAAAACACGGGATCGAGAAATGCGAAGGCATCCCCAGCAAGCAACAGGCCGTCCGAAGCGCAGTTGCGGGAGCGGTAGGAGTACTCGCCGGTCACCCAGTACTCGCCGAACTGCTCTGCCTCGGCCAGGTACTCCGTGATCCAGGAATTGTTTCCGATCTCACGCTTCATGATCTCCGCGGGATCCTTGGTGCCGTTGAAGAGGTACTTTTGCTCAGCCACAATGCCCACGCTGACCACGTCGCCCCGCAGCGGAATGTACCAGAACCAACCCCGGTCCGGCACATACGCGACCGTGGTGTTTCCCTCGTCGATGCCCGGGTCGCGCTTCGCGCCGCGGTAGAGCGTCCACACCGCGATCTTGTTGAGCTTCGGGTCGCGCACCCGCCACCCCTCGCGCAAAGTCGCCACCTGCTCCCGACCGGAACAGTCAATGGTGATGGGCGCGAAGGCCTCGAAAGTCCGTCCGTCCGGACCGGTGGCGCAAACACCCACGACGGCTCCCGAATCGTTTTTAAGCGTCCGTTCCACCCGGGTGAGTTCGTGCACCTCGACGCCGTGCTTCCGGGCGTTGTTGAGCAGCATCAAATCAAACTCGGAACGCTCGACCTGCCAGGTTTTTGCAGCCGGGTGATCCAGGTGTTGGAAGAAGTAAAACGGCTGCGAGCGCCGGCCCTCGGGGGTGACAAACTGCACGCTGTATTTCTTGGTGAACGCAATCTTCTCCATCTCGTCCAGCACCCCCAACCGGGAAAGGCTGAACCAGCAGAAGGGCATCAAAGACTCGCCCACATGGTAGCGCGGGAACTGCTCTTTTTCGAGCAGCAGCACGCTGCGCCCCTTTTGGGCGAGCAAAGCCGAAGCAGTCGCCCCGGATGGACCACCGCCAATCACGATCACGTCGTACTGATTTTTCATGGGCATCATAGGTTTTAGGGGGGGAGTCAGACTTTCGTTCGGGAGCACCTCGACGATTCGTGCGAGGAGCACCCCGTCCTCGGTTCGCAGAATATTGCACCGCCCGTAGAGGGGGATTCCGGGCTCGGCCCCAAGCAGCGCGGCGAGCGCCGGGGACTGGCGGAGTCTGAAAAACTCCTGCGGTTCGCTCCGGTAGCGGAGCCCGCTGGCGTTCAAGACGCCCCCCAGCGGGACCTTGCCTTCCAAAATCAACGCCCGGACCGCCGGAGGCAGGCCGCACAGGAAAATCTCGATCGCCCCGTACTCAACAGGTGCCCCGCTGGCCTCGGCCAGCAACAGTACTTCCCGGCAACACACGTCCTCTCCACCGCTTGTGTTCTGCAACACGCGCAGTCCGATCGCGCTTTCGTGGAACCGCTGCAGGCGCGAGGTCATGTCGCCCTGATGCACCAAAAGCGTCCGGGCGGGTTCCGGAATCTCCTCGGCGGAAACAGCCTCAAACTGCGCCCCCGCCTCACTCCTGAAACGCACCAAGGGCTCAAGCAACTCGAGGGAGGGCATTTTCATACGTAGCGGGAGTTCTGGTGTTGCGGCAAAAAGAAGTCGTGCAACAGGGAGTCCACTTTCAACAAGGCCTCGCGCGTGAGCTCAAACACCTCCCCGTTCCACTCGCCCAGTCCCGCCTCCGCCAGACCGAGCCACTGCGCCTGAAACTTCTGCCCCACCTCGACTTGAAATTTTTCCCGGAAATACGGCGCCCCAACCCGCCCCAGCTTCAGCTGCAGGATCAGCTCGCGAATCATGCGTTCCTCCGGGGTCGTGGCCATCGCCCGCAACACCGGCAGTTCGCCGCTTTCCACCGTATCAATGTACTGCTCGATCTCGGTGATGTTCTGAAAATGGACCCCGCCCAAATGCGAGAAGGCGGACACGCCGGCGCCGATCAGATCCGCCCCCTTCCAAAGCGAGTCCCGGTACACAAAGCGGGTGCGCTCCGGGTTGCGCACCGCGGTGTAGCCGCTGGTTACCGTGTAGCCGGCCTTCTCCAACTCCGCAAAGGCGTACCCGGTCCAGGCGCGCTTGGTCGCCCAGTTGGCCACGGGCGCCACGAGTTTCCCCTCGGCCTTCATCTGCTTGAAAATCCCCGTGTTGTAGGGAACCTCCATCTGGTAAATCGTCACACAATCGGGCTCCAATTCAATAAGCTTGCGCACGTTTTCGCGCCAATTTTCTTCCGTCTCCTCCACCATCCCTGAGATCAAATCGACGTTGAGCTGCGGGAAGCCCGCCGCCCGGGCGGCCGCATAGGCGCGTTGGATTTCGTCGGCACGGTGCGCCCTGCCGTTGATCTCCAAAATGTGGGAGTCAAAATTCTCCACGCCCAAACTCAACCGGGTCACCCCGAGCTCCCGGATGGCATGGAGCTTGGCCTCGTTCAGCGTGCCCGGCTCGGCCTCGAAGGTCACCTCCTCCACCTCGTTCCAAGGCAGCAGCTCCTTCATCCGGTCGGTCAGCGAGCGCAGCTGGGCAACGCTCAGGTAGCTGGGAGTTCCCCCGCCGAAATACACGAACTTCGGGAGCCGCCCCGCCACAAACGGCGACGCGGCGTACCGCGCGAGTTCCGCCATCCCCGCGTCCAGATAGCGCTGGATCTCCTTGGCCCCCCGGTCCGTGTAGACGCGGAAGTAGCAGAAGTGGCAGCGCTTTCTGCAAAAGGGGATGTGGAAGTACACGCCCAGCGGGGTGCCGGGCGCATGCGGCTTCGCCAGCAATTCGCCCAGATACCTTGCGGAACCCTTGTCCCAGAAATGAAAGGGCGGGTAGTTCGAAACAAAGTAGTTCCCCGCCGTCGTCTCGCCGGCCTCCGTTTCGTGGCTGGACGCTGTGGAATCGCTCATGGCTTTTTCAAAGGCTGCCGCAGGCCATGGACGACGCCGTCCTCGGTGCCCACGATGATCCAACCGTCGGAAACTGCCGGGGACGCGCTCACCGGCGCCCCGAGATCCGCGGCCCAACGCTCCTGGCCGTCTGCAACGGCGACGCCGTAAAGCCTTCCGTCGGCCGACCCCACGAGAACAGTTTGATCGCACACCACGGGCGAGCCGTCCACCTTCCCCCGAGTCGCAAACTGCCAGATCCCGCGGCCGGTCGTCCGCTCGATGCAGTGGAGCCGCTTGTCTCCCCCGCCGATGAAGACTCGCTCGCCGGCGACTGCCGCGCTCGAAACGTAGGGAAAGTTCCGGTCCCGGTACCGCCACGCAACCTTCGCCTCCTTCACGTCCAAACCGAGCACCAGGTTGCCGTAATGCCCCACATAGGCCCCGCCGTCAGCGGCAACCGCCACAGAAGAAGCAACATAGGCTTCCGCCTCGATCTCGCGCACCTGTTTGCCGGTGGCGGTCGACACAATCCGCAACTGCGCGTCGCAGCCCCCGAAAATCAGCTCTCCCCCAGGCAACAGCGCCGGGGTCCCGTTGATGTAATTGTCCGTGCCCAGCGTCCAGACCTCCTTGCCCGTAGCAGCGTCCACGCAATGCAACTGCGCGTCGTAGCTTCCCACAAAAATCCAGTCGGCCTTTCCGTCAGGCGACTTGGCGGTGTTCGCCCCGCCCATGATTTTGTCGCCGGTAACGTACTCCCAGCGCTTGGCTCCGGTGGCGCTTTCGAGTGCGTACAACTTGCCGTCCCCCGAACCAACCAGCACCAGACCGCCCAACAGCAGCGGGGTGGCCTCCACGGGGCCCTCAGTTTTGAAGGACCATTGTTCCCGGCCGGAGTCGAGTTCCAGCGCGTGCACCACACCCGCGTCGTCTCCCACAAACACCCTGCCTCCGCCAATGGCCGCGCCGCCCTTGACCGGCTTGCCGGCAGAAAAGGACCACTCCTCTTTGGGGGCGTCCACCGCGGACATCGTGGAAAAGCCGTTCAACTGCGGGTTTCCCCGATGCATCGGCCAGTCGGCGAAAGCCCCAAGCGGTAGCGCCGCAAGAAGACACGCCGAAAGTATCCGCGGCATCAGGAAGGCCCTCATGCGAGCGCCTCCAGATAAAGGGACTCAAAGTCCCCGACCGTGAATGAAACCGGGTTGAACGAGGCGGTCCACTGGGCGGCCGCCTCGAGCGCCATCTGGGGGACTGCGCTCGCGGTGACTCCCAAGGAACCGAGGCCGGCGCCCAACCCAGCCAACCGTGAAATCTCGCTGACTTTTTCCACCAGCGCTCCGGCTGACTCCAACCCGGCGATTCTTGCAAGCGCCTGGTACTCGCACGCAGCGTCCGGGTCCGAGAGGTTCCGCAGAATCACTCCGGGAATCAGACGCCCCACCGCCTGCCCGTGCACCACTCCAAAATGGGCGGTCAGGGGGTTGGCGGCGGAATGCGCGCACCCCAGCATCGAGTTCTCAATGGCCGTTCCGGCGTAAGCTGCCCCCAGCAACATCCGGCCGCGAGCGTCGAGATCGGCCGGATTGGCAAGCACCTGCGGAAGCGCCTCGAGGCACAGGCGGAATGCCTCGCGGGAAAAGAGCTGCGAAAGCGGGGAGCGTTTTTTGGTGACTGCTGTTTCAAGAGCATGCACCAGAGCGTCCATCCCCGTACAGGCCGTCACGCGCAGAGGCAGCGAGACGGTCAGTTCTGGGTCTAGGATGGCAATCCGCGCTGCTGCCTTTGGATCGCCGCAGGCCATTTTCAAATGGGTGACCGGATCACTGATGAGCGCAAACGACTGGCACTCGCTTCCGGTCCCGGCAGTTGTCGGAATTGCGATCAAAGGGAGCATGGGCTTGGAGGCCTTGCCTATCCCCTTGTAGTCCTCCATCTTCCCGCCGTTTGTGAGCAGGAAGTTCGCCCCCTTGGCCGTGTCCATTGAGCTGCCACCACCAAGCCCCACGAGCAGGTCCGCCCCGCATTCCCGGGCCGCGACAAGGCACCGCTCCACATCGGTGGCGTCGGGGTTTTCGCGGACCGCGTCAAAGACAACCGCGAAGAGACCGGCCCCGCGCAGGGCGGACACGGCCCGCGCCGCGTGCCCCACGGCGACCACGCCGGGATCGGTCACCACCAGCACCCGTGTCGCGCCCAGTTCGCGGGACAGCTCGCCTAGCCGCGAGACTGCGCCCGCGCCGAACACGATCCGTGTCCGCTGTTGGTAGTCGAATGGCAGCATGGGAAGCCCGGTCAGGCCCGCTCGATGGAACGGCGGCGGTAGAGAAACTCAAACATGTTGCCCTCGTGCGGCTGGTCCCACGAGATCTTCATGGTCGTGATCGGGCCAAGGTTCAGGCGTTCAATCAGGGGGCTGTCGAGCAGCTCCGCGGTGAACGCCGGATCCTCGGTGATCGCTGTCACCACAAGCGACGAACCGATTTTGCCAAGCATCTCGTTTTGCGGCACCTCCACCACGCTGGCGTAGGGACACATGAACTCGCGGTTTGAGAGCGGATGCTCAAACGAGTCGCACTGGATGATGGTGGGGCGCAGATAGGTCCCGCCCTCGAAAAGCATCTTCCGGCCGCCTTCGCGGTGGAGCGCGGTCACGTCCTGAGCGCCCGGGGTCTTGAGTCCCTCGTCAATCGCGGCGTCGATGTGGTCGGCCATCTTCGGGTTGGCGAATCCGGAAAGCCGGGCGCCTTCGTCGGCCGGCCCGAGCGGAAGCACGGGACCGAGCTTTGCCGACAACGCCTGGGCGATTTCGCGGGCATACTTCGGCACCACCACGGCTGAGGCGTTCACGCAGGAACGCCCGCCGTTCTCAGCAATCGAGGAGACCATCAGGTCGATGTACTCGGGCCAGTTTTCAATCTTGTCGTCGCCGATGAGGATCTTGGAGAACCCGGGGCCGTGGACGGAGAACTTCGGATTGTCGCGGTACTGCGCCACGGTGTTAGCGTCACCAAAGATCAGCGCACGGCCGCACAGGCGCATGATTTCGCCGGAACCCTCGTGGTCCGTCGGGTAGAAGCCGAAGGCCTCCGGAGGGGCTCCCGCTGCAATGAACGCCTGGATGAGCCGGAACGGCGTCCAAGGTTCTTCACGGCCGGGCTTGATGATGACGGGCGTCTTGAGGGCGATCGCCGGTAGCCACAAAGAATTGACGGCCGGCGAGTTGCTTGGCATCACGAGGCCGAGCGCCTGGGTGGTCGGATAATAGCTGACCGCCGCACCGCTCTGTTCCCCGTAACCGCGGTCGATTACTTCCATTGGCAGTCCACGGCTGAGCCCGTTGAGAACGGTCCCGACGTGGGTCAGCGCGTAGTGGATCTTGGTCATGTTGCGGCGCACCATCACGTGCGGCAGGCCGCTCGTTCCGGAGAGGGTCCGCACGTAGTCGTCCGCACTCTGCATGTGGCCGCGGTCGCCCAGCGGCAGCGTCCCCGAAAGAAACAGGTCCCCGGCCTTAGCCGAGATCTCCACGAGTTGCGCCACGGTGAACTTCCGGAGGGCGGCCCGGCCCTCGCCGATGCGCTGCAGGTCTTTTTTGAGGATCCCCGCGTTCACCTGGCTGACGACGGCCACGGCCTTGCCGGAACCGTGGTCGAGCACCTCGTTTTTCTCGAGGCTTTCGTAAGGCTTGCCGCGGCGGAGTGCGGGGAGGTGGGGCAGTGTGCTTAGGTCGCTCATATTAGTATACCCCTTCCACGATGGTCTTCTGCATTGCGCCGAAGGGACGCACCTCCGCGACGCCGTCCCAGGCGTACTGGGCCCTGGGTTTGCGGCGGATGGCCTCGTCGCGCTCGAGGAAGCGAGGCATGAAAAACTCGCGGGTAAGCGTGGTCAGTTCCACCCGGCCCCAGGCATCGTACTCGACGGTCTTCTGGGTGTTCTCGGGCTCCACCACCCGCAGGATCGCGCGCGGTTGGGGGGCGTAGTAAGTGATGGAATACTGGTCCGCCGGGGTCAGGGGCACGGAGGCGGCCAGACCCATCAGCGTGTTGCCGTAAGTCGGATAAAAACCGATCCGGTTTTCGAGCACCTCTTCCACAATGAAGCGCACGTACTGCGGCAGCATTGTCGTGCCCCCGCAGAAGACCCCGCGGATTCCAGCGTCCCAGATGTCGACGCGCTCCGCGAGGGCTTCAAGCAGCTTCGGAGTGGTGAAGAGGCCGCTGACCTTGCGATGCTTGAGAATGGTGGCGGCCTGGTCGACCACGTGATCCATGTAGGCCTTGGCCTGGTCGAACTGCTTGTTGGTGATGAGTTTCTTCACCCAGCGCGGGTCCAGATCGATGAAGTAACACGCAGAGCCGCGCACGTTTGCGAGATGCTCGATGGCGAGACGCAGACGTCTCGGTCCCGTGGGCCCCATCATCAACCAGAAATGGTTTCTCGGGAAATGTTCGTCGCTGATCTTCTCGCTGAACTCGCTGTAGTCGGTCTTATAGTCCTCCCACCCGATGCGCTGCTTGGGCATCCCCGTGGTGCCGCCGGTTTCAAAAATGTTGAACGGCCGGCCGGCGTAGGCCTTAGGCACCCAGACCTCGGGCTGGAGGTCCCGCAGCCATTCGTCTTGGAAGTGCGGGAACTTGATCAGATCGGCGCTGGTGTGGATCTCGGTCCGGGGATCCCATCCTGCCTTGGCCGCCCAGTTGAGCCAAAACGGGCAGCCCGTTTCGGGGGAAAAATGCCACTGAATGATTTCGCGCAGTTGCGTATCAAGCTGGGCTTGCGCCGCTTCAGGTGTTGGAGTTGCCATAGGTGTGGTGTGGTTGGGAGAGTTTAGTGCGAAACGGGAAGGTCTTCCGCGGGCGGTTCCGGCAGGAAGAAACTGAGCAGAAAACCGAGCAGGAACACCGCCGTTCCGACGATGCCGGCGGCCAGCGCCACCTTGTCAAAGGTGGAGGCGCCCGGCATCAGGGGGGCGACGAGGTTGGTGGTCAGGAAGGCGGCGGAAGTCCCCAGCATGCGTCCCCCAACGTTGGTGGCAAAGGAGCCGCCGGTGCCCCGCAGGTGCAACGGAAACACCTTGGGAAGAAACTCCCCGAAGTAGGAGAACTGCGCCACGACGAGGAGTCCGCAGACGGCGATCCCCCAGTTGAGCGCCGCGCCGCCCCCGTGGTAGAGCGAGAAGTAGGTCAGCGGAATTGCGAGCAGACCGGGAAGCAGGAAGATCCGGAGCAACGTCCTGCGTGCCACGGCAAGCACCACCAGAACCGCCAGGAGGATCCGCCCCGCCAGACCGCCCATCTCCTGCCAGAGCTGGGCGCTGTTGGCCCGCGCCTTCACCGCCTTGTCGAGGGGCTCCTGTTTTTGGCGGTTGTCGCCCAGCTGTTTGAGTAGCTTTTCGCGCTCCATCTGGGTCGTCTTCGCCTCGGGATGCTCCGCGCAAATACGGTCCAGTTCCTCACCCAGTTGCTTGAACTCAGCCCCAATCGCCGCAGCCCGTTCCTTGTCGCCCGCCGCCATCGCGCCGCGGAAAGCCACCCGGTTTTTCGCCCGCTTGGCGGAGAGCTCCCGGAGCCCGGGGACCTGTTCGAAGCCCGCCTTGACCTTGGGGTCCAGTGCGAGAATTTCGGAGTTGATGGACCTGGCTTCGTCCTGCAGCGGTTTGAGGCCAGCCCTTTGTTCGGCGAGCTCGGGCACACCCGGGATCACGCGAAGCGGAGTGAGCTGCAGCGCGCCAAACGCAGCGGCGTACGCACAGGCGGACAGACCCGCAGTCACCAGCGTTGTGCGGCGCAGCGCGGGCGCAAAAAGGCCTGCGAGGCTCGGCCGGCTCAGGCTACCCGAGGCCCTTCGCTCAAGCCAAACACGCGACTCGGGGGCGAAGGGAAGCAGCAAGGCGATCGGCAGGGCGGGCAGGAAGCCCGTCAGTAGCGTGTACCGCCAAGTGCCGTGGGTGTTGAATATGTCGGGAATCGGCAGGGCGGGGAGATCGTTGCCGTGCGTGACAATCCAAGCGCTCACGCCGGTGACCAGAATGCCGCCGAGCGAGGCAAACGCCTGGGTGAAGCCCAGCGCGAACTCGCGCTGCCGGCGGTCTGCGAAGAGCTCGGCCAGCCAGGTGATGGCGGCGATAAACTCGATACACACCCCCACAAAGGTCAGGCTCCTGAAGAAAACAAAGGTGGGGAGCGTGGTGGAAAACGCCGCCGCGCAGGGCGACATGGAGTAGAGGAAGATGCTCAGCGCCATGATCCGCTTCCGCCCAAAGCGGTCGATAAGCCAGCCACCCATCAGGCCGAAGACTCCCCCGCAAAGTGCAGAAATCCAAAGCATCCGGCCGGTCCAGTCGGTGACGATGGGGTTGTTGGGCGGCAGCCCCAGCAACTCGGCGATCGCGGGCACCGCCACCAGCGGAGTCATGAGCAACTCGTAGGTGTCGAAGAGAAAGCCGATACTCGCGATCACCAGGACAATGATCCTGGTTTGAAGGCTGATCGCGGGCGCGGACGTCTGGCTGGAATCACTCATGGATTTGGAACTCACGTTTTGGGGAAAGCTGGGCGCAGGCCGCCGGGCGCCCCGCGGCCTCCGTTGGGAGGAGCGGGACACCGCTGGCAACCGCCGCGGTTAGGGCTTGGCGGCGGCCTCGACCGGCTTGGCGCCGTCGCCTACGAGGAAGAGGTGGGTCTGGGACACGAGGTACATCAACCCGTTGGCGATGATCGGCGTCGACAGGATCGGCGCCCCCACGTTGCACTCGCTGAGAATCTTCTTTTCCTTATCGGAGGCGAAGATCACAAAATCACCGTCCTCGTCACCGACGTACACCTTGCCGTCCGCGACGAAGGTGGAACCCCACATGTGCGCCTGCATGTCATGCACCCAGTGGAGCTTACCGGTTTCGGCGTCGAGGCAGTGCACAAACCCGGAGAAATCCCCGATGTAAAGCAGCCCGTTGGCTGGATCAATCGACACCGTAGAAATCGAACGTTTGATCCCCTTGTAATCCCAAATGAGAGCGGTGGCGGTCACGTCCCCCTGCTTGGTCGGGTCGATGCACAGCAGGCGGCCGACGCCCTCCCCGTGCTCCGGGTCCTGGCCGATGGCCACGTAAACGCGCCCCTTGTAGAAGACGGGGGTCGAGTTGATCTCGCTGGGGCCCTCGGCTGCGGGGTACTTGATCGCCTTGCCGTTCTTGTCCTTTTTGTACTCCGGCGGCACGCAGTCAAACGACCACACGGTCTTGAGGAAGTTGGAGTCGCCTTCCTTCACGGGCTTTGTGTCGAGCGCGTAGAGCACGCCGTCGCCGCCTCCGAAGTAGACCTGGGACTTGCCGTTGACCTTGCCCAGCGAGGGGGAGGTCCATTGGCCGTGAAAAATGCGGGGCCCGACACCGGCCTGGTCTTCGCCGATGAGCTCACCGGTTTTCTTGTCCAGTGCGATGAAGGAGGGCGACTGGGGGGAAGGAATGTTGACATGGGTCCAGTCCTGGCCGTTGGAGGTGCACACAAAGATGGTGTCCCCTTCGACGATGACCGAGCAGTTCGACGCGTTGTGCGGGAACACGCCCAGCTCGTCCATCATGTCATACTTCCAGAGGATGTCGGCGTCGGTGGGAAGCACTTCAAACTTTGGCTTGCCGGGGCCGGCCATGTACTGGCCCTCGTCGGAGAAAGGGCCCTGGTTGCCGTTGGCCTGCCCTTGGAGATCGAGGCAGAGGACCTCGCAGCGGCTCGTGACGACATACACCTTGTCCCCCTCGACGTGGGGGGAGGAAAGCAGCCCGAGATATTCCCAGTCGTTGACCTTGCCGGAGGCAAGCTTGGGCACGGTCAGCTGCCAAAGAAGCGACCCGTCGCCCTCACGCAAAGCGTACAGCAGGGAGCGGTCGTCCTTGAAGCGGGCATCCCGCGGCGAAGCGTTGTTGGTGCCCAGCAAAACCACCCCCTGCGTCACCACCGGATTTCCGTAGGACTGCGACCCGAGCTTGGCGATCCACTTGACGTTCTTGGTTGTCGAGAGGTCGATCTCTTCCGAGTTGGGCTTGAACTTGCCTGGGACCAGCGAGGCAGGCATCCCCTTCGCTGGGGAGTACATGTTACGCCCCGGATCGGTGCCGCCCCAGGAGGGCCAGTCCTGCGCGATGGCGGCGGAGGTAAACACGGTGCAGCCCAGCAGAAGCATGGCGCGGGTCGAAGTTTTCATAGGATAGGGAGGGGAGCTAGAGAGAGACTGGCGACGGAAATTAGGGTTTGGAGGGGGCGTTGGGGGTCACGGAAATGTTGTCGATCCAAGCGCGCTGCTCCTGGGGAGTGAAGGCGTAGACGCCTGGAGCGCCCTCGGCGTGCGCCTTCTTGTGGGGCACTTCGATAGACCAGACGGCGGGCTCGGGCTCGCCCTTTTTCCACGCCTTGGCCCGGACCACGCCGGAACCGTCGGCGGCGATATCCACCCGGCTCTTGAGGCTGTACCACTGGTTGGGCACCCAGGCGAAGGGAACGGACTGCTTGACCCGCTCCTGGTTGGAGTTGACCTCCAGTTGCTGCGAGTTGCCCTTGAGCACCACGAGGTAGCGCTGGTTGACCAACCCCACCTCGCTCATCTTGCGCTTGTTCCCCTCGGAGAGGATGTCCATTTCCACCGTGTAGTTGGAAGAACCAGGGCGGCCCACAAACACCTGTCCCCGCTGGAACAGCTTGTTTTCAATGGTTTTGCACAGCGCCTTGGTGGAGCCCTCGCCGGGGGCCTGCCTCACTTCAAAGCGGAAGCGCGCACCGTTCCAAGCCAGCGGCGGGTAGGCAAACGGGGTGGGCGGTTCAAACGTGTTGGGCACTGCGGGAGCCGGCGGGTTGTCCGTGCTGAGGGAAAGTTCCACCTGCTCGAAATCAAACTTCACCGGGATATCGGGGAGCACCTTGGCGCGCATCACCCCCTTGAGCTCGCCGTAGGTGGCCTGATAGGCGCCCGCGCTGGCAACCGGAGCGGCGTCCGCCACTAGGCGACCCTGCGCATCAAAGGCGCCCTTCATCTGGGCCTTCACCAGCGCGGTGGGCGGAATGTAGCTCTCAAACTTCACCTTCGCGAGGTCCACCGCCTCCTCCACAGTAAACCCGTTGGCGTCAAGCGAGCGCACCCGCACCTGCTTTGCCTCCCCAGGGGTCAGGATCATTTCGCTCGGAATCACCTGCAAACGCGTCGCCGGTCCGGGCTCAATCTTCGGCCAGCCAGCCACCGTTTCGTTTTCCTTCAGGGCGCCCACGGCGGCCACGCTCGGGTTATTCCCCTTTTTGCCGAAGCAGTACAGCTTGCGGTCGGTCTGGACGTACACCTTGCCGTTGTAGGCCACGGGTGAGCCGTAGCAACGCCCCTCCAAAATAGTGCGCGAAAGGATCTTGGCCCCCGAATCCCCGGGCTCAAGGACGAGAAGCTCCCCGTTGCCCCCCGTGTCCCCCGCCCCGCCGGCGGCTACCGCCGCCGCGGCATCTGCGATATAGATCGCCACGTAAAGTTTGCCATCCCCATACAAGGGGGAACTCTGGCGCTGCTCCGCCGCAAATTTTTGACGCCAAAGGACTTTTCCGGAATCCACGTCCGTGGCGGCAAGCTCTCCGGTGCCGGTGACGCAGTACATCCGGTTGCCGACCAGACAGGGGGAACTGGCGAGGTTGCCCAGGGGATTCCGCCACAGCTCCAGCTCCTTGGGATCGTAGACCTGCGGCTTGCCCGGTTCCGGGGACTTGCTGCCGGAGGGGAGTTTGAAGGCGGCAGCACGCCCCACCTCGCTGGAGTCGAGGTTCTCCGACTCGTGCACGACCAACAGCGTGTCTTTGTAGCGGAGGATCCCCGCGTTGATGCCGCCCTTTGCACCCGCCTTGGCCGCTGGAAAGCGGAAGATCGGGTCGCCGGTGCGGGCGTTGATTCCGACAACCGTCGAGTCGCCGCCGGCCGAAATCAAGACGCGCCGGCCGTCGAGCCAGGTCAGAAACGGGTGGGAAAACGTGTTGTCCTGCGGACGCTCGCCCGGAGAACTCGTCCAGACGAGCTCTCCTGTGCGCTTGTCAAAGGCGTAAAAGCGGTCGCCCGCGGCACCGTTGGCACCCCAGTTGGAGGTGACCCCCCGGGTGATGACCAGCTCCCGGTCAATCCGAGGCGAGGCCGTGCGCGAGTTGGGGAAGGTCAGGCGGCCGAGTTCTTCCATCAAAGAGTGCTGCCACAACAGCTTGCCCTCGCTACTGAAGCAGCTGAACAAACCCTGGGTGCCCTGTACATAAACATTGCCCGTCTCCGCATCTACACTCGGGCTTGAGGTTGCATAGCGAAGATAGATGGTGTCGCTCAGGAAATCATTGAAACTGTGCTGCCAGATGAGGGCTCCTGTATCCGCGTCAAAACAGGACACAACCTCTTGAAGATCAGGCCCTTCTCCCTGATATCCATTGATGTAGAGCCGCCCCTTGAAGAGCACCGGAGTGCTTTGCCCGGGAAATTCCACGGCCCACGCCGCCTTTGCAGCGTCTACGGACGAAGGCAAATCAGTTTCAGGGGTCACGCTGTTTTGCCCGGGACCGCGCCAGTCCGTCCAGCCTGGCAACCCCTCGAGAGAGAGGGAGACACCCGTAGGGGCGCCCTTTGCCTTTCCTTTTCCCTTCACAACAGTTTCTGCAGCAGTTGTATCTGCTGGCTTTTGACCGGCCTGTTTTTTTTCCGCAGCCGACATTTGGGCGGGAAGGGAGGCTAGGGAGAGGAGCAGGAGAAGGGAGGTTTTCATGGGGGACAAGGAAGCACCGGAAAGTGCGCAGATGATACGCACGCACAACATTTACGGAAGCGGTTTCTTAGGTTCCTGCACGCGCCTCCCCTTCCTTTACACAGAGGCCCTCGTTCCCTCGCACTGGCAACCGCCCAGCATGGCGCCGACAGGAAAAGGCCCAAACCTGAGCGATCTGCCCCCCCTGTTAAAATAACTTAGTTTTTTAACAACCACCTTTCTGAGTCATGGCGATTCATCAGTTGCAGTCTGATTCAAAAACTAACAGCGCTTCACCTCAACCCAATCCACTACCCATGTACCTCAACCAAGCCGAACGCCCTCTCTGCCGCGCCGCCCTGCCGGCCATCGCCCCCCAACAGCGGATGGAGTCTCTCAAGGAACTCATTCAATTGGAGCAGACGCGCCTCAATCTTGCAGGCTCCCTGAATGCCGTCTTGGAGAGGATTCATCTTTTGCAGAGCGACCTGCTTCAGTCCGCGCAGTCCGTCCAGAACCAGTTAAGAGCGGACACAGACTCTGCCCCAAGGGAGGGGCAGCAGGGCTCAAAACGGAGGATGCGCCGGGGCGAATTGCGCGGCCGCATTGTGGGTTTTCTCAGAGATGCGGGCAGCCGGGGGGCGCGGGTGCGCGAGATTGCGGACGCCCTCGGGATGAAGCCGGTCAACATTCACTCCTGGTTTCACACCGCCACGCAGCGCTTTCCGCAACTCAAGCGCTTCGGCCCCGGACGCTACAGGCTGGAAAGCGAGCTCCAGGAGGCCGATTTGGAAACGCCGGAAAACCCCAAGAAACGCCGCAACCGCGCCCTCCGGCAAGCATCCAGAGCCAAGCGAGGGGAAGTGAGCAAGCGGATCCTGGAGGTGCTTGAAAATGCGGACCCCGAGGGGATCCGGGTCGCGGAAATTGCGGAAAAGGTGGGCGCCAATTACCGGAACGTGCACGTGTGGCTCTCGAGCATTGGCAAGCGTAACCCGCGCATCATCCGCTCCGGCAGAGGCATCTACCGGATGACAAGCGCGCAGCAAGCGACGGAAGCCGCAACCAAGGCAAAACACTAAACTGCGCTTTTTTCCAAAAGCTGTCAGCAGGCTCCCACAAGGGCCGCCGCGTGCTCCAAAAGCACCCGGCGGCCCGTTTTGTTTTGGGGCCCACGCTGGAAAAGGGCTCCAAGAAACACCCGTTTGTTTCTTGAAGCGTTTGCAGAAGGGCTGGCCGCCCGTCTGCACTGAAATCAAGCAGGTCCGTAAGCGTAGCACTCAGCACACCGGCTCCGTCGGGCACTTTGTCCGGGTGCGGGTGACGCCGGTGCCAAGTTTAGATAAATCAGGGACGGGGTATTTTGCTGCGAAAACCGCATGGTTGTACAACCCGCCCCGAGGCGCCCGAGCCCTCCCTATTCCAGCGGTGGGGGGCATTCCCCGGGAGCCATTTTCTGGGCCCACTCGGCGTGCAGCGTCGCATAATCCTCGAGCACTCCCGCCCAGCGCAGCTGCTCATCCTCGCTGAGTTGCTCCGCATGCTCGCCGAGCAGCGCAGAAAACTCCCTGATCCTCTCTGAGATATCCAAAAACAGCTCCCTCCCTGAATCCGCGTGGTTGGCAACGGTCTGCAGGCCCCCTTCAATCTGTTGCTCGTACTGTACCACCAGCGCACCGGCCTTCTGGATGCCGGCGTCGACCAACGCGATCAGAGACTCGGACGCTGCCCCACTTTCAGGTACCGGACTCGCCCCGTCCAGCAGGCGGCCCTTTCTGTTGTGCAGCGTTTCCAGCAGAGAGTGCGCCTCAAGGTAGTCGGCGAGGGAGTCATGGGGTGGATTCGGCATTCGGGAAAGTACACGTGCATCCGTAACTCGCCACTGGGGATCTCAAAAAGACTGCTATTTTTGCGTCCCCGCACAAAAAAGCCCGGCAAGGGTGTTTCAAAATACCCCTACCGGGCTGTCTGGACCTCAGTCGGTTACGGCACTGCCGCCGTGCGCGGACCGGGGAGTTGCCCCCTCCAAGAATAGCTCACAGACTTCGGCTCCGGAAAAAACCTTCGGAAATATCTGTGGACATCTTTTTCATCTGTGAATCACTCCCTGCTCCCCTCGGAGTCGAGATGTAAACATCGCCCACCGGAAACAGCGAAGCGCCCTATTTTTGAATCTCGAAGAGCTCGATGTCGAACACCAGCATTCCACCGGGCCGCCCACCGCCTGGGTTTTCGCCGTAGGCCAGCCCGGCGGGAATCCAGAAACGGCGCTTCTCCCCCTTGACCATGAGTTGGACGCCTTCGGTCCAACCCGCGATCACCTGGTTCAACCCAAAGCTGCTCGGCTCCCCACGGGTGACGGAGCTGTCGAAAAGTTTTCCATCCAGCGTCCAGCCGGAGTAGTGGACCGTTACCTTGTCCGTCGCCTTCGGATGCTCCTTGCCGGTGCCTTTGGAAAGCACCTTGGAGGCGAGGCCGGAGGCTGTCTTCTGTGCGTCGGCGGGCACGGCCGCGACATCCGCAGGCACCGGCGGCGGCGGCACCCCTTCCTTGAAGGACAGCAGTTCGACCTCCACGACGATGCCGCCTGCCGGCGCCCCGGGTGGAAGATTCGGCCCAAACGCCACATTGGCGGGAATCCACACCACCTTTTTTTCTCCATCCACCATCGTCTTGAGGACTTCTGGAAGCCCACCGATGCGCAACTTGTCCAGGGGCACTTCGGCGGGCCGCCCCTCTTGGTCAGTGCTCTGCAACAGCTCGCCGGTGGGACTCCACAGGGCCAGGTTGACCTTGACCGTGTCCTCGGATTTGGGAGACTTGGTGCCGCTGCCCTTGGCCACAGTCTTCGCCGAGGCGCCCGAGGGCATTTTCTCGGCATCCGCAGGGGCGGAAAGTTCCGGTGCCTTCGGTGCCTTCTTGATGGAAAGCAGCTCGATGTCGAACACCAGCAACCCACCGGGCCGCCCACCCCCGGGGTTTTCGCCGTAAGCCAGGTCGGCGGGAATCCAGAACCGACGTTTTTCTCCCTCCACCATCAGCTGAACCCCCTCGGTCCAGCCCTTAATCACGCCGTTGAGGGGGAAACTGGTGGGCTCTCCGCGTTTGACGGAGCTGTCAAAAAGTTTGCCGTCGGTGGTCCACCCCGAGTAGTGCACAGTCACCGTGTCGGCCGCGGCCGGGTGTGCGGAGCCCTTGCCCTTGGCAAGGACCTTGGAAGCGAGGCCGGAGGGGGTTTTTACCGCATCCTCGGGAGCGGCCTTAACATCAGTTGGCGTTTCGGGCATATTAGCTTGGGCAAAAGTCACCTGAGGCGCGCAAAGAACCAGCGCACCTAGGCTGAGAGTGTGTGTGAAGCGGTTTGTCATGGGGTAACGGGTAGGGGCGGATCCTCCGCCGCCCCCTGTAAACTGTCAATCCCGCCACGTTGCCCGCGCCCCCTGAACAGGGCGCCGCCACCCCGGCGCTGTAAAGTCCCCTCAACCAAGTGACATTGTTTTTCCCTTCAAACGGGGATTTCGCTTAATCTGTCCAACTTTATGCAATCCTACAAAATAGCAGTGCTGGCCGGGGACGGAATTGGACCGGAAGTCATGCAGGAAGCCGTTCGGGTGCTTGCTGTTGTCCAGAAACGCTTTTCCTTTCAGCTGGAGCTGACCGAGGCAAGGGTGGGCGGGGCCGCCATCGACCACGACGGCGAAGCGCTTCCGCCCCGCACTGTGGAGGTCTGCGAACAGTCCGAGGCGATTTTGTTCGGCTCCGTCGGCGGCCCGAAATGGGAGGCGCTGCCCCCGAACCAGCAACCGGAACGCGCGGCGCTGCTTCCCCTGCGGAAACACTTCCAGTTGTTTGCAAACCTGCGTCCAGCCGTGTGCTTCCCCAACCTGACGCACGCCTCCCCAGTCAAGGAGGAGCTCATTGCCGGCGGCTTCAACGTCCTCTGTGTGCGCGAGTTGACCGGCGGCCTTTACTTTGGACAGCCCAAGGGCACCCACATGGAAAACGGCGAGGCCGTGGCGGTCGACACCATGATCTACAAGCAGAGCGAAATCGAGCGTATCGCCCACATCGCCTTCAAGGCGGCCCAGGGCCGCTCCAAAAAGCTCACCTCCATCGACAAGGCCAACGTCCTCGAAAACGGCGTGCTTTGGCGCAAAACCGTCACCGCCCTTTCCTCGCAATATCCCGACGTGCGCCTCAACCACCTCTACGTCGACAACGCCGCGATGCAACTCATCCGCGACCCACGCGGGTTTGATGTCGTACTGGCGGAGAACCTTTTCGGCGACATCCTCTCCGATGAAATGGCCATGATCACCGGTTCCCTCGGCATGCTTCCGAGCGCCTCCCTGGGCACCAAGGAGCTTGCCTCCGGCCGCTTCGGCCTCTTTGAACCCTCGGGAGGAACGGCCCCGGACATCGCCGGAAAGGGAATCGCCAACCCCATCGCCCAGATTCTGTCGGCCGCAATGCTCCTGCGCTATTCCCTCGGACAGCATGCCGCCGCCGACGCGATTGACGCGGCGGTGCGCACCGCCATCGACCAAGGCTTCCGCACCGGCGACATCTACAGCGAAGGCACCCAGAGAGTCGGCACCCGCGCCATGGGCGACGCCATCATCGCAGCGCTCTCCTAAGCGCCCGCGGCGCTTTCCCGGTAGACGCAAAAAAAGGCACCCTTGAAAAAGGGTGCCTTTTTGAATTTGTGACTGGAGGGCAGGCCTGTTGGGGAAGACGGCGCCCGACAATCTGCCGGGAGCGGGTGCACGTTTCCGTGTCTCAGCGCTGCCCGGCGGGAAAGGGCTACTGCTTGGCGGCCAGCGCCAAGGTCAAAGCGCTCTTGTGGCGGTTGGCCTTGTTGCGGTGCACGTTGCCGGTCTTCACTGCCTTGTCCAAGGTGGATTCACAGGCCAGAGCCGCCGCCTGCGCCTCAGTCTTGTCACCTTTGATAAGGGCAGACCTCACGGCCTTGAGGTGATTTTTCACCGAAGTCGTGATGCGACGGTTTACGAGTGCACGCTGTCCAGATTGGCGAGCGCGTTTGGCGGCAGAAGGAGTGTTGGCCATGATGAAATCCTGAGTAAAAAGGGAGCGGACTATGTTCCGCCCGCGCCCCCTTGTCAACTGGGGAAAGATTAAATCCGCGCGGCGCCCCACGCCCCGGCTACGATGGCTCCGGTGGCGCCGCCTACACAGAGGGCGCCCAACCAGGCCGGTACTCCCGCTTCCAGAGATTCTCCCCAGCCGGATTGTTCACCAGGCGTCCCGTCTGCGGGTTGCACTCGACCACCGTGTTTGTGCGGTAGGCGATGTTGCCCAAATGACAGAGCATCGTGCTGATCTGTCCCTCGTCAATCGGACTATTCAGGGCCGCCTCGCCCCGGATCGCGCTCAGGAAGTTGCCGATGTGTGCCGGGTCTTTCCCCCCGGCCCCGGCGCCCTCGCCCACCTTGACCCCCTTCGGATCGTACACGGTCCAGTTTGGCCCCGTCAGCCCCAGGGAGCCGTTGTCCCCGTAAAAGACGCACTCCGCCACGGGCTTCTCCGCAGCCCGCGGGGTGCAACTGCTCTGGACCCACTCCATGCCGACCTTGCCAAAGTCAAACACCGCCGTGCCAGTGTCTGGAGTCTCCTGCCTGTCGGAATGCCAGTAACGCCCCCCGTTGTAGGTGACCCGCCGCGGGTAGCGCACCTGCAAGCCCCAGCGTAGGACATCCAGCGTGTGGATGCCGTTGTTGCCCAGTTCCCCGTTGCCCCAGTGCCAGAGCCAGTGCCAGTCGTAGTGGACAAAGGGGCGGATGTCGCGTTCATCGGCCACCGGCCCCTGCCACAGGTTCAGGTCCAAATCCGCGCCCGGGGCGATCGCCCCGGCCCCAATGGGCTTCCTTGATCCGTAATAGAAAGCCCGGGCAAAGTGCACGTCCCCGATCACGCCGGAATGCAGCGCGGCGATACCCTCCCGCATCCATGTCCGCCTCTGGTTGCCCATCTGCACCAGTCGGCCGTATTTTTGAGCGGCCGCAACGATCAGCTCAGCCTCGGCTGGGTTCTGCGAGCCGGGCTTTTCGACGTAAACATGCTTTCCCGCCTGCATCGCCAGCAACGCCGCGGGGGTGTGCCAGAAGTTCGGGGTCGCGATAAAAACCGCGTCCAGCGTTTTGTCCTCCAGCGCTTTCCTGAAGTCCGAGACTCCGCGGCACCCCTCCCCCTGCTTGTCGGCAACGGCTTTCATCCCGGTTGCCAGCCTTTTGGGATCCACCTCGGCAAGCCACGCGATTTCTACATCGGGCAGGCCGAGCAATGCCGAGACATGCGCCATGCCGCGGCCCAGACCGACCACGGCCACCCGCAGCTTCCTGCCAGCGGCATTCGCGGCACGGAGCGAGCCGAAGGCGGTGGCGAGACCCAGGAGAGCGGTTTTTTGCAAAGCGGAACGGCGGGTGAGGTTCATTTGGGGGGGGGATTGAGGGATTTTAGAATTTTGGGGAAAGGGTGGACTGCAGTCAAAATGCTTTCCTTCACCGACAGCCGTGACAAGCACTCTCGACAAATATACCGGACAACCTTTCTCCTTCCCCGCATCTGTTGGCAAATCATTCGGCAACCTGCTAGAGCCGCATGGGTGATTAAAAAAGCCTCCCCCCCCCTGGCGCTGTGTCTCGCACTCAGCTTGCTTTCCCGCGGTGTCACCGCCGCGCCCCCACCCACTCCAACCACGCTGCGGATCGGCATCGTCGGTCTGGACACTTCTCACGCCATCGCCTTCACCTCCACCTTGAACAAGGGCCCCAAAAAGCCGGAGGACGCCCCAAAAGTGGCCGGCTTTCGAGTAATTGCGGCCTATCCACAGGGGAGCAGAGATATTGAGAGCAGCACAAAAAGGGTCCCGGAATACACCGAAAAGGTCCGGGAGATGGGGGTGGAAATCGTGGACTCCATCGAGGCCCTGCTTCCCCTTGTGGACGCCGTACTGCTCGAATCCAACGACGGCAAAGTGCACCTCGAACAGCTCCTGCCGATTCTCAAGGCCCGCAAACCCGTCTTCATCGACAAGCCCATCGCCGCCTCCCTGGCGGAGGCCGTGCGCATCTTTGACGCCGCCAAGAATGCGGGCGTCCCGCTCCTGAGCGCCTCCTCCCTGCGCTACGGAGCCACAACGCAGGAGGTGCGCGCAGGCTCTCTGGGAAAAGTCATGTCTGCCGAGACCTTCAGTCCCGTGAACATAGAGCCCTCCCACCCGGACCTCTTCTGGTATGGAATCCACGGCTGCGAAAGCCTCTACACCGTCATGGGCACTGGCTGCGTCTCAGTCAAACGCACCCAAATCGAAGACGGAAGGGTGGAGGTCACAGGAACCTGGGCAGACGGGCGGACCGGGATTTTCCGGCAAGAAAACGGCAAGGAGCGGAAGGGCTACGGAGGAAGTGCCAAGGGAGAAAAGGGAGAATCCAAAATAGGCGCCTACGACGGTTACGACGCGCTGCTTTTCAAGGTGCTCGACATGTTCCGTACCGGCCAGTCCCCCGTGAGCGCCGAGGAGACACTCGAACTGTACGCCTTCATGGAGGCCGCAGATGAAAGCAAACGCCGCGGTGGGGCCGCAGTGGATCTCAAAGAAGTGTTAGCGAAAGCTCGCTCTGAGGCCGCAACCAAGCCTTGATCCGTCCGGTCGAAGCCGCGGGGAGAGGGCTCCCGCTTTTATCGTGCAAACGCGCGGCCTCGTAAAACTTTCTCCCTATGCTTGGCAACCTGATCGGTCCTGAGATTAACGAACTGATTGAGACCCGGAACTTTTCGGCGATCCGTCATTTGCTTGAAACGCTTCCGGCGGCCGATCAGGGGGAGATCATCAGCGAATTGCCCGAGGAGATTCAGGCGATCGTCTTCCGGCTCCTGCCGCAGACCAACGCCACCGAGGTGCTCGAATACCTCGGGCCGGAAGAACAGGAGCGCATCATCCGCAACCTGGGTAACGAAGAGGCCGCCCGGATCCTCAATGACATGTCCTCGGACGACCGAACGGCCCTGTTGGAGGAGCTCCCGCCGGCGGTCGTCACCCAGCTGCTGACCCTGCTCTCGCCCAAAGAACAGCAGATCGCACGCACGCTGCTCGGTTACCCCGAGGGCAGTGTTGGCCGCCTGATGACCACGGAGTTCCTGACGGTCCGTCCGGAGTGGACCGTTGGGGAAACGCTTGACTACATTCGCGCACACGGCCGCGACTCGGAGACCCTCAACGTCATCTACGTCACAGACCACGCCGGTGGCCTCATTGACGACGTCCACATCCGGGAGTTTCTCCTTAGCCCCTTGGGCACCACGGTGGCGGACATCCACGACAACCGCTTTATCGCGCTGCGGGTAAGCGACTCGGCAGACGTGGCTCTCAGCCTCTTCAAGAAGTACGACCGCGCCTCCCTACCTGTGGTGGATTCCCGCGACACGCTGCTGGGGATCGTCACGGTGGATGACATGCTCGACATTCAGGACGAGGCGACTACCGAGGACATTCAGAAAATCGGGGGGATGGAAGCGCTGGACACCCCCTACATGGAGACGCCCATGCTCCAGATGATCCGCAAGCGCGCCGTGTGGCTCATCGTGCTGTTTGTGGGAGAAATGTTCACGGCTACGGCGATGGGCTTTTTTGAACACGAACTAGAAAAGGCCGTCGTCCTCTCCCTCTTCATCCCCCTGATCATCTCCAGCGGCGGCAATTCCGGCTCCCAAGCCTCCACTCTGATCATCCGGGCCCTCGCCCTCGGAGAAATTTCACTCCACGACTGGTGGCGGATCATGGCCAAGGAAATCGTCGCCGGCCTCGCCCTTGGCGCCATTCTCGGCACGATAGGCTTCACTCGGATCGTCGCCTGGTCCCAGTTTTCCTCCACCTACGGGCCCCACTATTTTTTGGTGGCGGCAGCCGTGGCCATTTCCATCGTCGGAGTCGTCCTGTGGGGCACCCTTTCTGGGTCGATGCTACCCTTAATCCTGCGCCGTTTCGGCTTGGATCCCGCCACCTCCTCCGCCCCCTTTGTAGCGACCCTGGTGGACGTCACCGGCTTGGTCATCTACTTTAGTACGGCAGTGCTCATCCTCAGGGGCACCGTGATGTAACCCGTCTCTCCGCGCCCCATGCCCCCGCAGCCCCCTCTCTCCAGCGTCCAACTCGAGGCACTCCAACTGCTCTGCCGCGCCCTCGTCGCGGAGGAAGCCTTACTCCGCTGGTTTGCGTCGCTGGCCAAACTTCCCGCCAATCTGCGCTCGAACGCCATCATCCAAATCACCACCGACATGCGGCGCGGCGAGGAAGACCCACAGCTCATAGGCGCCCTCTGCTGCCTCTCAGACCCGCTAGTTTACCAGGCCGCTGCGGAGGCCATCGCCGAGATTTCCTAACACCCCACGCAACCGATGGCCACCATCGCCATTTTGGGAGCCTTGGACGCACACGGCCCGCAGCATGAGTTTCTCGCGGACTGCATCCGCCAGAACGGCCACCTAGCCATCTTCATTGACGTGGGAATTGGTGGCAGCCCGCAGCTGCCTCCCCACATCTCAAGGGAAAGCGTTTCCGAATTACAAGATCTGGACTGGCGGCTCTTTCGGAAAGACCAGGACGGTGCCCGCAAAATGATGCTGGAGGCCGCACCCCGAAAACTCCGCCAGCTCTGCGACCAAAAAAAGATACATGGCGTCATCTGCTTGGGTTTGGGAGAGGCCGATGCCATCGGAAGCGCCGCACTCAAGAGCCTCCCCATCGGCTTTCCCAAGGTACTGCTCACCCGCTCCCCCCACCCCCAGACAGCCGCCCAATTGCCCTTCGAGGACACGCTTCATTTTCCGTGCGTGCTCAAAATAGACCGCCTCAACAGGCTCTCCCGCCCCGTTCTGGCAGGCGCCGCCGGAGCCATCTGCGGAATGGTGGAAACCCGCCCACCCGCTGGCGGAGACGATCCGCCCCTGATTTTTGCGTCGGTCTTTGGCAACACCGCTGCCGGGGTGCAACTGGCCTCGGGGATGCTAGAACGGGAGGGCTATCAGGTCCTGCCTTTCCATGCCACGGGTTCGGGCGGACGCACCATGGAGACACTCATTGCCGAAGGCTTGGCGGCGGGGGTCCTCGACTTCACCCTCAAAGAATGGGCCGACGAGGTCGTTGGAGGCGTACTCGGTGCCGGTCCCACACGGCTTGAGTCCGCCGCTAGGCATGGCGTTCCAGCAGTGGTAGTCCCGGGTTGCTTAGACATCGTCAATTTCCATGCTCCGCACACGCTCCCCCCCCGGTTTGCAGGCCGCCTCATGCATTGCCACAGCCCCAAGGTCACCCTACTCCGCACAAACTCGGAGGAGGCCTCAGCGATTGGCCGGAGAGTCGCCCAAAAATTAAACGCCTCCACCGGGCCAATCACCCTCCTGCTGCCGCTCCAAGGAGTCAGCTCCCTCGGAGCCCCGGGCTTTGCTTTTCATCAGCCCAAAGCCGACGCCGCCCTTTTTAAAGCACTGCGCAGCAGCCTCCGGAAGGACATCCCGGTCATAGAAATGGACACGACAGTCAGCGACCCCACCTTCGCGGCTGCCTGCACGGAGGCCCTGCTCTCCAATATCTCACTGAAGAGCCAGAGCGCCCAAACCCTACGCGAGTGACGCAAAAGAGCTTGCTTTGAATCCTCGTTTTCGCAGTGTGAGGGATGCCGCGCGCTTGCCACCAAAGCCCCCTGCTGGTCGCAGCGCTGCTCCTCTCCGCGGTGGGCCTGGCCCCTCTCGTAATTTCCGGCACGCTTTTCGCCGACGACAGCTCTCGCTCGGAGGCTCAAACCGCAGGGGAAAAGCGGCTGCTGGACTGGGACCTCAAAAAGACTTACGACCTCTCCCGCAGCCGGACCGACTCAAAGAGCCAAGCCCCTTCGCGCTCCTTTTCCACACAGACGTTCCGCCCCGGGGGCTTCGAAACAAAGGCGTTTTCCACCGCTGCCTTCGCTTCGCCCGAATTCCTGACCCCAGAGGGAAAAAACCAGACAAAACCGTTCTCCACCAAGCCGGCTTTTTCGGTGACGTCCCCGGTGCTTGGCAAATCCTTCCTTCCCGGAAACGCTCCGTCGGCTCCTCCCAAGGCAGTTCCAACGTTTGCAACAAAGGCATCGAGCTCCTCCAAGGAATTTGCAGAGGCGGCACGCCCCTTTCAAGGCCCGGAAGCCGAGCGTAAAGCCCGGAAATACGGACCTGGAAATGCGCCAATCGGAGGGGTTGTCGAGGGCCGGCGGCTCTCCATAGACGAAGTCAGGGACATCCTGAACAAAAGCAAGTAACGCAGTTGCCGCCCTCCAGCCCAGTCCCAAGCGATTAGCCTCTTTGCCTCAAAGCTTACCCCCCACTGGCATGAACCGGTCCAGCCGGAAGGCCAAAGTGAAGGCGACTGCAGCGACGGGCATTCCGGCAAGTTGCCAAAACAGAAAGGCACTCTAATGATAAAAAGGAGAGCGGAAGAAGAGGCAGTTGGAGGAAGCCCACAGAGTCAACCCTTGGCGGGCGACTGCATTGCAGGGTCTTCTTTGCAGGGTCTTCTTTGCAGGGTCTTCTTTGCAGGGTCTTCTATTGCAAGAAGCGTCGCATCCATCAAGAACGTCATAGCAATTGAAATGGTATTTACAGTTAAAGCTGTAAATGGAGGGCATTCATGGCACGAAAAGAAATATCATCAAAAGATGACCCGGCCCAATCAACTGTCGCTTACATCAATTCAAAGCGCCCGAGGCGGGTATGCACAGCGTCTGAGAGGGGCAACAGAGGGCCCGGCTGGAGCCTGCCGCTGGCAGCCGATTAGATCATTCGGCCGATTGCGCATGCAGTAGACTTCAACGCAATGCCTGCCTCGAACAAAAAATAATTATGAGGGAAAGCAAACGTGGTGAATGAACGCAGGAAACAAAGCAATAAGCTGGCGCCACAAGTGGGATAAAACTTTGCCGCATTAATCAAAAAATTAAACACCCACAAACCACAGAGTCGTATGAAGCTAAATCAATATAATCACAATCAAAATTCTGGACAACCCCCACCCGGAGTCAGTTTAGTGCAAGCGCTTTTAAGGACCAGATGGCCCCTGTCTGCGAGAGCTGTGGGCCAACCGCCTAAATAATTACATTATGCAGAAAAAATCCAAAACCAAACGCGACGGCTGCTTACGGAATTTGTTGTTTGTTTCTTTTGAATAAAAATCTGGCACAGCATAATCAATGCGCTTCGAGAAGCGGCAGCCGCATTAAGAAAACATAAAAAAAAGTAGATAAGCAATTGAGCTTCCCCGTTCGTTGCGTTAACTTCCCACACTCAAATGCATCATCTTTTCCGGACACTTCTATCAAGGTTCCTCAAGGAAACGGGCTGGACGCAGCAAAATCTTGCGGACCGCCTAGGAACAGACCAAGCCACCGTGTCCCGCTGGTTGAGCGGACGCGTCGAAGTCAGCAGCGAAGCGGTGAGCAAGCTGCTCCACATCGCTCCTCCCGAGCGGCGCAGCGAACTTTTGGAGGCTTTCCTGAGGGACCGGATCCCCACAGAACTGGAGCATCTCGTGGAGCTGCGCCCTGTCAATCTGCCTGCGGGCCAGATCCCCTTGAAGCAGTCCACAGGGCCCGAATTCCCTGAAGTGGTCGACACGAATTTGAAGCGCAGGCTCGTTTTCTTCTGCCACCTCGCACTCCAATCTCCGGAAGTGCGCAAACTGATCGACTTGGTCTTCAGGCTGGCAAACGGGAAGCGCTCCAAAGCCCTTTCGCGGATCGAAATCGACTAACGCGGATCGAAATCGACTAAGAGTCTCGCGCCCGCGGTTCCGTCCTCTGGCTGGCGGACTCCCGGTTCCAGCTCGCCCGTCTCAATCGGTACATGCTTCTTGCAGGCTGAGGCTCTTGCCGTCAGCCTTCGGTTGGGTATCCCGAATACCCTGCAAACAGGCGTAGCCTTCATCAGGCTGCGCCTGTTTTTTGCTACCTCTGGCCCGCTCACCGCCCCAACCGGGGCCGCCTGCTGCTGGAAAACCTGCGCCCCCCTCTCTCCTTGCCTAGGCACTGCTCCTCACTCTCAACGCGATCTGGGCACTGCAGCGCTCGGACTCTCACGACAGCAAAGCTTAGACAACCTCCAGCGAGACACGCAGCAGCCCACGGGCGGCTCCGAGCAGACTCCGCAAGTTTCCATTCCCTCCTTTTGCCGCGAGAGATTTTGCAAAGACCCGGGCAAGCGCTTCCTCGCTGAGCGGCTCCTCCTCCACTGCCGCCACCACTTCGGTCTCCTGTAGTATTTCTTCGCCGAAATCCTCCATCAATAGTGCCAGCACTTCACTGATCTCATCAACTTGCTTGGATGTTGGTGTCATAATTGCGGTGTATCTCTGGTTGCATGGGCACGGGAGGTCCCCAAGCCACACTACAGGATTGCACACAGGGTGGGACATCTGCGGGGGTAGGTCACTTTTTTCGGTACTCCCGACACTCTCCCACCAGCCAACGGTCTCGGAGGACGCGGCAACAAAACATTTCACCGCCTTGGTTTTTTATTGCGACTGAGTCTCATTATCTGCATGGTATGCCCGTGTCTGACGCTGTAAAGCCTCCCAATCCTGCCCCGCTCAGCCTCGCCTCGGCCTGCTGTGGACAGAAATTGCGCGTCCTTTCGCTTCCTCTGTCCGGAGAAGAATGCCTCCGGCTGAGAGAATTAGGTCTTTGCGAGCGTTCCCTTGTCTCGAAACTCGGGGATGGCGCAGCGATTCTCTGCTCCTTTGGCGGCGGCCGCATGGCCGTGGGGCGGGTGCTCGGCGCACAAGTTCTCGTGGAGGCAGTTCCGGCATGAATCCCCGCTCGCTCGCTAGCCTTGCAGTGGGGGACAGTGGCCGGATAAGCGGCTTTGGATTACCGGCTGGCCTACGCCAAAGACTCCTCGAAATGGGCCTAACCAAGGGCTCCCTCTGCACACTGGTGCGGTTTGCCCCACTCGGAGATCCACTGGAAGTGGAGATTCGGGGGTACAGACTTTCGCTTCGGAAAGCCGAAGCAGAAGGGGTTTTTATTGAAGCGCCTTAGCCATGCAACCCCCCGGTTTTCCTTCTCCCAAACGACCGCCGCAGGATCGGATTCAAGTGATGCTCCCGCCTCGTGCGGCGGTGACTAGGAAAAGGGATTCCGATCCGGAACAAGCGAAGGACTCACCTCCTAAAAAGGATGCCCCTCTCGCCGCAGAGCCCCCTCTCGCCGCAGAGCCCCCTCTCGCCGCAGAGCTTCCCATTGCCGCAGAGCTTCCCATTGCCGCAGAGCTTCCCATTGCCGCGGCCATCGCACAACCGGACGCAGTCTCCCTCAGTGAAAAAGAGCCGGTTGAACCCAAGCCCGTCCTTCCCCCACCACTTCCAAAATTGACCGCCAATCCGGAGACACCAGCCCAGGGCTCGCACGGTTTTAAAAGACTCATTGCCGTCGCGGGAAATCCCAACTGCGGAAAAACAACGCTATTTAATGCCCTCACCGGCTTGCGCCAAAAGGTGGGCAACTACCCCGGCGTCACGGTAGAAAAGAAAGAGGGCACGTTTTTGGGCAGTCATGGGGAACCTCTCGACCTGCTGGATTTGCCGGGCTGCTACAGCCTTCAGTCCCGCTCTCCAGACGAGGCCGTCTCCCGGGACGTCCTGCTAGGGCGCCAGACCGACACACAACGTCCGGACGCGGTCCTAGCCGTTGTCGATGCGACCAACCTGGAACGAAACCTCTACCTGGTTTCCCAACTGCTCGAACTTGGGTTGCCGGTGTTTTTGGGCCTGAACATGGTGGATTTGGTTGAGAAGCGGGGCGCTGTCATCGACGTTGCGCTTCTTTCTGAAAAGCTGGGCATCCCGGTCCTTCCCTTGGTCGCACCAAAGGGGACGGGTCTCATTGCCCTCAAGCAGGCGCTTTCCCAAAGCCCCCTGCCCCACCCAAAGGTCCGCCCTCCCCTGCCCGAGGCGCTCCGCCAAGAAGCCGAGTGCATTGCCTCCCTGCTACCGGACAACGGCGCACAGTTGTCTGAGGCCGTGCTGCTGTTGGGGCTGGCTCCCGAACAGCTCACAACATCAACCGGCCTCTCTGAAGAGCTGCTTTCCAGCCTAGCCACCTCACGCCAGCGACTGGAAGCGGCGGGCTTGGAACCGGTATCGGCCGCAGTCGACGCCCGTTACGACTGGATCCACGAAATCTGCTCCACCTGCGTGCGCACGCCCGAATCGGGCGACCTGACCACTTCAGACAAGCTCGATACAGTGCTCACCCACGGCGTGTGGGGCTGGGTTGCTTTCATTGGTGCCATGGCACTGATGTTCTTCTCCATTTTCACCATTGCGAAGATTCCCACAGACTGGATCGCCGCCGCACAGTCCGCCTTCGGGACCTGGCTGGAAACGCTCCTGCCCGAGGGCGACTTCCGTTCGCTGCTGGTAGACGGCGTCTTGGCAGGGGTTGCGGGAGTGGTGGTTTTTCTCCCCCAGATATTGATCCTGACCTTCTTTTTGGGGCTGCTGGAGGACAGCGGGTACATGGCCCGCGCCGCCTTTCTCATGGACAGGTTGATGTCCCGCGTGGGGCTGCACGGAAAGTCGTTCATTCCGATGCTCAGTTCCTTTGCCTGCGCGATTCCAGGCATCATGGCGACGCGAACCATTGAACAGCGCAAGGACCGCCTAGTCACCATCCTGGTAGCCCCGCTGATGAGTTGTTCGGCGCGCCTACCCGTCTACACGCTACTCATCGCCGTGCTCCTTCCAGACGTAGCCGTTTGGACCAAAAGCCTGATCCTGCTCAGCATGTACCTGATCGGCATCGGGGCGGCTTTCCTGATGGCTTGGTTGTTCAAAAAGACGCTCCTGCGTAGCGAGACCCCCATCCTTTTGATGGAGATGCCTCCCTACCGGGCCCCCTCGCTCACAGGTATTTTGTTGCGGATGCGTGAACGGGCCTGGCTCTTCCTTAAGCGCGCCGGAACCGTGATTCTGGCGCTTTCGGTGGTCTTGTGGGCGCTGATGACCTACCCCAAGCCAGCCAAGCCGGACGCCACCCGGGCCGAGCAGCTGTCCCACAGCATCGCCGGCCGACTGGGCCACGCCCTGGAGCCGGTGATTGCCCCTCTGGGCTTTGACTGGAAAATCGGCATCGGCTTGATCGGCTCGCTGGCGGCACGCGAGGTCTTTGTGTCCACGATGGGGATCGTCTACAGTGTGGATAACGACGCACCCGATGCAACCGAGACTTCGCTCAGCGATGCGATGCGTGCGGAGAAACGCCCGGATGGCACGCCGGTCTATACGCTCCTGACGGGCCTCTCTCTGATGGTGTTCTATGTGCTGGCCATGCAGTGTCTCAGCACGCTGGCGGTGGTCAGACGCGAGACCAACTCCTGGGGCTGGCCGGCCTTCCAGTTTGTCTACATGACCGCGCTGGCGTATGCTGCTGCGTTTCTAGTTTACCAGGGGGGCAGGCTCCTCGGCCTGCATTGAACGCCATGTCTTTTGACCAGCTCCTCGTAACACTCTGCATCTTTGCGGCCGGCACCTACCTCGCACGGCGCCAGTGGCGCACACTCCGACGCCCGGCAGCTGACAAATCCTGTGGCGGCGGCTGTGGCTGTGCCAAGGGACCAAAAATCTCGCAGCGGCAACAGGCTTAAACCAAGGAAAGCTGAAGCACCCCCAGGCTTCCCTCCGCGGGGCAGAGTCCGTCAGCCCCTATTCGTCCATCAAATCGTCTTCCTGCGTCACCCTCAGGATTTCCTCGATCGTTGTCTGGCCCCTCAACACACGCCGCCAGCCGTCGGTCCGCAGCGTTCCCATCCCCTGCTGCACAGCGCAGGCCTTCATTTCAGAACCGGTACCCTTCTTCACCACAATCCGGCGCAACTGTTCTGAGAGAACGCAGATTTCGTAGATGGCAGTCCGTCCGCGATAGCCGGTGCCCCGGCAATGCTCGCAGCCGCGCCCCTTGTAGAGGAGGGTGCCTGGAGGCACCTCGAGGCCCAGTTCGCGCAAATAATCCAGAGGGTAATCGAAAGGCTCCTTGCAGTGCTTACAGAGCGTCCGCACCAGACGCTGCGCCAGAAAGGCCCGCACGACGCTGGCGAGCAGGAACGGTTCGATCCCCATGTCCAGCAGACGGGTGATCCCACCAACCGCGTCGTTGGTGTGAAGCGTCGAAAAGACCACGTGGCCGGTCATGGCAGCACGAATCGCGATTTCGGCCGTCTCAAAGTCGCGGATTTCGCCGACCATGACAACGTTGGGATCCTGCCGCAAAATCGCGCGCAAGCCCTGTGCAAAAGTCAGGTTGATCTCGGGTTTCACGTCGATCTGCGAAACCCCGGGAAGCCGGTATTCGACAGGTTCCTCGATGGTGATGATGCGCCGGGTGACCGAATTGATCGAAGTCAGGAAAGAGTAGAGGGTGGTCGATTTGCCCGAACCGGTGGGGCCGGTGACCATGATGATTCCGTTTGGG
>CAMCIN010000001.1 GCA_945874745.1 Akkermansia muciniphila | reverse complement strand
GGTGCACTGATCAATAATGGCACCGGCTCGGGCACGGCCCAGAGTTTTGTGACCACGGACAACACCCTGCCGGGTTCGCAGGTAATCAATGCGGCGTTCGGCTCGAACGTCACCCGTGTGGTGCAGGACAGCCTCACCTCCGCCTTGGTGGTGCATGCGACAAATTCTACTTTTTCAAGTCCCATTGAGGTCCGGCAGGGGGCTCTGGTCATCGCCAACCAGAACAGCACAAAGACCAATCCCCTCGGCACAGGAACCATTACGATCGGCACGGGCGCCGCCAACGCGGCGCTCATCCACGCTGGCCGCTTCGCAAGCCCCACCACAAATAGCACCGGCGCGAGCCACACCCTTTCCAACCCAGTGTCCATCGGCGGCTCGGGTACCAACCTGATCGGGACCACCGACTGGGGATTGACGCTCAACGGGCCGGTCACGCTGGGGGCTAACCTGACGTTGAGCGTTGCCAATGCAGGGGGATCGTCCGTGGCGCTGAATGGAACGATCACCGGTTCGGGCAACATCACCGCCACGGATGCCTCGGCGGGAAGTACAACGGCCAGTTCCTTTTCTATTGGTGGCTATCTCAACCACAATGGAGGCATCACGTTTAACAACGGCTCTACTCCGTTTGGCGGTTCAGCCGGCGCAAGCACGGCAAACAACACCGTCAGTGGCGGCGTGGGGCCGAACGTCAGCTTCATCACGCAGGCCAGCACCACCCACCCGCTCACCATCAGCGGCGGTTCGATCGACGTGGACCCAGACGGGTTGGCCTTAAATGTAACCGCGGGGATCGGAATGACGGTCAGCGCGCCGACCACCGGTGCGGGCGCCCTGACGCTGAACATCAGTAGCACCGGGTCCATCACGCTCAACGGCGCTTTGGGGAATGCGGGTGGGGTGTTTTTCAACAGAACCGGCACGGGGACCTATACGGTCGGCGGTTCTCTCGGCGCAGGGCTTTCTACGCTCGCCCAAACCGGCAGCAACGGGCCACTGAACGTGAGCGGGGCGTTGAATGTGGGCTCGGCTGGCAAGACTTTGATTGTGGGCGGTTCCTCCAATCTCAACATCAACGGACCGGTGACCGGTACGGGGGACCTGATCCTCAAGGCCAACGGCAACGGCCTGTTGTTTGTGGACGTTGGAGCCGGCGGGATCATCAACATCAACGGCAACATCCTCAACAACGGCACCGGCAATACCGGCACACTTGCCCTGATGACCGGGCCGCCAACGGTTGGGACGGCCTTCCTCACCGGCGAAATCGGTACGGGAGTTGCCAAGATCATTCAGGACAGCCCGACCTCCGCGCTTGTGATGTACGCGGATAACACCAACTGGCTCGGGCAGGTGGAAATCCGTCAGGGTGCGGTCGTAGTGACCAACTACCAAACCATCGGCATCAGCAGCACCCCCAACGGTGCGGGCAGGGGAGTGATTACGGTGGGCACCGGTGCCGCGGACGCTGCCTTCCTCTACCACGGGGACTTTTCTCCCACTCCCCCCTCGGGTTTAGCCTCGAACGGGGGAAACATGACCCTCTCCAACCCGTTCACAATTGCCGGCAGCGGCAGGAACATCATTGGGAATGTGTTTTATGGGATGGCGCTTACGGGAACCGTGAATCTTTCCAACGCGGACGTGACCTTCGCCAACACCAACCAGGCGGCGTCCAGCCAGACGGTTACCCTTTCGGGCGGGGTGACAGGAAACGGGGACGTCTTTTTCAGCAACGCAACGGGAACCGGGAAGAGCGATTTTACCATTACTGCCAAGCCGTTGAACAACGTGGGCCGCCTCGTTTTCAACAGGGCGTCCCTCCTTGGGGGAGCGGCTTCGACCGATTTTGCCACGGGTTTAACCAACACCATCTCGGGTGGCGTGGGCGTGAACGTCACCTCGATCGAGCAGGCGGGGAACAACCCGCTTAGCATTTGGAGTGGCTCCCTGTTAGTGGGAGCTTCAGGGAAGGAAATCGTCTCGTCGGGTTCGATGCTGTTAACGATCACCAGCCCGATTTCGGGCGTCGGCGACCTCGCCCTCCGGAACAACTCCACGGGGGTGATTAAGATCGACACCGCCACCACGCTTGGATTGAGCGGCGAGATCCTCCACACGGGTGTCGGCAACAGCGGCAACTGGGCAACGGCCATCTCCGGAACACCCAACGGCAGCACGTTGCTTAGCGGAGCCCTGGGTGCCGGGGTGACCAAGCTTGTCCAGAACAGTGCGAACTCCGCGCTGATCGTCTATGCGAGCAACGGCTCCTTTACGGGACCTGTTGAAATTCAGAAGGGCGCCTTGGTCCTGGCAAACGACGGCACCAAAACCAGCCTCCTTGGCAGTGGGACTATGACCATCGGCACCGGAACTGCCGATGCGTCGCTGATCTACGCCCCCCGGGCTGGAGCGGTTGGCGGCAACAGCGGTGCCAGCACCACCCTTTCCAACCCTATTACGGTCGGAGGCTCCGGAAAGAACCTGATCGCCGTGGTCGACTACGGGCTTACCTTGTCCTCCGCGGTAAATCTCAACAGCGATCTGACTCTGGCCATCGCGAGCCACATTGGCCCCTGCGCCCTCACCCTGACTGGAGGGGTTACCGGCACAGGAAATCTGTCGCTTGTAAACTCAAGTGCCGGCGCCACGACGGGATTCACCTTCAGCAGCCAGCCCATCAATAATGCCGGCACGCTTTCCTTCAACTCTGCCTCGGTCCTTGGAGGCACCGCCGGTACGAGCGCTGCTTCCACGATCACCATCTCGGGCGGGATCGGCTCGAAGGTCACCGCCATCAACCAGAATGGCTCCGACGCCGTCACCATCCAGACCGGGACCGTCTATGTGAACGCCTCCGGCCTTGCGCTCAACTCCAACACCTCAGGCGCAATTACCGTCAGTTCCCAAGTCAGCGGACCAGGCCCGCTCATCCTCAATCTCAACAACTCAGGAAACATCAGCGTTACCGGCGGGCTCTTCAGTAACGGCATCGTGATCAATCGGAATGGCTCCGGTACAGCCTCCTTTAGTTCTATTCACGTCTACGGCGCCCAGATTACTTACGGGGGAACTTCCTCGACTCCGTTTGTGACGAGCACGCCGTCCATTGGAAATACCTCCGTGACGCAGGCGAATCCGAACAGTTCCCTAACGCTCTCAGGAAGTGTTGCTGTGGTGGCTCAGGGGAAGGCGTTGGTTTCCACCGGGTCCGCTTTCATCGTCTCAGGGCCCATTTATGGAACGGGTACTTTGACGGTTTCTGCAAGTTCCTCCGGCCCGATCACGTTGGCGGGTGGCGTCACTCACACGGGAGCGATTGTGAACTCTGGGACTGGGTCGGGCGCGCTCACGATCAGTGGCGCCATTGGCACAGCCGTCACGGACATCAGTCAGAACAGCGCCACGTCTGCGATGGTTCTGAGTGGAAACAGTACCTACACGGGGACCACGACCGTGACGCTTGGGACGTTGACGCTGGCGGGCACCGGCGGCACTGAACTCGGGCCGGTGGCGACCTCGGGCAGCCTCAACCTGAACGGGGGCAGCCTGCGTTTTGGAACCTACAGCGCCTACACACTGGCGGCGCTCGCAGGGTCCGCGGACCTCACGCTGAACAATAATTCCGGCACGGCGGTCACCCTCACGGTGGGCAACAGCCGGAACCTGTCGGCCGCCTACTCCGGCGACCTGAAGGGCTCCGGCTCCTTCAACAAGTCGGGCACGGGCACCTGGACCCTCACTGGGGCGAACAACCTTTCCGGCGAGGTGTGGATCAACGCCGGAACCCTCGCGATTGTGGACGGAGGCTCCCTCTCGGGGGTCAACGTGCTCGCGGGAAGGACCGGCGGCTCCCTGTATCTTGCGAACGCCTCGGTCACGATGGGTACAACCGCAAACTTTGCGGTGAGTTTCGGCGCCACGGGTGCCGCGTATGCGACCGTTGGCAGCGGCGGCGTGCTCAACATCGGTAATGGAGGAGGCAAAACCTTCATCGGGGGAGGCAGCCAGGGGGGAGCGCAGTTTGGCACGGGGATTTTGACAATCCAGAACGGCGGTCAGGTCAACATCGCGGCGCCGGGTGCGGCAAGCCCCTTGGACAAAGTTTATTTGGGCGGCTACGGGGGGGACGGCACCATCAATCTGGACGGTGGTACGATCACTAGCGCGCGGGACTTCATAAACGGTTTGGGAACGGGAACGCTCAATTTCAACGGCGGCGTACTCAAGGCCGAGTTCAGTTCCGCGACCTTTATCTCCGCAATCACGAACTCCGTGAAGAGCGGCGGCGCGGTTCTCGACACCAACGGGTACGACATCACGATCCCCCAGACGCTTCCGAACTCCACGACCTCCCCCGGGGGCGGTTTAAAAAAACGGGGGGCCGGCAAGCTCACGTTGCCCGTCGCCAACACCTACACCGGCGGAACAACGATCGAAGGCGGCACCCTTCGGGTGAACATCGCCACCGCCCTGGGGGCGGGCTCGCTGACCTTCGTCAACGGTGTTCTGGAGGATGGAACGGGAACAGGCAGTCCCCTGCCTGCCGGCATGGCGCAGGTCTGGGCGGGCACCGCAGCCTTTGCGGGCACCACCGGCATCAACACCGGCACCGGCGGCGTTTCGATTGTCGCGAACACCCTCGTGGATGTGCGCGCCCCCTCCCTCACCGTGGCCGGCAGCATCTCCGGTGCGGGCGGCTTTACCAAGATCGGCTCGGGCACGCTGACATTGAGCGGCATCAACACCTACGCGGGTGCGACCGCGGTGAATGCCGGGACGCTGGTGCTCAACGGACCCGGGGCGTTACCCGCGGGTTCGGCACTTAGCATCGCGGCGGGTGCAACCGTGGTTTTGCAGAACGGGGCACAGGTAAGCGCCTTCACCGGTGGCGGGAATCTTGTTTACGGCTTGGGTTCTTCCATCGTGCTTGGCGGTGACGGAACGTCGGGCAACTGGGGTTCCGTGGTCTCGGGTTCGGCGAACCTCACCAAGGTCGGCAGCGGCTCGACCACCCTTTTGAGTTCCGGCAGTTTCACGGGCAAAACAACGATTCAGAGCGGGACACTCGCCGTGAGTTCGCTCAACGGGTTTGCTGCCGCCAGTTACACCTGGTCCACATTCGCGGGCATGGCGGGGAGCCCCGGCTACGTTGACGCCACAGGAACTGCGGCCAAGTTTGTGGACCCAGACGGCATTTGCGTGGACGCCTCGGGGACCCTGTATGTTTCTGACTGTGGTGGACAAACGATCCGGAGAATCACGCCTTCGGGCGTGGTGACGATATTTGCGGGGGCGAATGGAGCCAGTGGAAGCACGAATGCGCCAACCGCTTTAGCCGCAAGGTTCAATGGTCCGGAAGGGATGGTGTTGGACTCCGCCGGCAATTTGTACGTGGCCGAATGGAGTAATTATGATGTGCGAAAAATCACGCCCGCCGGCGTGGTGACAACATTTGCGGGTTCTGGTTTTTCAGGCTCGGCGGACGGCACGGGAACGGCGGCGTCTTTCGGCAATATCTCCGGGATCGCGGTGGATCCGTCTGGAAACATCTATGTTGCGGATCGCGTCAACCATACGATCCGGAAGATCACTCCGGCGGGAGTGGTGACCACCATCGCTGGAGTGGCGGGACAGCTCGGAAGCACCAATGGTTCGGTCGCAGTGGCCCGCTTCAACCTCCCTTGGGGAATTGTTTATGCCCCTAACGGAAATTTGTATATCGCGGACTGGGGTAACCATTCGATTCGGATGCTCTCTCCCGACGGCGTAGTTTCAACTGTAGCAGGGACTGGAGTGGCAGGCGGAGTGGATGGCGCAGGAAATGTTGCGACCTTCAACGGGCCGATTGGGATCACAGCCGATCCTGACGGTAATTTGATTGTGGCCGATAACATGGGGCACACGGTCCGTCGCATTACGACGGCCGGTGTGGTTTCAACCCTCGGTGGCGCTCCCGGCGCCATTGCTTCCACGGATGGAGTTGGAACGGCGGCCCGTTTTAAAAGCCCTCAGTACATGGTCTTTGACCAGAACGGCGTATTGTACGTCGCGGATCGTGCTAATTACACGATACGGAGGGGCGTCCCAAACATCACAACGAGCCTGACCCAAAGTTCCCTCGGTGCACCTCTCTCAGGCGCCAGCGCCACGATTGCGATCGGGAGCCTGTCCGCGACGGGCGTTTTGCTTTACGCGGGTACTGGGGAAACATCCAACAGACCCATCGATCTTGCCGGAACCACGGGAGGCGCGGTGCTGGAACAGTCTGGCACAGGTTTGCTGAGGTTTGTGCGCGGGTTTACGGCCTCGGGTGCCGGATCCAAGACGCTTGTCCTTCAAGGCTCGACCTCAGGTAGCGGTGAAATCGCAGGCGCCATCGTCAATGGTAGCTCGATTCACACGACCTCCCTCTTCAAGCAGGGCACTGGCAGGTGGACGCTCTCCGGCGCGAGCACCTACACTGGCGGCACCACCCTCGCCCAGGGAACCCTTGCTCTCGGTAATACGTATGCGCTTGGCACAGGCACACTTTCCATTGACGCAGAGGCCACTCTGGACGCTTCCCGCGCCACGATTTTGCAGGCGATCCCCAAAGTCTGGAACGGCAGCTTCACTTTCCTTGGCTCCAACAATCTCGACCTGAGCGCCGGTTCCACGTCCCTGGCGGCCGATACGACGGTGACCGTGAGTGCGGGCTCGCTCACAGCGGGCAATATTTCTGGTGCTTACACCCTGACCAAGGCTGGAACCGGCACGCTGATCCTCTCAGGAACAAACGCTCTGAGTGGCACGGTGAACGTGCTGGCAGGCACCCTTATCCTCAATGGAACGAAGGCACTGCCTCCAGCCGTTACCCTCAATACGGGAATAGGCACAAGCATCGTGCTTCAAAACAGTGCTCCCGTTCCGGCGATCACCGGCGCTGGCAGCCTCGTCTATCCGGCGGGGGTGAATGCTGTGCTTGGAATGGGGGATATCTCCGGAAGTTCGCCGATCCTGCTTTCTGGTTCCTCAAGCCTGATCAAGACCGGCGGCGGGACAGTGGCGCTTACTTCGAGCTCCTCGTATACGGGCAAGACCTCGATCCAGTCCGGTGCCCTGAGCGTCTCCACCCTCAACCGTGTCACCGGCGTGATGGCCTCCAGTTCCCTGGGCGCCCCGACCACCGCGGCCAACGGAATCATCGACCTGGGCAGCCTCAACTCCTCGGGCACCCTCATCGTCACCGGCTCAGCCCAGACCACCGACCGCGTGGTGAACCTCGCGGGCGGCCAGCCCATGACCAGCTACATCTCCACGGACTTCTCCGCCGCCCCCTCGGGTGCTGTGCTTTCGGGGCTAGCCTTCGTATCAAACGGCGAATGCGTACTCACACCAGCTCAGGGTGGTTATGGGTATCTGCTTTTCAATACGCTGGCGTCCAACCCGACGGTCTTCACCGCCCAGTTCGACTACCGCGCAGCCGACGGCAGCGGTGCCGACGGCACCAGCTTTAACTACGGCCCCCTGTCGGCTTCCGGGGATGAATACGGAATGACGGGCGCTTCGCTTGTGGTTTCGCTGATCGAGTACGGCACCGATCGGATCGAGGTAAAACTGAACGGTGCTATCTTGCAGACGGGCGATGTGACGCTCATGGGCACAGCCTACCGGAAGGTTGTCGTGGAGGTGAGCGCTTCCAACCAGCTCACGGTGACGGTGGGGGGAGTCAGTGTCATCAATGTGAGCTTGGGTGCAGCTTATGCTTCAACCGACAAGTCCACCTGGAAGTTTGGTTTTGCCGCACGCTCCGGCGGGCAAACAAATAAACACAGTATCGACAACCTGTCCGTCTCCGCCCCGGGCACCGGTTGGCCCGGTGGCCTAGCCGGCAGCGGCGTGCTGGACCAGTCCGGCACCGGCGCCCTTGTCTTCACCGGCGGTGTCACCGCCTCGGGCCTCGGCGCCAAGACGCTGACCCTTCAGGGGTCCACGGCCGGCACTGGGGAAATCTCCGGGGTCATTCTCGACAGCGGCAGCGGCGCCACGTCGCTTTTGAAACAGGGCATAGGCAAGTGGACGCTCTCCGGCGCAAACACCTATTCAGGCGGGACCACCGTTTCGCAAGGAACGCTCGTCCTTGGCCACGCCAGCGCCTTGGGCACGGGCAGCCTCACCTTCAACTCCGGAGTCACGATTGAGGCGACTTCCTCCTTTCTGCTTCCCGCTTCGGCGAAGATTTGGAACGGGGACTTCAACCTCCTTACCGCAGGGACGTTGGACCTGACCTCAGGCAGCCTGGCGCTTCAGACCAACTCCACGGTCACGGTCGCCGGGGGCACGCCCTCTGGGGGAGTGATCGCTGCGTACGCATTGAACGGCGATGGAACCGACGCCTCGGCGAACGCGCAGACTGCCACGGGCACGGGCGTCACCTACGGCGTTGGGCGGGACGGCACCGTCGGCGGGGCCGCGGTGTTCAACGGAAGCTCCAGCTTTCTCTACCGGTCCAGCCTCAATCAGGCGCCGGGTTCGCAGATGACCCTTTCGGCCTGGATCAAGACCTCGGCTGACGGGGCCATCATGACCATTGGGCGTAGCCCCGCCAACATGGACGGCCAGCAGATGTTTCTCATTTCGGGCGGGTGCCTGAGATACTGGGACTACAACGCTGGTAGCTTTGGATTTAACGGGGCGACTTCGACGCAGACCGTGACCTCCGGTGCTTGGCGGCACGTGGCCTTTGTTAAAAACGGCACGACGGGGACCTACTACGTGGATGGTGTGGCGGCCGGCACCATTACGGGGCCGGACGTGGCCCACGTCGCGACGGATTTCTGTGTGGGCAAGGATTACCGTGACAACAATCAATTCTTCAACGGTTCGATCGACGATCTCCGCCTCTACTCGCGCGCCCTCAGTGCACAGGAAATCGCGTTCCTCGCGGGCACGGGTGTTCCGACCCTGAACCTCGCAAACGTTTCCGGCGCCTACGGACTGGGCAAGGACGGCCCCGGTACGCTGTTCCTCTCCGGGACGAACACCTATTCCGGCGCCACGACGGTCCTCGCCGGGTCCCTCATCATCAGCGGCGCCAACGCGCTGCCGGCAGGTTCCTCGATCTCGGCCGCCGCCGGCGCCACGGTCATCCTGCAAAACGGCGCGCAGCTCACCTCGTTCAGCGGCGCGGGCTCGCTGGTCTTCGGACCAGGAGCGCCTGCCACGTTGGGCGGCGGGGATGTGACGCTCAGCTCGAGCATTGTCCTTTCCGGTTCCTCCTCGCTCACGAAGGTTGGCACCGGCAGCATCACGCTGACCAATTCCGGTTCCTTCACAGGGAAGACGTGGATCCAACAGGGCGCCCTGTCCGTCACCTCGTTGAACGCGCTCACCGGGGACTCCTACGCCTGGTCGACGCTGGCAACAGGGTTCAGTTCCGGCCAAGGAGCGGCGGTCGACGGCGCTGGAAATGTGTTCGTCGCAGACAGCGGCAACCACGTCATCAAGCGTGTGACTCCCGCTGGGGTGAGCACGGTTTACGCCGGGATTCTCAATTCCCCCGGATCGGCGGACGGGACGGCCACGACGGCCTCCTTTAAAGGCCCCAAGGGAGTGGCGGTCGACCCCGACGGAAATGTGTTTGTGGCTGACACCGGCAACCACAAGATCAGGAGAATTTCCACATCGGGAATCGTCACCACCTTCGCCGGAAGCGGAGTTGCTGGGACGACTGAGGGCAGTGGAGTGGCTGCACGGTTCTACGATCCTCTGGAACTGGCCTTCGACACCCAGAGAAACCTGTATGTCTCGGACCGGAGCAACCACAAGATCCGCAAGATAACCCCAGCGGGTCTTGTCTCCACCCTTGCAGGCTCGGGCGTTCCCGCGGCTACCAACGGAACAGGTGCGGCGGCTAGTTTTAATTTTCCAAACTGTCTAACCGTGGACGCCGCCGGCAACGTGTATGTGGCCGATCAGAACAACAACCTCATCCGCAAAATCACCCCGGCGGGGGTCGTGACCACGTTTGCGGGTACTGGGGTCCCCGGCACGGCCGACGGAAACATTACTACCGCGCAGTTTTACAACCCGTATGGGGTCGCGGTAGACGCGCAGCTCAACGTCTATGTCACCCATTTCTGGGAACAACGGATTCGCTTGATCCGGGCTAACGGAACCGTGACGACCATTGGAGGCAACAGCGCTGGCTTTACCAACGGTACGGGCACGGCCGCTTCTTTCAACGGGCCCTCGGCGATCATGGTGGATCCTTTTGGTGGCCTGATCGTGGCTGACAGCTCAAACGCCGCGCTCCGTAGAGGGGTGCCTGCCTCCTATGTCTCCTCAGGTCTGTCCAGTGCGCTTGGGGCGCCTTCAACCCTAGCGAACGCCACGATCGACTTGGGCTCGCTTACGGCTTCGGGAACGCTCCTCTACAACGGGACCGGTCAGGTCACCAACCGTTCCCTCAACCTCGCCGGCATCACCGGCGGCGGCGTGCTTGACCAGTCGGGCACCGGCGCGCTCGTGCTCTCTGGCAGTGTGACGGCCACCGGCGCGGGCGCCAAGACGCTCACCCTGCAGGGCTCCACCTCGGGCACCGGCCAACTCTCCGGCGTCATCGCCAACAACAGCCTCCTTAACACCACCGCGCTGCTCAAGCAGGGCACCGGCACCTGGACGCTTTCCGGGAACAATACGTATTCCGGCGGCACCACGCTTGCCGCGGGGACCCTCTCCCTCGGGAACGCTGGTGCGCTCGGCACGGGCACGCTGACCATCAGCGGCGGCTTCCTCCACAATGCGTCCGGCTCTGCGCTGACGATCTCCACACCGCTCGCGCAGTCTTGGACGGGAGACTTCGGCTTCCTCGGTTCCAACAACCTGACCTTCTCCGCAGGCGCGATTGCGATGAGCGGGGACCGGACCATCGTGGTCAACGGTGCCGCGCTCGAATTCGACGGTTCGATCCTGGGTGGTGGCGCGCTGACCAAGGCTGGCGCCGGCGCGCTGGTACTGGGCGGCTCCAACAACATGTCCTCGGTGAACCTGACCGGGGGCACCCTGCAGCTGAACGCTCCGACTGCCGCCGGTGCGGGGGGCTTGTCGACCGCGCAGGGGACAACCGTCACGCTGGCAACTCAGTTTTGGGTGCCGGCCGAGCTCAAGAATCGGTGGTCCTTTAATGAAATCGCCGGCACTTCGTTTGCGGATTCGGTCGGAGGCGCTGACGGGATCATCTACACGCCTTCCGGCAGTCCGAACGCCTCTTTGTCAGAAGGGTCGCTGAAAATGCTCGGCGGCTCCGATCTTACCGCCAGCTATGCCAAGATGCCCTCGGGCCTTTTGAATGGACTGACGGATGTGACCGTTGAGGTCTGGGCTTCCCTGGACGTGGGTAGCTTCTACCCGCGTATTTTTGAGTTTGGAGATGGAGTGGGACCCGGCACCGAGACTCTGGCCGAGTTTGCCACCGGGACGGACACCAACTATCCGTTCTTTGCTATCGCCAACTGGCACGACCGGTCCGCCCCGGCTGCTGCCACACCCCTCACCTTGGGCCGGATCTACCACTGGGCCCTCGTGTGGGATTCCGCCAACAACAAGGCGAAGTTTTACAGGGATGGCGTGCTGCTCTGTGAAACCTCGTTGTTGGGGCATCAGCTTTCCGAACGGGTTTCGACCGTTTTCTGGCTCGGCAAGTCGCATTACGCCAACAGCGTGAACTCCGCGGCAACCTACGCGGAGGTGCGGCTCTGGAAGAAGGCGCTTTCAGGCGTCGAGGTCGCTGCGAACACCTTGGCCGGCCCCGACGTTCTGCCGTCCGTCTCCCTTACTTTGGCCAATGCTTTAAGCGGAGCTGGTGCATTGCAGAAAACCGGTCCCTTGAGCGTGACCCTGTCAGGCTCCAATTCCTACACCGGCGGCACGACCGTTACCGGCGGCAGTTTGTGGGTGGGCGCCAGCGGGGCGCTTGGTAGCGGTGACATCATGCTTTCCAACGGGGCTTATCTGGGCTTCGCCGCCGATTCGGCCGCGGCCTATGGCAACGCGATCAGCGGTTCGGGCACGTTGCTGCTCTCCGGCTCCGGGGTGTTTTCCCTCTCCGGCACGCTGGCCTATCAGGGGGCCACCGTGGTCAATACGGGCACCCTCCGGCTGGTGGCCGCCACCGGCACGTGGCCTTCGGCATATTTGCCGAGTCCCGCCTTGTACTACAGTTTTGCCTCGGGCAGCGCAGTCAACTCCGGCACCGCCAGCGTGAACACCACCGCCTCTGGAAGCCCGACCTTCAGCGCGACGGGAGGCCCCGCGGGTCAGGGGTACGTCACTTTTACAGGCTCCAACTATCTTGAAATCAACCCCGTGAGTGGGAATCTTCCTGATCTGGGGGGCGGCGCCGGCAAGGCGTACACCATCGCCATGTGGATCAAGACCTCCACACCTGGCGGCGAATTTTTCTATAAGGGGCCTGCGACCTGGAGCATCAACAGCCAGTCGTTCTTTTTGACCAACCTCACGGGCAACAGTTCCTCGGGGGTCTGGAAGGGCACGCACATCGGCGGGGCCCAGAATAACGTAGGCTTCATCGGGGGCATCTCCAACGTCGCGGATGGCACCTGGAAGTTCATCTCCATGGTGCGGGAGAATGGCACGACAACCTTCTATGTAAACGGGGTGGCAGATGGAACCGCCACCTCGATGGGCAACGCCGAGAACGGCACCCAAATGATGCGGATCGGCTTTTCCAACAACACTGGCGATGGAGCGGCCCAATTTGTGGGGTCCATCAGCGGGGTGTCTGTTTTTAGTTCGGCACTGAGCGCCGCACAGGTCGGCAGTTTGATGACAAACGGGCCGTCCGCATACAGCCCCGGATTTCTGCCTACCCTCACGGATGTCAGACTGGGGACTGGAGCAACCCTCGACCTCAATGGGAGCATACAAACCGTCAATTCGCTGTCCGATTACCTTGTCGGGGGCGGCGTGGTGCTCAACACAAACAGTCTCAGCGCAGGGACGTTGGTATTGAACCTGGCGGGGGGCGCGTCCTCCTTCAGCGGCTCCCTCTCTGGAAGCGGCACGCTCAATCTGGTGAAGGCCGGCGCGGGCACGGTCACCCTCTCGGGCGCCAACACCCATACCGGGTTTACCGCCGTCAATGCCGGGACACTCGTATTTTCAGGCCTTGGGGCCGTGTCACCCAACTCGTTGGTGTCGATTGGTTCGGGCGCCACGGTGCTCTTGCAGAACGGTGCGATGCTCAACAGCTACACCGGAAGCGGCAGCCTGGTGGTCTCGCCCGGTTCTCCCGCTCTCTTGGGCGCGGACAACAACTCGGGAAGTTCCAGCCTTGTGGTTTCCGGTTCCTCGAACTTCACCAAGGTGGGGACGGGCAGCATCGTGTTCACCGGCGCCAATTCCTACACTGGGAAGACCTGGATTCAGAGCGGCGCCCTTTCGGTAGTCTCCCTCAACAAAGTCAGCGGCGGGACAGCCTTTAGCTCTCTCGGGGCGCCTCTTACCGCCGCCAACGGGACCATTGATCTGGGGAGTCTCGCGGCCACCGGCAAGCTAGTCCTTACCGGTTCCGCGCAGACCACCGACCGCGTGATCAACTTGGCCGGCACCACCGGCGGCGGCGTCCTCGACCAGTCGGGCACCGGCGCGCTCGTGCTCTCTGGCAGCGTGACGGCCACCGGCGCAGGCGCCAAGACGCTCACCCTGCAGGGCTCCACCTCGGGCACCGGCGAGCTCTCCGGTGCCATCGCCAACAACAGTGCCACCCACACCACAGCGCTGCTCAAGCAGGGCACCGGGACCTGGACGCTTTCCGGCGTCAACAGTTACACCGGTGGAACCACGGTCGAGTCGGGGATTCTGGCGCTCGCGGGTGGGTCCGACAGGCTGGCGACCACGGGCGACATCAGGGTTTCCGGTGGGACGCTGGATCTGGGGGGCTACAGCCACTCCACCTCGGGAACCATCATCCTTTCCGGTGGGACGATTCGCAACGGGACGCTGACAACGACGGGGAAAGTGTTCGAGCTTCAGAGCGGCTTGGTCAGTGCGAGCCTTGCCGGACAGTCCTCCCTCGAAGCCAATTTGAAAGCGCAGTTGAGTTTTGAAGGAAACCTAAACGACGGGTCGTCCGTTGGAACGCATTCAGGAACGTGGGTGGGGACAGGGTCCTTTACGTCGTCCGTTCCGGCTGGGGTTAGGGCGGGGGGGGCCAGTGCCTACTTTAACGGGTCGACCCGGGTGACCCTGGCCGGTGGAGATCTCAACATGAACGCCCTAACGGCCTTCACTGTCAGCGCTTGGATCCGGACCGGGTTTACAGACACGGCCAACCACGTGATTTTTGGGAAGTCTGCCGGAGCCGGCGGCTCCACCCCAGTTCTTTACATCAACTCTACCGGAAACGTGGTCTATGACATCTACGGTATCGGCGCGGTGGTTTCGACTTCCAATGTGCGGACGGGAAACTGGGTGCACGTTGCCGTAACCGGGGTTTCCGGAAGCAACACCCTGAGCCTTTACGTAAATGGCGTTCTGGAAAAAACGGGTAGCTTTGCAGGGGCGTCGGAACCCTCGGTTGCGACCGGGGCCGGGACGTGGCCATTCACGATCGGGCAATCGTTAGCCGGCTTTCCCGGAGGGTATTTTGTCGGACACATCGACGAAGTGAGTTTCTGGCAGCGGACCCTTTCCGGGTCCGAGATATCCACCCTGGCGACAAACGGGATTGCCTCCCTAGGGCTGAACAAAACAACGGCGGGAACGGTGCTCCTGACCGGCGCGAACACCACCGCAGCCACCACGCTTTCCCAAGGCACGCTGGTCCTCGGTAACAACAGCGCCCTGGGCAGGGGGCCGTTCACCATCGCCGATGGCACCACCCTAGATGCCGGCACCGCGGTCACGCTGAGTGCGATGCCCCAAATCTGGGGCGGCAGCTTCTCCTTCCTCGGCTCCAATGCGCTGGATATGAGCGCGGGTTTTGTTTCTCTCAATGCCCACGCGACGGTGCGTGTTGCGGCTGGCACGCTCACCGTGGCAAATATTTCCGGCGCCTTCCTTCTCGGCAAAACCGGTGCTGGCACCCTCGTTCTCTCGGGCACCAACACCTTCTCTGGGCCTCTGAGCCTCGAGGCGGGCACCCTAGTCCTCAACGGGCCAAACGCGCTCCCCTTGGGCGTCACGATCAACCTCGCCTCCGGCGCGACCTTGCTCCTGCAAAACGGGGCGACGACTCCTAACGTGGTGGGCGCCGGGTCCCTCGCCTACGGGCCGGGTGCGAACGCTGTGTTCGGCGCAAACAACGTTTCAGGAAGTTCCAGCGTCATCCTTTCCGGCTCTTCCTCGCTCACCAAGGTGGGCACCGGCAGCCTCAGCCTAACCGATCCCGCTTCCTTTACCGGGAAGACCTGGATCCAACAGGGCGCGCTGTGGGCTGCTTCGTTGAACGCGCTTACGGGCGGGTCCTACACCTGGTCTACACTGGCGACGGGGTTCACCGCCAACTTTGGAGCCGTGGCAGATCCCGCTGGAAACGTTTATGTTACGGATGGCCACTGCATTAAAAAGGTGACCGCCGCCGGGGTGGTGACCGTCTTCGCCGGAGCGCAGGGCAGCTCCGGAACCACGGACGGTTTGGGCACCGCTGCCCGCTTTACCGCACCCAAGGGGGTCGCGCTCGATAACGCGGGCAACGTGTACGTGGCGGATTCTGGAAACCACAAACTCAGGAAAATCACCACCGCTGGGTTGGTCTCGACCGTGGCCGGAAATGGTGTCGCGAACAGTGTGGATGGCGTGGGCGTGGCGGCTTCCTTCAACGACCCGTGGGGACTCACTGTGGATTCAAACGGCAACGTCTACGTGGGCGACCGCTCGGGACAGAAGATCCGCAAGGTCACCCCTGGCGGGGTCGTTTCGACCTTGGCGGGTTCGGGAGCCATGGGCGACACAAACGGGGCAGGCACGGTGGCCACCTTTAGATACCTGGACTGTTTTGCCCTCGACGCTGAGGGAAACTTGTACGCCGCAGATCAGGTCAACAACATGATCCGCAAAATCACCCCGGCGGGTTTTGTGACGACCTTTGCGGGCTCCTTGGTTGCGGGCTCCGTCGACGGCCCCAAAGAGACGGCCACGTTCAACCATCCGTTTGGCGTCGTATTTGACCGATCCGGAAATTTGTATGTGACCGAGCACAGCGGGAACCGCGTACGGGTGATTCGCCCCAACGGGCTGGTCAGCACCATTGGCGGCAGCGGGCAGGCCGGGAACGGAAACGGGGTGGGCACTGTCGCCACGTTCTCTGCTCCGGCCCAGATCTCGTTGGATGCGCTTGGGAATCTTTACCTGGCAGACTACTCGAACGGGACGATTCGCAAGGGCGTGCCTTCCACTTATGTAAGCGCCCTCGCTACGAGTTCCCTCGGGGCGCCGGTTGACTTGACGAGTGCCACCATCGACCTGGGTTCACTGACTTCCACCGGGTCTCTTGTGCTGACGGGCACCGCTCAGGTTTCCAACCGTCCGCTCAACCTCGCCGGCACCACCGGCGGCGGCGTGCTCGACCAGTCCGGGATGGGAGCGTTGCTGCTTACTGGCAGTTTCACGGCCTCGGGCGCGGGCTCCAAGACGCTCACCCTGCAGGGCTCCACCGAGGGGACCGGCCAGCTCTCCGGCGTCCTCGCCAACAACAGCCTCCTGAACACCACCGCGCTGCTCAAACAGGGCACCGGCACCTGGACGCTTTCCGGGGCCAACACGTATTCGGGCGGCACGACGCTTGCCGCGGGGACCCTCTCTCTCGGGAACGCCGGCGCGCTCGGCACGGGCACGCTGACCATCAGCGGCGGCTTCCTCAACAACGCGTCCGGCTCCGCTCTGACGATCTCCACGCCGCTCGTCCAGTCCTGGACGGGGGACTTCGGCTTCCTTGGCTCCAACAGCCTGAGCTTCTCGGCCGGCACCATCGGAATGAGCGGGGACCGGACCATCGTGGTCAACGCATCGACCCTCCAGTTTGACGGTTCGATCCTGGGCGACGGCGCCCTGACCAAGGCCGGCGCCGGCACGCTGGTGCTGGCGGGTTCAAACAGCTTTGCCGCGGTCAACCTCACCGGCGGCACGCTCCTGCTCAACTCCCAAAACGCCGTTGGAACGGGGACGGTGTCGACCACGCTTGGGACGGTGCTCTCGCTCGGAACCCAGGTGCAATACCCTGCAAGCCTCATCCACAGATGGTCCTTCAACGAGGCGGCCGGCAATGTCCTCGCGGATTCAGTCGGAACCTCCCACGCGGCCATCGTGGATATTTCCGGAAATACAGGCTACACGACCTTGGGCGCCGGAAAAATCAATGTGACGGGCTTGGGCAGTTATGTGTCCCTTCCCCCCAACCTGCTGGACGGCCTGACCAGCGTGACCCTTGAGGTTTGGGCCTCCGAGGATGTGGCGAGAGGTTATTCGCGTATGTTTGAAATCAGCAACGGCGTCTCTGTCGCCACTTCGCTGACGGCGCTTTTCCGCAATGGAAACGATTCTGGGTATCCGAGTTTCGCCGCCCTGGACCTCGCCAATCCGGTGGTGTCCACCGTCGCCGTGACCGGTGTCGTGGGACAGATGTTCCACTGGGCGTTGATCTGGGATGCTGAGAATTCGTTAATCAAGTACTACCGTTCCGGCGTGCTTTTGGCGTCTACATCGACAGCCGGACGCGCGCTTTCTCAGGTTTCCAGTGCGGTGTTCTGGCTCGGAAAGTCGATCAATGGATCAAACGGGAACATTTCGTATTACGATCTGCGGATGTGGAACCGGGCGCTGTCCGCCGCCGAGGTCACTGCCAGCTCGGCTGCCGGCCCGGACGCGGTCTTCACTTCGCCGCTCAATCTTTCCAACCAGATCACGGGTGCCGGTTCGGTGCAAAAAACAGGCACGGATCAGGCGAGCCTTTTGGGCGCCAACTCCTACACAGGCGGCACGACCGTTACCGGCGGCAGTCTGTGGGTGGGCGCCAACGGGGCGCTTGGCAGCGGTGCGGTCTCCCTTTCCAACGGGGCGTACCTGGGCTTTGCTACTGGCTCAGTCGGGGCCTATGGCAACCCGATCAGCGGCTCGGGGACGCTGCTCGTCTCCGGGTCCGGGGTGGTTTCCCTCTCCGGCACGCTGGCGTATCAGGGAGCCACGGTGGTCACCACAGGCACCCTCCGGTTGGTGGCTGACACCGGCACGATTTCCGCAAGCGGTCCCGGGGTCTTGCCCAGCCTCACCGAAGTCAAACTGGGGACGGGAGCGGCCCTCGACCTCAACGGAAGCAGCCAGACCGTCAAATCGCTCTCCGACTACCTGGGCGGGGGCGGCGTCGTCCTCAACACAAACAGTCTGAGCGCAGGGACGCTGGCGTTGAACCTGACGGGGGGCTCCGCCTCTTTTAACGGTTCGCTCTCCGGAGGAGGCGTGGTCAATCTCGTCAAGTCGGGCTTGGGTACCGTCACGCTCTCGGGTGTCAACACCCACACCGGCTTCACCGCCGTTAATGCCGGCACGCTCGTGTTTTCGGGTCTGGGGTCGGTCTCAACGGACTCGGCGCTCTCGATCGCCCCGGGGGCCACGGTCCTGCTCCAGAATGGTGCGATGCTTATGGGCTACACCGGAGGCGGCAGTCTGGTAATCACCCCCGGCTCTCCTCTCACCCTGGGTGCCAACAACACTTCGGGAAGTACCGGTCTCGTCTTTTCGGGCTCCTCCACCTTCACCAAGGTGGGCCTGGGGAACATCGTGCTGATGGGGGCCAATTCCTACACAGGGAAGACGTGGATCCAGAGCGGCGCCCTCGCGGTCGCCACGCTGAACAAGGTCAGCGGCGGGACGGCGTCGAGTACGCTGGGGGCTCCGACTACCGCGGCCAACGGCACCATCGACCTTGGCAGTCTGACCGCCACCGGTTCGCTCGTGGCGACCGGGCCCGCGCAGACCACCGACCGGATCATCAACCTCGCGGGTACCACCGGCGGCGGCGTGCTGGACCAGTCGGGCACGGGCGCGCTCGTTTTCACGGGCAGCGTGACGGCCACCGGCGCGGGTGCGAAGACCCTCACACTGCAGGGGTCGATTTCCGGCACCGGCGAGATTTCGGGTGCCATCGCCAACAACAGCCCGACCAACACGACGGCGGTTGCCAAGCGCGGGACCGGTATCTGGACGCTTTCGGGCGCGAACACGTACTCCGGTGGGACGACGGTGTATGAAGGGACGCTCCTGATCACCAATGCCAACGCACTAGGAACCGGGTCACTCACCATTTATCCCGGCGCTGCGATCAACGCCGTGGGAATCACCTCCCGCGTGGTGGCGCTGGACTTTAAAGACAACGTGTCCCTGGAAACGCTTGATTCCACGACCCCGAAGGGACCGTTGGGCACCAGAATTTGGAACGCAACGGCGGCGGAGGCCTCCGGAAGCAGGACGGGGCTGTCCGATGACACGGGGGCGAATTCGATGGTGAATGTGGCGTGGACCACCGGCAACACCTGGCGGGTCAACGGCACGGCCACGAGTTCTCAGGATGCCAGAATCCTGCTCGGTTATTTGGACGACTCACCCAACACGGTGACGATCACCAACATTCCTTACGCCAGTTATAATCTGTACGGTATCGTTGCGAGCGACAACGACCTGACCCCCTACAACACGCAAGATTTTAGGGTGAACAACACCTGGGTCTTCGGTGGCGCCTCTCCCATGCTGGCTCCCGCCTTCGGCTCCTGGGCAGCCGCAGGGAGTAAATGGATCCAGATCGACGTCGCCAGCGCGCGGCGGGGGAACTACTGGAAAGTGAGCAACCTCAGCGGTGCGACGGCAACGATCAACGGCAATACGGGCCAGGGTGGCCGTGGCAGTTTGGCGGCTATTCTAATCGAAGCCTCGGGTATCGCCGCACCGGTCACGCTCGCTTCGATGGTCCAGGTTTGGAACGGCGACTTCGCCTATGCGGGCACCGGGATACTCGACACGAGTGCCGGGTCGGTGCTCCTGAACGCGGACACTGAGGTGACGGTCTCCTCGGGTACGCTGTCCGTCGCAAACGTCTCCGGAGCCTACGCGCTCGGCAAAAAGGGCGCCGGCACGCTGATCCTGAGCGGAACCAACACCTTCACCGGTCCGGTGAATCTCACCGCGGGCACCCTCGTACTCAACGGCGCGTACGCGCTGCCCGCCGGAGTCACGATCAACGCAGCCACTGGCACGACGGTGTTGCTCCAAAGTGGTGCGTCCACGCCCAACCTCACCGGCGGGGGCGCGCTGGTGTACGCCCCCGGCGCCAACGCCGTGCTGGGTGCGGGCGATCTTACGGGCAGCACCTCTCTCCTCCTGTCGGGTTCCTCGAGTCTGACCAAGGCGGGCTTGGGCAGTATCGTGCTCACGGGCACCAGTTCCTACACCGGGAAGACTTGGATCCAGAGCGGCGCCCTCTCGGTTGCCTCGCTCAACAAGGTCAGCGGTGGCTCGGCCTCGAGTTCCCTCGGAGCGCCGCTCACCGCGGCCAACGGCACCATCGACCTCGGTAGCCTGGCCTCCACCGGGTTGCTGCGCGTCACCGGCAGTGCGCAGACCACCGACCGGGTCATTAACCTCGCGGGCACCACCGGCGGCGGGGTGCTTGACCATTCGGGAGCGGGCTTGCTCACCTTCTCCGGCAGCGTCACTGCGACGGGCGCGGGTTCCAAAACGCTCACGCTGCAGGGTTCCACGGCTGGAATCGCACTGCTCTCGGGCGTCATTGCCAACCACAGCACCACCCATACCACGGCGCTTTGGAAGCAGGGGACTGGCATGTGGATTCTGTCCGGGACCAACACCTACGCGGGCGGCACGACGCTGGCCGACGGCACCCTGGCGCTTGGCGGGGCTTCCGCGCTTGGAACCGGTGCGCTGACGATCTCGGGTGGCTTCCTCGACAATGTGTCCGGAGCGGCCCTGACCCTTTCGGGCACACTCAACCAAATCTGGACGGGCGACTTCGGCTTCGTGGGGTCCGCCCCGTTGAACCTGGGAACAGGGAGTGTTTCACTCACGGGCGAACGCACCGTGCAGGTGAACGCCTCGGTGCTCGAGGTGGGCGGCGCCCTCACGGGCGGCGGTTCGCTCATGAAGACAGGCGCGGGCACCCTCTTGCTGGCGGGCTCGAGCGACCTTTCCTCCCTCACCCTGGCCGAAGGCTCCCTGCTGCTGAAGGCAGGAAACGCCGCCGGACTGGGGACTCTGTCCACCGGCTCGTCCACCACCGTAGTACTCGATGCAAATACGGCCAATCCGCCCGGATTGATCCACCGCTGGTCCTTCAACGAACTGGCCGGCACCCTTCTTGCAGATTCCATCGGCACCGCCCACGGCGCAATTGCGACGCCTTCCGGCGCAAGCACAAGCAACGCCTCCTTTACCGCAGGCGGGGTCAAGCTGCAGGGCGGCGCCCGGGATACGGCCAGTTACATCAGCATGCCCGCCAACCTGCTGGCCGGGCTGACGGATTTCACCATGGAAGTCTGGGCCTCCCTTGATGCGGTCCAAGCTTGGTCACGCATTCTGGAGTTGGGAGACGGGGTGAACACAAACACCTCGTTCCTCACCGCATTTGCCAACGGCACCGACATCGCCAACCCGATCATCTGTGACACCGCCCGAAGCGGCAACATCGCTCCGTCCTCTCCGGTGGTGACAACTCTGGGGCGGGTGTACCACTACGCCGTGGTGTGGGATTCGGCAAACGCGGTGGTCCGCTGGTACCGCGACGGGGTGTTGCTTGCGCAGTTCTCGGAAGCAGGCCGGACCCTGTCCCAAGTTCCCTCGGGTGTCTTCTGGCTGGGTCGTTCCCACTATGGAGATCCCACCTCCGCCGCTACTTTTTCGGAACTGAGGATGTGGAACAAGGCGCTGGACGCAGCATCCATCGCCGCGAGCACCGTCGCCGGGCCTGATGCCGTGCTTGGTATTGAGAACTACGGGTTTGCCAACTCGATCACCGGCGCGGGCTCATTACTGAAGAACAACTCCCACACCGTTACGCTCACCGGCGCCAACTCCTACGCCGGCGGGACCTCAATCAACGCGGGCTCCCTGCGTGTCTCACTTTCGAACGGCCTTGGAACGGGGCCCGTGTCGGTTGCCTCGGGCGCGGCTCTGATTGTGGCGGCGGACACCGACATTGAGTTGCCCAATGTTTTGGGCGGCCTCGGTGCGATCCTCAAAACCGGCTCCGGTACGGCCACCTTCGCGGGTGTGAGCACCAACACCGGCAGCCTGTTCGTGCAGGCTGGCACGCTCCGCTTTGGCGCCGGCGCCAAGCCTGGCACCGGGCAGCTCGTGGTGTCTCAGGGCGCCACCCTTGCCTTCTCGCTCAACGCGCCGCTCACGCTTTCGAACGCCATCTCGGGCAACGTGGTCAACCTGACGCCGGAGTTCCGCCTTAAGTGGGCCAACGGCGCAACCGGCGGGCCGAAGTCGACTATCACCAGTCCGCTCGCCGTTTCCGCAGGAGCGTGGGGCGCGTTCTCCTACCAGATTACCGCCACCGACGAGCCGACGTCCTTCACGGCATCGGGCCTGCCCTCCGGCCTGAGCCTCAACGCCGCAACGGGAGTGCTTTCGGGTTCGGTCGGCAGCGCCGGGACCTACACCATCACCTTGGGCGTTGTGAACGCGGGCGGTACGGCAACGGCTCCCCTCGTGGTAAACGTCAACGATGTGCCGCGCACGCTGGCGCTTCACTTTGCAGACAGCGCGCTGGACACCCTTGATGCGACCACGCCAAAGGGCCCGCTGGGCACGCGCGTGTGGAACCTCACCAACGCCGGCGCCGCCACGGGCGCGACAACAGCGCTACAGGACGACACAGGCTTTGCTTCGCCTCTCAGTGTCAGCTGGAGCGCCGCGAGCACCGGCCGGACCGGCGCCGCCACCACCACTCAAAACGGGCGCCTTCTCTATGGCTACCTCAACGACGGCAGCGGCGCCGCAGTGACCGTCGCCAACATCCCGTACCCCAGCTACAACGTGTATGGGTTGGTGGCCAGCGACAGCGCGGCGAATCCCTACAACACGTTGGACTTCCGGGTGAACGGCACCTGGGTGTTTGGCGGGGCTTCCCCCGCACAGGCGCCGGCATACGGCTCCTGGGATGCGGCGGGCCAGCAGTGGATTCAGATCGACGCACAGCAGGGACGGCGCGGCAACTTCTGGAAGCTGACCGGACTGACCGGCGGCACCCTCACCATTCAGGGCCAGCCCGGTGCCGCCCCCAACCGAGGCAGTCTCGCGGCCGTTATCATCGAGGCCAACCCGGTGCCGAGCATCCTCGCGGAGCCGTTCACCCAGTATGTCGCACCCCAGACAGATGCGACCCTCGCGGTGGGCGCCACGGGCCCTGGCACGCTTGCTTACCAGTGGTTCAAGAATGGAACGGCCATCGAGGGTGGGACCCAGAGCACCCTGAATATTTCTTCTGTCGTTTCCGCTGCTTCGTATCGCGTGGAAGTCTCCTCCGAGTTCGGCGTGACCCCCTCCCGTACCGTACGCGTTGCGCCCACCCTTTCCGCAGAGGAGGCCGCTCCTCTCTGGACCGCCGGAAACAACAACTATGGGCAGCTTGGAAACGGCTCCACCTCGGACAGGACCAGCCCGTCGTATGTGGCGCGCAGCCCGATTCCTGTGGTGGCCGGCTATAGTTTCTCTTCCGGAGGCACGGACTTTTCCGGCAACGGCAGCACGCTCAGCGCCTTTAATGGTGTGACCTACAGCTATGTTGCCGTACCCTCCGGCCAGCAGACTTGGGCCGCCCGACTGGACGGCGGCTCCGGTGGCTATCTGGAAAGGACGGTTCTTTCCTCTGCACCAAACTCGCGGCTGACCATCGCGGCGTGGATTAAAACGAGCAGCACGGACGCGGTGATTGCCGCTCTGAACCGGACAGAGTCCTCCGTCAACAATTCGTTCCAGCTCTACATTGACGAAGCTGGAAACCTCGCTTTCTCGGATTGGGGCACCGGCGCGGGCTTCAACGCCGTTTCCACCGGGGCGGTTGCCGACGGAGAGTGGCACCATGTCGCCTTTGTGAAGAACGGACTGAACGGGACTTTCTTTGTGGACGGTCAGCCTGCCGGAACGGCCAGCGCAGCAGCGGACGTCTCCTACGGAGTCGCGCGGTTTGTGTTGGGTAAGAACGCGCGCGACAACAACGGTTTCTTCACCGGTCTGTTGGACGATGTCCGTTTGTACGACACCGACCTGGGCGCCTCGGAGATTGCGTTGCTGTTCGCACAGGCGGCGGCTCCCGTTCCCTCGGGGGTCTCCAGCGTGCTGCAGGTTTCCGCGGGTGCCTCGCACACCCTCTTTGTCACCGTTGGAAATAATCTCTTCGCGGTGGGCTCGAACCAAAACGGCGCGTTGGGCGATGGCACGACGACCAACCGCACCCGTGCGGTGTTTGTTTCCTCCGACGTGGTGCAGGCGGCGGCAAGCGGTTCGAACTTCAACGGCGGCCAGGGCTCGTCTTACTTCATCAAGACCGACGGCAGTCTCTGGGGCGTGGGCGCCAATGATGCCGGCCAACTGGGCGACGGCACCACGACGCAGCGGCTGCGTCCGGCCTGGATTGCAGACAACGTGGTGGCGGTCGACGCCAGCAAGGTTTCCAGCGTCTTTGAGCCGTTTGTGTTGTTCCTTAAGGCCGACGGCACCCTCTGGGGAATCGGCAGCAATGGCTACGGTCAGCTGGGCGATGGCACCAGCACCACGCGCAGGGTGCCCGTACTGATCGCCTCCGGGGTCGCTTCCCTTTCCGCGGGTGCCTACCACTCCGCGTTCGTCAAGACCGACGGTTCCCTCTGGGCAACCGGTTACAACGGGGATGGTCAATTCGGCAACGGCAGCACCGCAAACGTGACTGTTCCCGTCCAGGTGGCCACCGGGGTCGCCCAGGTTTCAGCCGGCTGGCAGCACATGGCCTTTGTGAAGACGGATGGCACGGTGTGGACCGGCGGCAGCAATGCCTACGGTCAGCTCGGCGATGGGTCGACGGTTTCACGGAACGTCTTTGCCCGTGTGGCTGCTTCCTCAGGCGCGCCTTTCGCCAACGCCACAGCGGTCTCCTGTTCCAACGCAAGCACGCTGATTCGCCGCAACGATGGTGCGACGTTCGCACTTGGCTACAACGGCTCCGGCACGCTGGGCGACGGCACCACGACCAACCGCAATTACCCGGTGCTGGTGGCAGACGGGCTGGGGATGTCTGCAGGCTGGAATTACTCCGCCTACCTTGGCGAGCCCGCCTCGTTGACGACGATCCAGTCCAACGTGGCCTCCATCTTCTCCCTCCCGGGAATGAACCCGGTTCTGAGCGTGGCGGCCTCCGGCTACCATCTCGCCTACCAGTGGTATCTCAACGGGCTCGCCCTCAGCGGTGCCACCGTACCGGTGCTCCAAGTCGATCCGCAGCTGAATCCCGGCAACTACCGGGTGCAGGTCACCGGGCCCTTTGACTCGGTCAGTTCGGACACCGCTCGCGTCGCAGTGCGCGACACCGTGGGCCGCCAGCTCTACCTCTCCGGCCTCAACGCAAACGCGCAGTTGGGAGACGGCACCACGACCAACCGCAGCACGCCAACGCTTTTGACGCGCTATCCCGACCCCGCGTTGCTGGCGGCCTACCGCTTCGACGGCAACGGTAACGATTCCTCCGGGTATGCACAGCACCTCCCTCTGAGTTTCGTGTCGCTCACTACCAGCCGGGATGGACGCACAGAAGGAGCCCTCGCCTTTAACGGAACTTCGAGCTTTGTGCAGCGCGCGAGTCTCACCGCCGCGCCTGACCACCAGATGACCTTTACCGCCTGGATCAAAACCAGTGGCGTCAACGCTACCATTTTCTCGATGGGTCGCAGTGCGAATAATTTCAACGGAGAGCAGCTCCTGACCCTCGATGCAGATGGCCGCCTCCACTACTGGGACTACAACGGCAGCTATGGATTCTTCGGCGTCCCCTCCAGCGTGGCGGTCAATTCCGGCTCCTGGCGCCACATCGCGTTCGTCAAAGACGGGACGCGCGGCACCTACTATGTCGACGGCAAGCCCGCAGGCACCGTGACCGGCGCCGATGTGGCCCATGTCGCCACCGACTTTGTGCTCGGCAAGGATCTCCGCGCCGGTTCCGACTTCTTCAGCGGCGCCATGGACGAAGTGCGGGTGTATGCCCGTGCCCTGAGCGCGGCGGAAATCCTCGAGCTCCAGTCCGACGTCCAGGCCGTTTCGCTGGGGAACACTGCCACGGTGCTCCAAAGCTCCGCCGGCCAGTTCCACACCCTGTTTGTCACCCGCGACGGCAGCCTCTGGGGCATGGGCGACAATTCCGCAGGCCAGCTGGGCGACAATTCGACCACCAACCGGACCACGCCCGTATGGATCGCTTCCGACGTGCTTTCCGCCGCCGCCGGTGCGGACAAGTCCTCCCACTACCTCAAGACTGACGGCTCGCTGTGGGCGATGGGACTCAATAGCTACGGCCAACTCGGGGACGGCACGACCACCAATCGGATCAGCCCCGTGCGGATCGCCTCCAACGTCGTGGCGGTCGCCAAAAGCGCCGGTTCGGCGGACAACTACACCCTCTACCTCAAGGCTGACGGCACCGTCTGGGCGGCGGGAGCCAATGTCTCGGGGGCCTTGGGCGACGGCACCACCACCAGCCGGTTCGTTCCCGCGCAGGTCCTCTCCGAAGTCAAGGCGATCGCCGCCGGAGCCAGCACCAGCGCCTTCCTCAAGACGGACGGAACCCTGTGGATGGCCGGGTCCAACGCCTCAGGCCAGTTCGGCACCGGCGGCAGCACCGACAATGCACTCGTTCCCGTGCAGGTGGCCTCCTCCGTGACAGCGGTTGCCGCGGGCGCACAGCACATGGTCTGGCTTACCTCCAACGGGATGGTCTGGGCCGCCGGCTCAAACGCCTATGGCCAGTTGGGCGACGGCACCACCACCGACCGGGCCGCCGCGGTGCGGGTGGGCCAGTCGCTGAGCCTGCTTGGAAAAGCGGTATTCGCCGGTGGCAATTCCACGTTCGTACTCAACGCCGAGGAGCAGTTGTATGGCACGGGCCTCAACACCTCCGGCCAGCTCGGGGACCAGTCCACCACAAACCGGTCGACCCCCGTCCAGGTCGGCTCCGGAGTCATCTCCGCCTCCGCAGGGCCGCTCTCAATGGCCTACACAACCAGGGGCGTCCAGGCTCTCGAGGTGCCCGAACTTTCTGCAGACGCTGTGCTTGCCGACGGGTCTCTGTCACTCTTGGGACAGGCCTCTTCCGGCTTGCCGATCACCTGGACCAAGCTCAGCGGTCCCGCGATCATCGAGGGTAACGTGCTGGTGTTCTCCGGCACCGGCACCGTCTTGATTCAGGCTAGCCAGCCAGGAAACGAAAGCTACGCCCCCGCGCTACCGGTGGTCCGGACGCTGGTCTTTAACCGCCAGTTCCAGGCGCTCACCTTCGACTTGCCCGCGAGCAAGGACTTCGATCCCGCGCCCTTCACCCTAAGCGCAGCGACGACTTCCGGGCTGCCCGTGGGGTTTGCCCTCCTGAGCGGTCCGGGAGCACTGAATGGAGGCACCTTGCGCGTGTTCGGTACGGGCACCCTGGTGCTCAAAGCCATCCAGGCCGGGAACGCGGAGTATCTGGCCGCGCCCGAGGTCCAAAAGACGCTCGCCGTCCTGCCCGCGGCTCCCGTCATCCAGCTGGGGGCGTTGGCCGCCAAGACTTTCGGGGACAACCCGTTTGTCCTTTCGGGCACTGCCAACTCCGGGATGCCGGTGACGTTTAGCTATGTAAGCGGCCCGGGTGAGGTCATCGGTGATACCGCAAGCTTGCTGGGGGCCGGCTCCCTGGTGGTGCGTGGGTCGGTATCGGGCAACGCCAACTACCTGCCCGGCTCCGCGCTCTTCACCATCCCGGTGGCGAAGTCGGCCCAAGAAATCTTCTTTGGAGCGCTGGCGGGCCGCACCTTCGGGGACGCTTCCTTTGCGCTGAGTGCAGCGGCCAGCAGCGGTTTGCCGGTGACCCTCAGCGTGAGCGGGCCGGCGACGCTCGGGCAGGGGAATGTGGTTTCGGTCACGGGCGCCGGCACGGTTGTGGTGCTTGCGACCCGTGCGGGGGACTCCAACTATCTGGCGGCCCAAAGCGTGGAGCAGTCCTTTGTGGTCGCCAAAAAGGCGCAGACCATCACGTTTGAGTCGCTCAATCCGAAGGTCTTTGGAGATGCGGCCCTCAATCTCTCAGCGGTGTCCAGTGCGGGGCTGCCCGTGACTTTCAGCCATGTCAGCGGGCCCGCCGTGCTCAGCGGCGGTTCGTTGGTTTTGACGGCCGGTGGGACCGTGCTGGTCCGCGCCAGCCAGCCGGGCGATGCCAACCATTTGCCCGCGCCGGACGTGGATCGCAGCTTCAGCGTGGACCGCGCTTCGCAGAGCATCTCCTTTGGCGAACTCGCCGAGCGTACCTACCTGGACGCACCCGTCGTACTGGGCGCCACCGCCAGTTCCGGCCTCGGCGTGGGTTACACGGTGGTCAGCGGTTCGGGCAGCGTCTCCGACGGCACTCTGACGATCATGGGGGCGGGTCCGATTCTCGTCCGCGCCACGCAGAACGGGGATGCCAGATTCTACCCCGCCGCCGCCATCGAGCAGACATTGGTCGTGGCCAAAAAGGCAGCCACTGTCACCCTCGCGGGAGCCTCTTCCGTCGACTATGACGGTCTGCCCCATGGGTTGACCTACACCACGGTGCCCGCCGGGCTCACGTGCTCAGTGACCTACGCCGGCAAGACAGACAGGCCCACCCGCAACGGTAACTACCTCGTGGTCGCCACAATCGAGGATCCCAATTACCAGGGCTCGGCAAACGCCGCGCTCACCATCGGGCCTGAGATTTCACCAAGCATTCTGGTCCAGCCCACCGGGGGCATCGTCAAGCCCGGGGACCCGGTGCAGTTGACGGTTTTGGCCGCGGGTTCGCCCACGTTGCAGTACAAGTGGCTCAAGGGCGGTGCCGCCGTCTCTGGGGGAACCGCAGCCACACTCAACCTCGGGACGATGCAGGCCAGTCTCGCCGGACAGTATGCGGTGGAGGTTTCCAATACGGTCGGCACCGTGCTCAGCCAAGCCGCAGAATTGGTGTACGGCCTTGCGCCTTCGATTGTCACACAGCCCACCGCCGTGGACGCCAAGATTGGTGACGATGTGGAGCTTTCGGTTTCTGCTCTGGGCGTGCCGGCGCCGGAGTTCGTCTGGAAACGCGATGGGCTCGTTTTGGAAGGTGCCACGTCTTCAACGCTAAAGATCGGAAAGGTTTTGGCAGCTGGCTCAAATAATTACTCCGTAGTCGTTTCTAACTTTGCAGGCGAAGTCGAAAGCCGTGTGACCAGCGTCAGAGTCAGGGAATGGGTGGAGATTATCACGCAGCCCATGGCTTCCCTCTTTACCACGGGCAATCCCGTGAGCGTGCCTGTGGTTTTGGACGGCTACCTCGTCAGTTCCGCCGGCTACCAGTGGTTCAAAAACGGGGTGGCGGTTGCGGGCGCCACCTCCTCGACCCTGTCGCTGCAAGGTCTTGCCACCGATGCTGGCACCTACCACTTGAAAGCTACCGCCACTGCGGGAGGCGTCTCCAGGTCGGCGGTGTCCTCGGATCTGACGGTGCTGGTGGGCAAACCGGTGGTGAGCTTTGAGCCGCTCTCCTGGGCGCTTTCCGCCGGCACCAAGGCGGGCTGGAAAGCCTTGGTCACCAGTGACGCCCCACTCACTTACCAGTGGCGCCGGGACGGCGTGGATTTGCCGGGCGAAACCAAGCAGGTGCTCGCTTTCACTGCCCTTCCGCTGGAGTCCACGGACACCGCGGCAGGCAAGGCCGGGGTGTACGAGGTGCTGGTTTCCGCAGGCAGTTACGGTGCGACAGTCGCCTCAGGCACGCTCACCGTCCACTCGGTCAACATCACCAGACAGCCTGAAAGCCTTCAGTTGCCCGAAGGAGCTGAGGCGGCCTTCGGCGTGACAGCCGCAGGTTACGAGCTGCATTACCGCTGGTACTATCTCCCGGTGGTTGGCGCGTGGCAGGCCCTCAGCGATGGAGACCTGTACGCGGGCACGACGACGCCGCTTCTCAAAGTGAAGAAAGCAAGTGACCGCACCGTCGGCAGGTATCGGGTGGAGATCGTCTCCGGAGGCTTTGCAGGTGCCTTTGTCGACACCAAACAGACCACTCAGGAAGTCCAGTTGGCTCTGTTTGAGCCGGTTAAAATCGAGCGGATTCCCTTCGCCGCGCAGGCGCAGGCGCTCAACCCGAACCAGACCGTGACGCTTTCTGTGGGCGCCCAAGGCACTGCTCCTTTTGACTACCAGTGGTTTAAGGGAGGCGAGGCCATCGTTGGCGGGACGCAGGCCAGCCTGCAGGTGGTCGCTGCCGAATTGGCGGCCAACGGCGCCACCGAGGCGGCCTACACGGTGCGGGTCTCCAACAAGGCGCAGTTTTCGGGTGCACTCACGCCGGCCTCAGCCACCGACCTGACCGAAACGCCGGTCCTGCTCACCGTCAAGCAACTCCCAGTGGTTGGTGCGCTTACTTCCTCGGGCAGTCTTGTGGCGGCCCCGGGTGGAACCATCGATCTCGCCGTGACAGCGCAGTCTTTGTCTGCCCTGACCTTTGAGTGGCGGCTCAACGGGGTGCCCTTGGACCCAAAATCTGTCTCCGTTGTCTCGGGAGGGACGGCTTCAAGCTTGCGCTTCACCCTCAACGGCGCGGCCGGCGAGGGCGATTACGACGTGGTCGTCAGCAACAAGGTGGGCTCGCGCGCTTCCGAAGCCAAGCGGGTGGCGCTCAACCAGCGCCCCGCCGTGCTCGAAAACCAGCTGCTGCCGCTCACCGTGTTGGAAGGCCAGGAACTCCGTTGGTCGAGCTTCTCCGCTACCGGCAATGCTCTCTCCTTCAAGTGGAAGCGCGGTGCCGTGTCTTTGGATGCCCAGACCGCGCAGACCCTTTCCCTGCCCGCCGTGAAGCTTTCCGACGCCGGAGATTACACCGTTGAAGCGGCCAACACGTTCAGCTCCGTTTCGAGCAGCGCCACCCTCAAGGTGCTCCAGGCGGTTGAGCTTCAGTCCGGGCCCCAAGGGACCGTGGTCCTCAACCCCGGCCAGCTCAAGGTGCCCTTCTCGGTCGCCGCCACAGGCAGCGAACTGAAGTACCAGTGGCTGCGCAACGGGCTCCCCATTTCCGGGGCCACCGCTGCGGCCTACACCCTCCCGGTGGTCAAGGCCGCCGATTCCGGTGCCAAGATTTCGGTGCGTGTCTCCAACACGGATTCCCTTACAGGAAAGGTGCTCAGCTCCAAGACCAGTGGCGAAGCCCTGCTCTCCGTGCGCGAGCCGGTCTCCGAGGTGCAGTTTACTCCGGGTACGGGACTGGTCGAATTCAACCAGGTGCTGCCGCTGATTGCCTCCGCCAAGGGAACAGCCCCGTTGACCTACCAGTGGTTCAAGAACGGCGTGCAGATTCTTCAGAATGGCACGGGGCAGACTTACTCCCTCACCACAGATGCTGCCGCGACAGCCTCCTACTCCGTCAAGGTTGCCAACGCAGTCAACGAAGCCACCAGCGCCGCGCAGCTCCTCACCGTGAAGGCGCCTGTCGCCATCACCGTGCATCCGCTCAGCCGCACCGCAAACTCCGGCACCCCCGTGAAGCTGCTGGTGACGGCCACCGGCCTTGCGCCGTTGTCCTATCAGTGGCGTAAAGACACCGTCGCCATTCCCCTCGCCAACACCGCGGAGTTTGTCATCCCAAGTCTCACCGGAGACACCGAAGGCGAATACGACGTGATCGTGAGCAACTCCATTAACAAGGTCACCTCCAACGCCGCGGTGATCGGCTTGAACGACGCGCTCAAAGTCGATCCCGCCTATCCCAAGTCGGTGACCACGCTGGCCGGAACGTTGGCGGTGCTTGAAGCCAGGGCCACCGGTTCGCTGCTTCGCTACCAGTGGCGGCGCAACGGGGTCAACGTGCCCGGAGCCACCTCTCCCACCTTGGTGCTCAAAGCCGCGCAGCTGTCTGACGCAGGGGCTTACGATGTGCTCTTCAGCAGCGGAGCCACCTCCGTCTCGAGTCAGTCCGCCACGTTGACGGTGCTCACGCCTGCCACCATCACCGTGCCCCCGGTGCCCCAGGTGCAGGTGCTTCCCACGCTGCAGGGCGAGGGAACAGCCAGACTCGAAGTGCGCGCCATCGGGGATGGCGAACTAACCTACCAGTGGTACGAGGGCTCTGCAAAAATTCCAGGCGCTGTCACCAATGCGTATACGATGGCGAATGTTACCGACGTGGCTCGCACCTTCTTTGTGGAAGTCTCGGGGCGGAACGGCACTTTGGATCTAGGCACCGTGCGGAGTGTGCCCGTGGCCGTGCGCCTCCTGCCCGTGCCTCAGCTCTCCTCCAATGGCCAGCCCCAGGACATCTCGCTCACCGCGGGCGGCACCGCACTGTTGCAGGCCCAGGCCTTGGAGGCCGGGACGCTCAGCTACCAGTGGGAGCGCTTCCGCGCAGGGCGCTGGAGTGCCATCAGCGGCGCTTCCGATGTCCAGCTCTCCCTCAGCCCAGCGCGTCCCACCGACGCCGGCCTCTACCGGCTGTGGGTCCAGAACGCCCGGGGTAGCGTCTATTCCCGCGAAGCGGCCGTCGCGGTGCGCGAACTGGATGTCATTGATCCCAAGGGCCAGCCCGAGCCATTGATTGTCGTCAATCCCGGCAACGTCGCTGTCTTCTCAGTGGTGGCCAAGGGCTCGGAATTGACCTACCAGTGGCGCCGCAATGGCGCACCCATTTCCGGGGCGACCTCCTCCGTGTACAGGGTCCTGGCCGCCCAGGGCGCAACGCCAGCCGCCGACAAACTGGCGCGCGAAGGCACGTACGACGTGCAGGTCAACCATTCCCTCGGCACCTCGCTCAGCGCCTCGGGTCTTTTGAAGGTGCGCCTCCCGGCCCTCATCGAACAGCAGCCTCGCCGGACCGCGCTCACGCTTGATAAGCCCTTTACCCTCCTGGTGCAGGCTTCCGGCGACGAGCCCCTCACCTACCAGTGGCGCAAAAACGGCACGGACATCCAGGGCGCCACCGAGGCGAGCCTCTCTGTCTCCAAGGCCAGCGCCGCGGACGCGGGCAGCTACGACGTGATTGTTTCCAATCTCGCCGGCTCCGAGCAAAGCGCGATTGCAGAAGCACTCCTGCCCGTGCCGGTGGCCATCACTTCCCAGCCGCTGCTCAAAACAGTGAAGGCCGGCGATCCGGTTTCCTTCACCGTGGCAGCGACAGGGACTCCGCTCGATGGCGAGTTTGTTTTGTCCTACCAGTGGCGCAAGGACGGGGTGGAGCTTCAGGATGCCCCTGCCAAGGGCATCTCCGGCACGCGTTCGGCCACCCTCAAGATCGCTGTGGCCGAGCTCGGTGATGCCTCCAACATCGGCTCCGCCGGTGCCTACGATGTGGTCGTCTCGGGTGCCGCAAGCACGCTGGCCAGCTTGCCCGCGCTGCTCTCCGTGGAGGGCATGCCCATCATTAAGACGGCGCCCGAACGCCAGGTGGTGAACGTTGGCGATGCGGCCAGCTTCAAGGTGGCAGCGCGGAGCGCCACGGAACTCGAGTACCAATGGTACCTCAACGGGGCTCTGCTTACGGACTCCCCGGTTGGGACGAAGCTCAACGTGATCGAGGGGGCCAAGACGGCTTCGTTGGTCGTCAAGAACGTCGCCAAGTCGACTTCGGCACGCGGCTTCACCGTGCGCGTCAGCAATGGTTACGGGAGCGTCACCACTCCGGAGGTGCAGCTGCGTACGCTCACCGCCCTCTCACTGACGCGTCAGGGCGCCGCTCCCTCGGGTGGAGTTGCCCCGCTGTCCACCGCTCCCGAGGATGGCGTCGAAGTCCGCAAGCTGGGCGAGTCCATCGTCTTCTCCCAGTACGTTGAGCCGAGCGACGACTACACCATCGCCTTCCAGTGGCGCCGCAACGGGGTTGCCATCCCAGGGGCGAACGCCTCCTCCTACTCCATTGCCAAGATTGTGGATTCCGACGCAGGCATCTACGACGCGGTCATTAGTGCCACGGTTCAGGGCGAGGAGAAGGGACGGGTCATTTCAGCCGCCACCCTGCTGAAGCTGCTTGCCCCGCCCACCATCGCTCCCATGGCGCCGCAAACGGTCCGCCCCGGCCAGCGCGCGCTCCTAGTGCCCGTGGTCTCGGGCGGAGCCAACCTGGTGCTCAGCTGGACGAAGATTCAGCCGGATGGCACAAAACTGCCCGTTTCAGGAGCGGGCCGCAGCGTGAATGCGGTGACGGGCGTGCTGACCATTGACGCGGCTTCCGTCTCTGATTCTGGCGTGTACGAGCTTCTGGCCAAGGACGACAACTCCGAGACGGGGCGCACGGCCCAGGTGACGCTCAAGGTCACGCTGCCCATCGAGATCACACTGTCACCGAGCGCGAGCGTGGTGAGCATGAACTTGCGCGAACGCCTGTCGTTCCTTGCGACTCCCACCTCCGACCTGAGCGGCGCCTACCGCTACCAGTGGCGGTTGAACGGCGTAAACATTTACGGCGCGGTCAGGCCCCAGTTGGACCTCCCCTCCATCCAGCTTAAGAACGCCGGTTTGTACGATGTGGTGGTGTCCAACGGCAGCGAGCGCGCCACCAGCAAGACCATCGAGTTGAAAGTGCGCGAAGCACTCCGCATCGTCACCCAGCCGCAAGCCCGGTTGACGGTCAACCCACGCCAGCCCATCGAACTCTCAGTGGCCACCAATTTGAGCGAGGGCGTCACCTACCAGTGGGTCAAGGGAATCGGCCGCGCCTCCCAAGTCCTCGCCGGAAAAACAGGCCGCACGCTGCGCCTCGAGCAGGCCGCCGTTTCTGACGAAGGCGTTTACATGGTGGTCGTCACAGGCCCGGCCGGACGCCTCACCAGCACGCTCTCTCGCGTCACCGTCAACAAGCCCGTCACCCTCGTTTCTCCCAAGGAAGCCACCGTGCAGACCGCCACTCCGGGCGCCACGGTCGAATTCCGTGTCGAGGCCACCGGGACCGGGCCGCTCAACTACCAGTGGCTGCGCTACGGCGCGCCCATCCCAGGCGGAAACGGCCCGGTGCTCCGGATCCGCGGGGTCGCAGCAGCCGACTCCGGCGACTATCAGGCGCGCGTGGCCAACCCGGTGGATCCCGCCGGCGTCCTGTCCAAGATCACCACGCTTTCCGTGAGCGTGCCCGCCTTTATTGTGACCGAACCGGGCGACTTGAAACTGGCCCAGGGCGGCACGTTCAATCTTGCCGTGACTGCAGGCGGTGACGGCGTCCTCAAGTACCAGTGGCGCAGAAACGGGGTGATCCTGGCCGGCGAGACCAAGCCGGAACTTTCCCGTGCGAAGCTCAGCGTCTTTGATACGGGCCTCTTCGACTTGGAGGTGCGCAACTATCTCGACGCCTCGGGCGCCGTTGAAATCGGGCGCGTCTTCTCGCGCAAAATCAGCGTTCAGGTCATTGAAAAGGTCAGCCTTCTCGCAGTGCCCGCCAGCCAGAGCGCGCCGCTTGGTGGGCGCGCCGTTTTCCGCGTCCTCGCCGCAGGAACCGGCCCGCTGCAGTACAGCTGGAGTCGCGTCGGCCTCAGCGGCCTGGAACCGCTTGCAGCCACGGGCGACACCCTCACCCTAGCCCCCGTTGGGGCTGGAGACTTTGCCAAGTACCAGGTCAGCATCATCGGACCCCTGGGCGGAGAGCCCGTGACGGTGAAGGATTTCGAACTCAAAAAGGTCGATGGCGGCCCTGAGATCCTTACGCAGCCCGCAGCCCAATCCGTGCGCGTCGGCCAGACCGTGACCTTGAAGGTCGCGATGAAACCGCCCGTTGCCACGGGCCTGACCTACGCCTGGTACCGCACCGACGGCACAAAGGCGGGCGCGCTGGTCGCGGGTGGCACCCAGGACACGCTGGCCCTTGCCAACGTCGCCTCCGAAGACACCGGCTACTATTACGTGGTGGTGTCGGATGCCAACGCAGCGACCATGAGCATCCCCGCACTCGTCTTCGTCAACGCAGCCGATCCCATCGGGCTGCCCACCACGGAAGCCGACATCGCCCAGCGCAAACTCCAGCAGACCCTCTTTGCCAACGAAGGCGACACCGTCACCCTGCGCTCCTACGCCATCGGTGACGGCTTCCGCTACGCCTGGCGCCGTACCGACGGCAAGGAAATCTCCGCCGCCTCCAAGGGCGCCGACGCGGCGACCCTCGTGGTGCGCAATGTCCTTCCCAATGATGCGGGGGAATACGTGGCCACTATCTCACTGGCCGACGGCACCAAGCTCCTCGACATTATCCCCTGGAAACTCGTGGTCGTGGCGGCCCCGGTCTTCCTCGACGGAGCCATCCCAGGCACCAAGCAGCAGCCCGAATCCCAGGTCCGCCTTCCCGGCGAAACCGCAACCTTGAGTGCCGGCGTCCTTGTCACCGGGGATACCCGCTTCCAGTGGTTCTTCCGCCCGACGGGCACCACCGAGTGGTTGCAGATGCCGGGGGCCACCACCAGCACCTACGACGTCCTTGGTGTCACCGATGCAGACGATGGGGACTACAGGCTCGAAGTGCGCAACTCCGCCGCGGCCATCAGCTCCGAGATCGCCCGCGTAACCGTTCTCAGGCCGGTGGTCCCCACGGGCGTGACGGTCAGTCCCACCGCCGTCAATCCCGGAGGCGAAGTCACCTTGACTGCCTCGTGGACCGGGGCACTGCTGGAGAGTAAACCCTTCCAATGGTTTGTGCAGGACAACCGCACCCGCGGCTGGAAGGTGTTGGCAGGAGAAAACGCCTCCACGCTCAATCTTAAGGGAGTGCAGGAGACCAACGATGCCAACTACAAGGTACGCATTTCCGGGAAGGTCGGCGGCTTTGCTGAAAGCGCCCCGGTACGCCTCGTGGTGAACGACCCGGTCGCCGTTGTCGCAGGACTCAAGCTCCAGAGCAGGTCGCTGATCGTTGGGGAGCAGACCTCCTTTACGGCGGCCGCCACAGGCTTTGAACCGGAATTCCAGTGGCACTACCGCTCGACCCTGTCCGGGACTTGGGAAGCACTGCCCGGCCCCACCGCCCAGTCGGCCACGTTTGTGACCGGGCCTGTGACTGCAAACTCTGGAGGCTTCTACGGGGTCACACTCCGCAACGCCTTCTCCGTGGCCGGCGCCTCCAAGACCAAGACTTCCGAGCCTTATCTGCTGGGCCGCCTCACGGTCTTCGCCCCGCCGCAGTTCGTCTCCGCAGAGCCCCAGGTCTCCGGTTCAGTCGTCTCGGCGGCCAACGGTCTGGTCGTGGCCAACGAGGGCGGGAGCTTTGTCCTCAGCGGCACGGTCCGTGCGGACGCCACCGCGCCCGTCAGTTATTCCTGGCGCAAGGATGGCGTCCTGCTGCCCAACACCGCGGCCCGGCCGACCGCCGGCCAGACCGTGATCGTCCCAAGGAGCTTCGAGTTGGCGTTCCCAAGCGCTACCAAGGCGGATGCAGGCCGCTACGAGCTGCTCATCTCCAACGCCTACGGGGTGACGGTGAGTTCCCCGGTGAATGTCTCGGTCAACCTCAAACCGAAGATCACCCGGGACCCGGCCTCTCTCACGGTGGTCGACGGCAGTTCTGCCAGCTTCCGCGTCGAGGCTGAGGGGGATGATGTGTCTTATCAGTGGTTCATCGGCACGCTCTCGGGCGGTACCCTCCAGTTCCTGCCGTTCTACGTGCCCGGCACCACCCGCCAGGCCACCGGCCCCTTGCTCTCCTTCACTTCGCTGGACTCGGCCAGCCCGCTCAACGGCGCCACCTTCCAAGCGGTTGCCTCCAACTCGATCGCCTCGGCCACCAGCGCGGCCGCCAAACTTGTCATCGCCCCGCTTGGCGATCTCAAGATCACCGAGCAACTGCGCATCGAGGGCCTGACCAACGGAGTGGCTTCCCCGGCCGTTCCCGGCCAGCCCGCCCGGCCGGCGCTCACTCTCGCCGTCACCGCAGAAGGCAGCGGCGTGCTCACCTACCAGTGGCGCAAGGATGGCGTCGCCATCAGCTCGGGGACCAGCAACTCCTTGAGCCTTGGTGCACCGGCCAATGCGTTGGCGGGTGTTTACGAAGTGGTCATTTCCAACGAGGCCAACTTTGTCTACAGCACCCCGGTTACGCTGGTGGTGGATCCCCATCTGGTTTCGGTTTCGGTGCCCCCAGCCGCAGCCGTCGGGGATGGTCTGCGACTCGAAGCCAAGGCGGTGAGCGCCAGGCCGCTCTCCTACCTCTCCTACACCTGGCGCCACCGCGTTTCACCAACTGCTGCTGCCACGACACTGGTCAACTCCGAGGATGTAGAGGGCGCCACCGCGGCCGTACTCCTGCTCAAAGCGGTGAGGCTCGTGGACGCCGGGGAGTACCAGGTTGAGGTTGCCACCAAGGACCCCGCGAAGCCCACCGAGGACGCAGCGGTGCTCAGCGCCTGGCTGCCTCTCGCCGTCGCCACCAAGGTGGACATCCAGCAGAGCCCCAGAGACCTTTCCGCGCTGGAAGGCGGGATTGCTCAGTTCTCCGTGGTCGCCACCGGTGGCGGCACCCTCAAGTACCGGTGGTTCAAGGACGGCACCTTGGTCGCAGGTGCGAACCAGGCCGTGCTCGGCGTCGGCCCGCTCAAACTTGAAAACGCAGGCAACTACCAGGTCGAGGTGTCCAACGCCGCCGGCGCCGTCCTCAGCGAGCCCGCGCAGCTTTCGGTTGAGGCGCTTCTGGCTGTTTCAGTAGAGGTGCCAAAGCGCGTTGCCCTGGGCCAGGGGGTCAGCCTCCTCGCCGCGGTGCGCGGTGCGAAAACCGACCGGACCCTGAAGTACCAGTGGTACCGCGGTGCCGGCACTTCCCGCGTCCTGTTGGCGGGCGAAGCCAAGGCCCAGCTGAGCATCAATCCCGTCACCGCCACGGACGTCGGCGTCTACAGCGTCGAGCTTTCCGACGGCGTGCAGGCGCCGGTCTCCGGCCTGGGCACACTGACCTTGAGCGTGGTGCCTGAGCTGCGGGCGTCGCTCGCCTCCCAGACGGTCCCCCTCGGTGCGAAGGTCTCCTTCGCGGTGGCAGTCAAGTACCCAAGCGCCAAGCCCCTCGTCTACGAATGGTTCCGCGGCACCACAAAGCTCCCGACTGGCACAGGGGAAGTGCTCCGTATTGCTTCGGCCACGAGCGTGGATTTCGCCACCTACACCGTGCGTGTCTCGGACCTCGCGGATCCCACCGTGTTTGTCGAGGCCTCCGCCAAGTTGGTTCAGGCCGTGGGTGCCACGCCCTCGACGCTGACGGGGACAACGGGCTCCGAAGGCACCCTCTCGGCTGCCCTGTTTACGCCTTGGTGGATTTTTGATGCAACGGGTCTCGATCCCTCCGGCACCGGCAGTGCGGTCAATGGGGTTTGGGTGCTCGAGCGCAAGCAGGTGTTGGAAGCCGGTAAACTCGTGGCTGTCACCACCGGCCGTTCCGCCTGGCTCTGGGCGGACCAGCAGACGCCCAATCCCGAATGGACCGCCGCCGAACAGCAGGTCACCGACGCGGCTACCAACGCGCAGTTGGAGTTCTCGGTGATCGCGACGAAGGAGGACACCCGGATGAGTAACTTTGTGTTGGGAGGCACCGTTGAAGTTGCTGGAGCTGCGTCCGTCTTTGGAGCACCCGAACTCCTCTCCGGCGGCTACGATGTGGAGCGCTCACTCGATGTGGACTTGCTCTGGTCAACCGAGCGGGCCCTGACGCTCGGTGCGACGCAAGACTGGGAAACCGTTTTGGCACAGCTCCAGGCCGCCCTCTCGGCCGCCGCCGCCGCCGCGCCGCCGGGCGAGTAGGCAGAACGCGGGCGCCCGGTGGTAACAGGCAGTGATCCGCAGATGTCAGCAGATTCAGTAGATGACTGAAGTGCGTAAAAACATTTGCGGAAATCTGCGTCATCTGCGGCTCACTTTCCGGTCTACCGGACGCCGCTTTTAGTTCATCCGCTTCATGCGTTCCACATCCGGCGCGGAATGTTCCCCAGCACGCACGCGCGCCTTTCCAGATTTGAAGATTCGGACGAAGGCTGTGATCAGGAAGAAGATGGGCACCAGAGCCACCAACCGGTGTTTGTTGGGGAGCGGCACCAACACCAGCCCCAGCAGGAGGAGCCCGCAAAACGCAAAAAGGCTCACGCGCACCAGCCACGAGCGCTGTATTGCCGTGGCGTATTGGGGCAGCAAGCGTCTGAGAAAAAAGGCGCCCGCCAAAAAGGCAGCGGCGACAAAAAGAACGAGGAAGAACATGAGGCTCAATTGAGAGAAGATCAGCGCAGTCCGAAAGTCGAGTACACAGGGGATGCTTGCGTGTGCGGGAGGACAGGTCTATTGTCGAGGTCTAAATCCACCCCCATATGAGCAAATCTTCCGGTTCCAAAACGCAGAAAATTCAGAAGGAGAAGAAGCCGAAAACTGCACCGTCTGCACCGTCTGCACCGGCCTCCCTGCACAGGCGCTGGTCGTCCGAGGTGGTGGACGGGATGGAGCGGGCCGCGAGCCGGGCGATGCTCCACGCCGTGGGTTTCACGCGGGATGATTTTAAGAAGAACCAGGTCGGGATCGCTTCGACTTGGAGCATGGTCACCCCCTGTAACATGCACATTGACGGCCTCGCGCGGCAGGCCGAGGCAGGAGTCAACACCGGTGGGGGCAAGGGGCTCATCTTTAACACCATGACTATTTCCGACGGGATCTCCATGGGGACCGAGGGGATGAAGTACTCGCTGGTGTCGCGCGAAATCATCGCCGACTCCATCGAAGCGGTGGTCGGCTGCCAGGGGTTTGACGGGGTCGTGGCGATCGGCGGATGCGATAAAAACATGCCCGGGTGCGTCATCGCTTTGGCCCGGTTGAACCGACCCTCAGTGTTTGTGTACGGAGGCACGATTTTGCCCGGCTGCATCACGGGCGTACTTGCCGCCAAGCGCCTTCGCAAGGAACGCGCAGAGGCCCTTGCTGGCAAGAAGCTGGATATCGTCAGTTGCTTTGAGGCGGTCGGTTCGATGGCCAACGGGCACATTGACGAACGCGAGCTCACCTTGATCGAAGAGCAGTCCATCCCGGGGGCTGGCTCCTGCGGCGGGATGTACACCGCAAACACCATGGCCTCCGCCATCGAGGCGCTCGGGATGAGTCTGCCCAACTCCAGCGCACAGAACGCCGTCTCCCAGGCCAAGTTGCAGGATGCCCGCGCCGCCGGCATCGCCGTGGTCGAACTCATTAAACGCGGCATCCGGCCTTCGGACATTCTCAGCCGCGAAGCCTTTGAAAACGCCATCACGGTCGTCATCGCCCTCGGCGGTTCCACCAACGCCGTGCTCCACATGCTCGCGATGGCTCATTCCGCGGGGATCAAACTCGACCTGGAGGACTTTACGCGCATCGGCAAGCGCGTCCCAGTGCTTGCGGACCTCAAACCCAGCGGCCGCTTTCTCATGAGCGAACTCATCGACATCGGGGGCCAGACCCCTTTGATGAAGATGTTGCTGGATGAAAAACTACTCCACGGCGACTGCCTGACCGTTACCGGCAAAACGCTGGCTGAAAACCTCAAAAAGGTGCGCCCCTATCCCCGCAATCAGGAAATCGTGCGGCCCTTCTCCAACCCGATTAAGTCGGAGAGCCACCTGGTGGTGCTGAAGGGAAACCTCGCGCCAGAGGGCGCCGTCGCAAAGATCTCCGGCAAGGAAGGACTCCTTTTTAGCGGGAAGGCCATCGTGTTTGAAAACGAACAGCTGGCGCTCAAGGCCATCCTGGACGGCACCGTCAAAAAGGGGCACGTGATCGTCATCCGCCACGAGGGACCCGTCGGCGGTCCGGGAATGCGCGAGATGCTTTCGCCAACCAGCGCGGTCATGGGCAAGGGGCTGGGCAAGGACGTGGCTCTCATCACCGACGGCCGGTTTTCCGGCGGTTCCCACGGGTTTGTGGTCGGCCACATCTCTCCTGAAGCAGCACTGGGCGGCCCGCTCGCGCTCGTCAAAAACGGGGACCTCATCACCATTGACGCCTCCTCTCGCCAGCTGACCCTCGGGGTGGATGCCGAGGAGTTGGCAAAGCGCCGGGCCAAGTGGAAGGCACCCAAGCCGCGTTACACCCGCGGCGTGCTGGCCAAGTACGCACGCACGGTAACGAACGCCTCCCTAGGCGCGGTCACCGACCTCTAGTACCCCAAGTCAGTCAAAAGGTTGGATCCCTTTCTCTGAAAAACCGGCCCGTCCCTGCTCGGCTCGGCCTTCTGCCTGCCGGGCCCTGCGGGCCCGCAGATAGCTAGCCGGTCGGCAAGCGAGCCCCGCGAGCGCCGCCACCGGTCTGGCCGAAAAAAGCGGCCCGCCCCGGGAGGGGCGCAAGACCGCCCCGCTGTACGCGTACCCTGGTTCTCTGGCCCCGCCGGGGCCGTCACTCTCGTTGGAAGGGACCGGGGGCGCTCGCAAAGCCTCGCTGCCGCCCGGCTAACTATCTCCGCTCCCTCCGGGAGCGAAAGCGCCACTCTCGCTATGCGAAACTTCAACTGATTTGGGGTACGAGTTTGAAGTTCGCCCCAGGGCCAAGCCCTGGGCTGCCGGCAGAGCAGCCGGGGGGCGGCTTCGCAAAAGCAGCCGGCCAGGGCGTCTGTCCCGGCCCTGTTTGGGCGGCAAAGGATTTTGAGCGCCCTTGGTTGAGTCTGTTTTTGGTTCAACGGAGCGCGTGTTCCAGCTATGCCTCCGTGCACTTTGGAGCCTGATCCTTCCCTCCCCCTTATCGTGGACATCGCGCAGTACGTGCGCCTCAAGGAGGCACGGGAGCGCGGACTCGCCCTTTCTGCGCGGGGCATCACCCACTCGATTGGGCGCGAGGGGAATACCTGGCTGCTCCGCGTCGCCGCCTTGGACGCGCCTGCCGCCCTCGAGGAGCTGCAGGCCTACGAGGCAGAATTGAAAAACACGGATGTTCCCCCTCCGGACGAGTCGCCGTTGCCCCTGAGTTTCTGGTCCCTGCCGCTCGTGGCGCTTGTGGCGGTGGCTGGAGCCGTGCTGCAGGCCGAGCGCGGCCCTTCCTGGCGGGAGTTGGGAATCTTGTCCGCAGAAAAGGTGGTCGGGCAAGGGCAGTGGTGGCGCGTGCTCACGGCGCTCACCTTGCACGGGGATGTGCCGCATGTGCTGGCCAACGTTTGGGTTGGGCTGCTTTTTGGTGCGTTGCTGGTCCCGGCCTTCGGACAGGGAGTGACCTGGCTTGCGGTGCTGGCCGCGGGAGCCGCGGGGAACGCGCTCACGGCGCTTTCCTACTGGCCACAGGACCACCGGAGCCTCGGCGCCTCGACCGCGGTTTTTGGCGCGCTTGGCCTTCTGGTCGGCGATGCCCTGTGGTTGCTGTTGCGGCGCCGGGCAGGGCGCTCCTGGTGGAAGTGGATGTTGCCGCTGGGGGCTGGGCTCTCGCTGCTGGCGTTCCTAGGCGCCGGCGAGGGAAAGGCCTCGGTCGACGTGATGGCGCACCTGTGGGGTTTCGCCGCCGGCCTGCCTTTGGGCTTTGGAGTGAGCGTGCTTCGGCCGGCCCGCGCCGCCGCTCCGCTGCAACTGGCCTGCGGCGCGTGCGCGGTGCTCTGGCTCGCCGGCGCGTGGGTCTGGGCGAGCCTTCATGGCTGAGGCCAGTCCCCCTGTGGCTCAGCTCAAACGGACGGCCCGCGTTTTATCCAGCCGCAACACATCGCCGGCGGCGAAGGCCGGGGTGGCCTTGGGATCCGTCATTTTTTCGGAGCGCCACTGGACGCTGCCCTGCTCGACAAGCCGGCGTGCGTCGCCGCGGGATTTGGTGAGTTGGAACCCGGTGGCGTAGGAGGCCACGACTGCGGAGACGATGTCCGTCCCCAGCGAGCCGAGCGGCACGAGCGGGAGTTCGGCGCTTTCGAGGTCGCGTTTGGAGAAACGGGTGTTGAACTCGGCGAGTGCCGCCTGCGCGTCTGCCTCGGAGTGGTACCGAGCGACCAGGCGGCGGGCGAGTTCCTTCTTGGCGTCCATGGGATGGCCGGCGGGCAGTTCCTCGCCGAGGAGCAGCAGGTAGTAGCGGGCCATGAGCGCGTCGGAGATGCTCATGAGCTTGCCGAACATTTCCGACGGAGCCTCGGTCACCCCCACGTAGTTGTTGAGGCTCTTGGACATCTTCTGCACCCCGTCGAGCCCCTCGAGGAGTGGCATCAAAAACACCACCTGCTCGGGCATGCCCTCCTCCCGCTGCAAATCGCGCCCCACCAGAATGTTGAACAGCTGGTCGGTGCCGCCCATTTCCACGTCCGCCTTGACCATCACCGAGTCCCACCCCTGGATGATGGGGTATTGGATTTCGTGCAGGCGCACGGAGTCGCCCCGCTCGATCCGGGACCTGAAGTCCTCGCGGTGGAGCATCTGCTGGAGCGTCACGCGGCTGTTGAGCCTGATGATTTGTTCAAAATTCATCACCTCAAACCACTCCCCGTTGAAGACGGTTCGCGTCCGAGTGGGATCCAGAATTTTGAAGGCCTGCTGCTGAAAGCTGCGGGCGTTTTCCATGATCGTGTCATGGGAAAGTTGCGGCCGCGTTTTGGAGCGGCCGGAGGGATCACCAATCATGGCGGTAAAGTCGCCGATGATGAGGATCGCCTGGTGTCCCAGATCCTGAAACTGCCGGAGCTTTTGCAGGCACACCGTGAAGCCGAGATGGATGTCTGGGGCGGTGGGATCGACGCCGAGTTTAATGTTGAGCGGTTTGCCGGTGCGCAGCTTTTTCAAAAGCTCCGCTTCGGACAAAATCTGGGCTGAACCGCGTTTGAGAATTTCCAACTGAGCTTCCGGGGACTGCATGGGGGCGGATTTAAGGCGGGTCTGGGCGGGGTGACAAGGCAGGAGAACGCACCGGGGCGTGTAACGTCTCGCTGCCTCCCCTGGGAATGGGGAGTGAGCCACCGCTGACACTCAGATTTACCGATACCGGCGACTGGTTTTTCCTCTCTGTGAAATCTGAGGCATCTGTGGATAAAACTCTGATCCAGCCGTTTATGGACCTTGTTCGCCCTTGCACACGCCCCTGCCGCGCGGGGCGCGCAGATGCCGCGTTTACCGGGTCGCCGGAGCCTGTGGGGCGGGGGACGGACGCCCGCCTTGGTGGAACTCGGTGCGCTGCCTGACCACATACCAGACCGCCACCGCCAGCAGTAGCGTGCCAATCTTGTCCAACGCGCTCTTTTTAAGCCTGTTTTTCATTTGAAAGGGCCGACAGCAACTCCCCAAGCCTCGTCCGGAGCGTGGCCGGTTCAAAGCCCCGCTCCAACTCCCCGCGGTGACAAAGGGAGACGGTCCCGGTTTCCTCGCTCACCACGATGACAATGGCGTCGGTTTCCTCGGTGAGCCCGAGCGCTGCGCGGTGGCGCAGCCCCAGATTCCGGTCGATGTCGGTCCGGTCGGTGACCGGAAAAATGCAGGCGGCCGCCAGCACCCGGTCGCTGCGCAGAATCAGGCCGCCGTCGTGGAGCGGGGTTCTTGGGTGAAAAATGGAGACGACCAGTTCGCTCGAAAGCAGCCCGTCAATCTCAACGCCGTTCTCTATCCAGGAGGTCAGCGGTACGTCCCGCTCCAAGGCAATCAGCGCCCCGAGTTGGCGGTTGGCCAGGTCGAAGGTCAGGTCGGCCAGTACTTCGATGCCGCCCCCAGAGTGGGTGGAATTGGAAAAAAGCCGGTTGTTGCCCAGATTTGCAGCGGCCCTGCGCAGTTCCGGTTGGAAAATGACCACCAGAGAGAAAAGCCCCAGCGCCGCCATGTTACGCAGCAGCCAGTCCAGCACCGGCAGGCGCAACACCTCCGAGAGCACCAGCACCGAAACGGCGCCCAGCGCCACCCCCAACACGATCCGCGCTCCGCGGGAGTCGCGCAAACGGCACCACGCCTGGTGGAGCCCCAGCCAGAGGAGGGCGATCTCCACGCCGTCCCGCCAATGGGCCTTCAGAAAAAACAGAAGGGGATCTTCCTTCACTCGGACGCCTCCAAAATGGCTTCGGTCATGCGCAAGGCTTCCGCGTTTGCTTTCACCTCATGGACGCGGATGAGCACGGCGCCGCGGCTGCGTGCGAAACTGGTCAGGGCGACCGTCGGCCAAGCCCTGTCCTCGAGCGCCGGACTGCCGGTGAGGGCGCCGAGGAACGACTTGCGCGACACCCCAAGGGCCACCGGCCGGCCTGCCGCCTGAAGGCTTTCCAGGTGCCGCAACAAAAGCAGGTTGTGCTGGACGGTTTTGCCGAAGCCAATGCCCGGATCAAACAGCAGCTGTTCGGGAGCAATGCCCTCCTCCACACACAGGCGGAGGCTTTCCTTCAAAAAAGCGCTCACCTCGGAAACCACGTCGGCGTAAACGGGGGCGGCCTGCATTGTAGCAGGGCTTCCCTGCATGTGCATGGCGATGGCCCCGGCGCCAGATTCCAGCAGCACGCGGCGCATCGGCGCCTGGCGGAGGCCGGTGATGTCGTTGACCACGGACGCTCCCTGCCGGAGGGCCTCGCGGGCGACTTCGGGCTTGCTGGTGTCGACGGAAATGAGGGCGGAGGATTGTGCGGCAAGGGCCTCAATGACGGGCAGCACCCGCCGGAGTTCCTCCGCGGGCGAGACTGGCGCGGCCCCCGGCCGGCTGGACTCCCCTCCAACATCGAGCAGGTCCACCCCTTCGGCCGCCATGGCGAGGCCCGCGGCGATTGCCCCTTCCGCATTCCCCCAGCGGCCGCCGTCCGAAAAGGAGTCGGGCGTGACGTTGAGCACGCCCATAAGAAGGGCGCGTTTGCTCAAATCAAGGGTGCGGTGGGTGACTTTCCAGAACATTTCAAACGTTGAAGACGAGGGCCGTTGCTGCGGGCGGGCCTGTCGTCTATCTCAGGCACATGGCATTCGCAACTTTAGGGACTCCAAACGTACAGATTTCACCCGGAGCCCCCGCTAACCCCTACGAGACGGACAAGCTCGTGAACGAATACCTGCTCTTTCACTATGGTAACGCTCAGGAGGTGTTGCCCTATGCCTGGGGGCCTGCAGGCGCCTTGGATTATCCGGTGCGCTGCGTCACTGAATGCGTGGCCGCCGCCGACCTGCCCGCCCGGGCGCGCGCCCTCGATTTGGGGTGCGCCGTGGGACGCTCCAGCTTTGAACTCGCCCGGTTGTGCACCGAGGTCATCGGAATCGACTATTCGCACCGGTTTGTCGCGGCTGCGGAGCAGGTCCGCACCACCCGCGGAATGGACTATTTCCGCCTCGACGAGGGGGAGTGCGGAACGCAGCTGCGCGCCAGCTTGCCTGCCGGGGTCGACCCGGAGCGGGTCCGCTTTGAGCAGGGGGACGCCATGGCGCTGCGCGGGGACCTGGGGCGCTTCGAGGTGGTTTTGCTGGCAAACCTGATCGACCGTTTGCGTGAACCGGTCCGGTGTCTGGAGCGGCTTCCGGGCTTGGTGCAGCCGGGAGGGCTGCTGGTGGTGACCTCGCCCTACACCTGGATGCAGGAATACACAGCGCGCGAGGATTGGCTCGGAGGTGTGGCGGGCGACGGCGCGCGGCGGCACACCTTGGACGGACTGCGCGCGCATCTGGAACCGGCTTTCCAGCTGGAGTCGACTCGCGACCTGCCGTTTTTGATCCGGGAACATGCGCGGAAATACCAGTGGAGCGTGGCCCAGGCGTCGCTGTGGCGGCGCAGTCGCTGAAGCACGCCGGCGTTTGCGCCTGCCAAAGAAGGGGCACCCGCAAAAAGGGGGCCGGAAATCCGGCAGGCAGCAGGCAGTGGATGGCATGATTGCTGCTGGGTGTCGCGTAAGATGCGTTTCCATTGCGGCATGACACAGCATGAAGGAATCCGCCCCCCGCGGCCGCTTGTGCGGCCTCGCAAGCGGGTCCTCGGCGGAGTTCTGCCTGTTTCCCGGCCGGTGGCTGCGTTCCCCGTGGAGCGGGGCTGGGCGGCATTTTTGACCGGCGAGTCTTGGTGCCGCAGTTTTTTACGTCGTTGAGACCTGATATTCTCAAATGGACCGCTCGCTCCCCCCCAGCCGCAGGCCTGCTTTCGACTGCCCAGGCGCCGGATCTTCCCGATTCCGCCGGGCCCGCCTGCCGTCTGCACTCGGAACGCAGGCGCCCCAGGAGTTTTTCCGGATTTGTCCCGGGCTGACCCGCTTCGTCGCCCTCTGGTCGCTGGCCGCGCTTTTCTTTACGGGCCTGCCCTTACGCGCCGAAACGCTGCTCCTCGCTGAACCCTACACCCTCACTGGCAACCAAATCATCGACACCAAACTGGGCGACTTGGTGGACCTGCAGGCCGGAATGACGGGCTATGGGAGCCTGCTTAAAACAGGCGACGGCGTGCTGAAGCTCGGCGGCACGAGCACCTTTTCCGGTGATGTCGTGGTGAATGGCGGCGTGGTGGTGGTGAACGGCAGCTCGCAACTGGGCGCCGCCTCCAACATGGTGACGGTCAACGGGGTGAGCACCGATGGCGCTAGGGGTTTCCTCAGTGGCGGAATGCTGCTGCTCGATGCCGGCACGGACGCGCTCGCGATTTCACAGGGGCTTTCTCTGTATGGACGCGGCCTCTCCGCATCCAGATATTATGGCGCCGGGGCTGTGCTCACTCTGGGCAACGTCACACTCGACGGCCCCGTGCAGTTTGGGAGGACGGGTGTATACTCGCATCTCATGAGTGGGATTGGAAATCTCACGATAGCCGGGCCGGTGAATCTTGGCCCGGGGGGGTTCTTTAGTGGAAACGGCAACGCGATTGTGAGCGGTTTGGTGGCCGGCGCCTACGCGATCACTAAGGAAGCTGCAACAACACTTCCCAGCACCCTTTGGCTGCAGAACTCTAACAATTCCCACACAGGGCAGGTAACCGTAAACAGCGGCTTTATCCGTGTTTCCAATGGCGGGGCGCTGGGGAAAAGTGTCGCACCCATCAGCCTTGTTGGGGCGGGTGGGGCGGTAATGGAGGTCCGGGCAGAGAGTGCCGCAGCAGCTACTTTCGGCGGGAAGTCGCTCGCACTTTCTTCAAACGGCTCGATTTTCTTGGATCACGCTCTGGGCATCCTTGGCATAGGACAAAAAATCCAGTTTGGAAGCCTCACGTCTGGACTGGCAACTGCCTTAACAGTCATGGGACGTAACGGTTATGGGTTCGCTATGTCTGGCGCCGCGGGAACCAATGTCATGCTAACCAATTCGAGCAACGCTCCGATCGTACTGGGAGGTACGGTCGTGATTGGGGATGGTTCGGGAAATCGCTATTTTTCGGCATCCGGGGCAGGTGAATTTGTGATTATTGAAAATCTGGTTTCCAGTAGCGCTACTGCTGTCGATTACCTCCAAAAGAGTGGCCAAGGACGGATTCTTATCGCTGGCACGGCCTCCACATATCTGGGAAACACCAGCGTGACTGGTGGAGTTCTGGAAGTTCAAACTTTCGGGGCGATTCGGAACGCTCTGGGCGGGGCGATTTCGCTCAACGGTGGAGCCCTTAACTTCACCGGCACTGAAGGAGAGACGCTCCTAAAGACATTGAATCTCTCCGGCACAACTGGCAATGCGGTGCTCCTCGCAAACCAGACAGGAAGCACGCCCATTCAGGTCAACAATAACATCGCGGCAAGCGGGGCCGGGGCCAAGACGTTCGTTCTCGGAGGCGACAGCGCCGCCCCCAATTTCATTTCCGGAAGAATCACCCAAAACACGGGGGCAACGTCACTTTTCAAAACGGACAAGGGGATCTGGACTTATGCCCCCGACTCCACCGCAACGGTTGCTGGCCCCGTTGGAATCACTGGGTCGAGTGGATTTTCAAACGCGGGGACGCTCGTTGTCAGCTCCACTGCCGGCATTGCGGTCGGCATGACCGTGAGCGGTTCGGGCGTGACCACCGGGCAGGCGGTGACGGCCATTGTTGGCAACACCCTGTGGTTGTCTTCCAATCTCACGGGTGCGCTTTCGAACGTCGTCCTCACCTTCGGTTCCCTGACTCACTTTACCGGTCCACTCTCCATTTCCGCGGGCACCATGCGTTTGCAGGCTACCTCCGAGACCAACGATGTTCTCTCCAACTCCAGCGCCGTTGTCTTCACCTCCGACGCCACCGCGCCCGGCTTCGGCAAGCAAAACGCCGGCGGACGCTTGGAGTACCTCGCCTTTGGCGGCACTTCAACCGAGGTGGCTGGTTCGCTTACCGCCTCGGCTGGAGCAGCCTCCGTCGCGCTCACCAACGGCGGCACGTTCACCTTCACGGGGCTTGGAACGCGTTCCGCCGGCGCCACCGTGGATTTTCAGCCGGGACTCGGCACGCTTCGCTTCAATTCGCTGAACCCAACCAACGGCATCCTAGGCGGTTGGGCGACCCTCCACGGAGTCGACTTTGCGGGCACACTCGCAGGAGGCACATTGACCGCAGTCGCTTACGTTCCCATGCCCATCTCGGGGGGGAGCGCCACTGCCAACTACCTCCTCACGGGTGGGACCGTCACCACCGACTCTCTCGCAGCGAACGCCCTCAAGCTGACGGGTGCAGGGACACTTACCCTCGGCGGACAGCTTTCGCTGACCTCCGGCGGGCTCTTGTTTGATAACTCAGCAGGCGCAATGACCATCACTGGCGCCACTCTTGGAGCCGCCGGCTCGGAACTCATCGCCACGGTCAACGGAACGAACCCCGCCAACGCGTTGACCATCAGCTCCATGATTGGCTCCGGTTCAGCATCGCTCACCAAGTCCGGCGACGGACTCCTCGTTCTTTCAGCCGCCAACACCTACACGGGACACACCACCATCAATGGGGGCACGCTCAGACTCGCCTCCGGCACTGCCCGTTTGGGAATTGCTGGTGCGACCACGATCGTCACCGTCAGGCAGAATGCGCTGTTGGACCTAAACGGCATGGGCGTCTCGGGTCCCCTGTATACCGGCGGGCCTTCCTCGCCGATCCAACCGCTGGGAGTGCTGTCGGGGGCAGGCAGCCTGGATAATTCCGGCACTGTGGCCGCGTCGGTCTCTTTGGGCACTAGCGCTTCTACCGGGACTGCCGTCTTTTCGGGCGTCGTTCAAAATGGCGTTGCTCCGCTCACCGTCATCCGCAACGGAGCCAGCGGCACGCAATATCTGACCGGCCTGAACACCTACACCGGCGCCACCATCCTCAGCGGCGGCGCCACCCTGGCCGTCAACACCCTCGCCAATGGCGGCCTGCCCAGCTCCATTGGCGCCTCCTCAAATGCCGCCGCCAACCTGGTCTTCAATGGAGGCGTTCTTAAATACACCGGGTCTGATTCAAGCTTCGTTCAGTTTAGCCAGACGCCTTCGGTCGCCACCGACCGACTCTTTACGTTGGCTGGCAACGCAACCATCGATTCGTCGGGTAATTACGGAAACAACGCCCTCGCTACTGGCGTTCAAAACAACGCGGCGCTTGTTTTTTCCAACACCGGGTCGGTTGCTTTCGCGGGGAGTGGAGTCAGAACCCTGTATCTTTCTGGAAACTCGACAGGCGATAATGAAATCGCTCTGAAACTCACCGATAACGGTGCCAACGCGCTATGGGTCCACAAGTTGGGAACGGGTCAGTGGTTGCTAACTGGGAGTAACACTTACACGGGGTCCACGACTGTAGCTGGAGGTGTGCTCCAGGCGCAGGACGGCATCGGCCTGCCCTCCACCAGCAACCTCACCCTCAGCGGAGGGATGTTCCAAAGCGACGGCACCTTTACCCGCACACTCGGCACGGAACCGGGCCAGATTCAGTTCGGCTCTAGCGGCGGCGGGTTCGCTGCCTCGGCGACGCACCTCAACGTCAACCTCGGCGGCACGCTGACGATGGGTTCCGGCGCCTTTGCCGGTAGCACCCTGATGCTCAATGCCGCCAATGCCCCGGGGGATGTGGACTTTCAAAGCAACATCAATCT